>DASXCK010000214.1:0-21522 GCA_036491235.1 Xanthobacteraceae bacterium | reverse complement strand
GCGATGCGCAGCGGGATGAAGGACTTGGTTTCGTCGATGCCGGCCATGGGCGCCTCGATTCCCACCGTCATGGCCGGGCTTGTCCCGGCCATCCACGTCTTTTCTTTCTCTGCACCGACGAAAGCAAGACGTGGATGCCCGCATTCGCGGGCATGACGCGTTTACTTATGACGCATCATTTTATCGCCACCACCCCGACCTCGTTGGCGAGGCTGTTGGCGAGCAGCACGTTGCCGTCGCGGTCCACATCCATGTTGCGCACGATGTCGCCGCCGAGGCGGCCCGGAATCGCCCAGGTCTGGAACTGCTCGGTCTTCGGATCGAAGCGCACGATGGTGTTCGGCTTGGCGTAGGATTCGCAGTACCACAGCGCGCCCTTGGTGTAGGCGATGCCGTAGGGCTGCGACTGCGGGCCGCTCGGCGACTGCCACTCGGTGATCTTGCCGGTCTTGGGATCGAGCCGGCCCAGGAAGCCGTGCGCAAAGTCGGTGTACCAGATCATGTCGTCGGCATCGATCGCGATGCGGCGCGGCCGCGCGCCGGGATCGGGCAGCGTCCATTCGGTGATCTTCATGTCGTCGTCGATGGTCGCGACCTTGGGCGCGCCAAACTCGACGAAGAACACTTTATTCTTTGAATCGACGGCCAGGCCGTAGGGCCGCGCGTTGGCGGTCGGCGGCTGCACGAGCTTGATCGCACCGGTCTTCGGGTCGAGGCGGCCGACGAAATTACCCTGCTGCACCGAGAACCATAAGATTCCGTTGCGGTCGAAGATCAGCGTGTGCGGATCGCGCGCCTTCGGGTCGGGCAGCGGATACTCGGTGACCTTGCCGGTCTTCGGATCGAGCTTGCCGATCAGCCCGGCGAAGTTGCCGGTGAACCAGATGTTGCCGTCCTTGTCCTCGACGAGGCCATGCGGCGCCGTCATCGGGCGCTCGATGGGATATTCCTTGAACTGGCCGGTCTTCGGATCGAGGCGACCGATCAGGTTGGCGAGCTGGCCCGACCACCAGATGCTACCGTCGCGCCCCCGCGCCGGATCGTGCGGGCGCTCGCCCGGCCTCGGCAGCGGCCATTCGGCGATCTTCACCTGTGCGGCGCCCGGAATCATTTTTGCCGGCGGCCGCGCGCGCTCGGGGAAATTCTTGACCAGGTAGGCTTTGACGACCGGCCACTCCTTGGCGTCCACCGGCGCGCCGAAGTTCTGCATCATGTGCACGACCGTGTCCCAGCCTTCCGGCGTGTAGCCCGCCTTCACGCGGGTTGCCGCGTGGCACGTGTTGCAGGTGGTGGTGACGATCTCCTTGCCGGGCCCGTCGGGAAAATCCTTCGGGTTCACCGGCGGGGGCGTTTGCGCGTGCACGGGAAGCGCGAGACAGACGAACGCGAGTGCCGGGATAACTACCTTGCGGGCCATGTCGGGTCTCTCGGATTGCACGCGGGTTATCAGGCAGCTTCGCAAGCGGATATCGACGGCGCAAGCACGCACACGATGATTCACGCCGTCTCGCGCTCTTCCGGCGGTTTGATATGGCGAAAAGAGAGAAGCAGCGCCGCGTCATAGACGATCTTGAGCGCGCCGCAGATGACGAACGGCAGACCCGAATACGGCGTACCGAGCATGAGGCCGGCGAGCGCGGGGCTGAGCGACGCCGCGAGGCTGCGCGGCACCGTGGTGACGCTCGCGGCGGCGGGCCGTTCCTGTGGCGTCACCACCGCCATGACGTAGGAGGTGCGGGTCGGCACATCCATCTGCGAGAGCGCGGCGCGCACGAGCAGGAGCGCGAGCACCACCACGAGATTGGGCGCGAACGCCGCCGCGATCAGGCAGAGGCTCGACGGCACGTGCGTGTAGACCATGGTGTTGATGAGGCCGATGCGCCGCGCCAGCCACGCGGCAGCCGGAAACGAGAAGGCGGCGAGCACGCTCGTGCCGAAGAAGAAGGTGCTGGCGGCGGAGAGCGAGAGGCCGAAACGCTGAAACAGCCAGAGCGCCACCAGCGACTGCACCACGAAGCCGCCCGCGAAGGCATCGATGCTGAACAGCGCCGCGAGCTTGTAGACGACGCGGCGGGATTGGCCGAGCGCCGCGACGGGCGGCCTTGCCTCGCCATGCACGGCGCGCGGCAGGGCGCGGTAGCAGGCGACGCCGAAGAGGCCGAGCACCGCATAGAGATAAAGCATCGCCTGCAATGCCGGCTGCGCACCGATCCCGATCGTGCGCAGCAAGTCGGGCGTCGCGGCCGCGAGCGCGCCGCCCGAAGTCGCGATCGCGCCGATCAGGCTGTAGCGGGCGAAGACCCTGGTGCGATCGGCGTCTGCCGCCTCGCGTGCCAGCACGGTGTGCTCGATCGGCACGAGCACGCCCATGTCGCCGGTCGAGGGATTCATGGTGCCGATGAAGGCGATCGTGAGGATCAGCACGAGATGATGCGCATTCGGCATCGTGAGCCCGGTGACGGCCATCAGCAGCGCCCCCGCGATGAGCAGGTTGCGCAGGTCGAACCGCGGCGCGAGGTAGCCGACGCAGAGCGTGAGCAGCGCCGAGCCGGCGAGCGCGGCGGTCGCGACCACGCCGATCTGCGCCGGCTGATAGCCGACCGCGCTCAGGTAGGCCGGAAGAATAATGACGGCGAAACCGTCGCCGAAATTACGCGCCGCACGCGCCGCGAGGATGAGGCGCAGATCGCGGCGGCGGGCCGCAGCTTCATCCGTGCGTCCGGTGGGTGCGATCGAGGTCTTGAGGACGTCCACGCGCAATCTCCTCGAAGCGTCGAGTGTTGCGCAGCGCTTGGACGAGGGTCTGAAGGGGAGCCTGCGATGTCCCCGAGCGCGAACGGTAGCAGCACCCGCGCGGAGATCAAGGGCGAGGTGCGCACGGCGCGTGCGCTCCCCTCCCCGCCACGCGCCTCGCGCGCGGGGGGAAGGGAACCGAAGCGCCGTGCGACAAATTACAAACTGCTCGCCCCGAACGTGTCGCAGGCCTTGAGCGTGCCCTGCTCGAGGCCGTTGGTGAACCAGCGCTGGCGCTGGGCGCCGCTGCCGTGGGTGAAACTGTCGGGCACCACGCGGCCGGTCGCCTTGCGCTCGAGGGTGTCGTCACCGATCGCGGACGCCGTCTGCAACGCGGCCGCGACGTCGGTCTTGTCGAAGAACGGCGGCTTGCCCAAGCGCTGCTGGCGCGCGTTCTCGTGGTTCGCCCACACGCCCGCCAAGCAGTCCGCCTGCAGCTCGACGCGGACCTGCAGCCGGTTCGCATCGACCTTGCTCGCGGTGCGCTGTTGCGCGGTCACCTTGGGCAGGATGCCGAGCAGGTTCTGCACGTGATGGCCGACCTCGTGTGCGATCACGTAGGCCTGACTGAACTGGCAGGCGCTGCCGCTGCAGCCATTGAAGCGTGTCTCGATCTCGCGGAAGAACGAGGTATCGAGATAGACCTTTTGATCGGTGGGGCAATAGAACGGGCCCATGGCGCTCTGCGCCGTGCCGCATCCGGCGTCAGTCGAGCCTTTGAACATGACCAGGGTCGGCGGCCGGTAAGTTCCGCCGCTCTTGGCAAAAATGTCCTTCCACTCGACCTCGGTGCTGCCGAGGACGCGCGAGACGAAGTTGCCGATCTGATCGGTCGGCGTGCCGGTACGGCGCGCCTGCGTGTTGGCCGGACGCGGCTGCTGGTACGTCTGGTGATAACCGCCGCCGCTCAACAGCGCGATCATGGTGATCGGGCTGATGCCGAACACGCCCCAGCCGACCAGCGCGATCACCGCGATGGTGCCGAGGCCCATCCCGCCGCCGCCGATCGGAAAGCCTCCGCCACCGCCGCCGGCGACATAACCGCCCTCCTCGCGGCGATCCTCGATGTTGCTGCTCTGCTCGAGATCTTCCCACCGCATCGATTCGCTCCCTCGCGCGCCTGGCCATGGGTGAAACGGTGCACCCGGCAAATCCTGCCGGGTCGGGCCGCCATACAATGTGGGCCCGCGTTTACGTTTTGACAATGAGTTGGACACGCGCTGCGGCGAAATTGCGAGATATCGCTGTGCCGCAGGGGTTTCTTGCATTCGCGCGGATGTGCGCACAATTCTGCGCGGTTAAGTCGTTTTTTACCTTGGCACGCCAGTATCCAAACGTCGGTTGTAGGTCCCGCGTCGCCGACTGCGTCGCCAGAGTCAGAGTTCTGAGTCATGGTTGTGCCGCGTCGCGGGGCGTCCGTCAGGGCGCCCCGCTTCCATTTCGAGTCCGCGCGAACGCCGCAGATCCTGAACGGCGACTGTATCGCCGAGCTCAGCAAGCTGCCGGCGGGAAGCGTCGATCTCGTCTTCGCCGATCCGCCCTACAATCTCCAGCTCCAAGGCGACCTCAAGCGCCCCGACGACTCGCGCGTCGACGCGGTCGACGACGACTGGGACAAGTTCGCGAGCTTTGCGGCCTATGACGACTTCACCCGCGCCTGGCTGATGGCATGCCGGCGCGTGATGGCGCCGGACGCGACGCTGTGGGTGATCGGCTCCTACCACAACATCTTCCGCGTCGGCGCGGTGCTGCAGGACCTCGGCTTCTGGATCCTCAACGACGTGATCTGGCGCAAGTCGAACCCGATGCCGAATTTCCGCGGCCGGCGCTTCACCAACGCGCACGAGACGCTGATCTGGGCGAGCCGCAGCGCGGACGCGCGCTACACCTTCAATTACGAGGCGCTCAAGGCCGGCAACGAGGACATCCAGGTACGCTCCGACTGGACGCTCGCGCTGTGCACCGGCGAGGAGCGGCTCAAGGGCAAGGACAAGAAGAAGCTGCATCCGACGCAGAAGCCGGAAGCGCTGCTCGCCCGCGTGATCCTCGCGGCCTCGCGGCCCGACGGCCTGGTGCTCGACCCGTTCAGCGGCACCGGCACGACCGGCGCGGTGGCAAAACGCCTCGGTCGCCGCTTCATCGGCATCGAGCGCGATGAGGCATACGCGGCGGCGGCGCGCGAGCGCATCGCCGCGGTCGAGCCGCTGCCGGAGGCGAGCCTCGCCAATTTCCAGACCGCACGCGAGGCGCCGCGCGTGCCGTTCGCGGCGCTGATCGAGCGCGGCATGATCGCGCCCGGCGACACGCTGGTGAACGCCAAGCGCAACGTGAAGGCGCTGGTGCGCGCCGACGGCGCGGTCGCGCTCGGCGACGCGGTCGGCTCGATCCACCGCATGGGCGCGCTCGCGCAGGGCCTCGAGGCGTGCAACGGCTGGACCTTCTGGCACGTCGAGAAGAAGGGCGGGCTGCGCGTGATCGACAGCTTCCGCGCGGAGATCCGCGCGACGATGTCGATCGCGGCGGAGTAGCGACTTCTCCGCCGATTCCCGTCGCTAATTCGTCCCCAATCGCAGCAGACCGTCATGGCCGGGCTTGTCCCGGCCATCCGCGTCTTGCTTAACTCCTCACCGAGAAGACGTGGATGCCCGGGACAAGCCCGGGCATGACGGGCAAAGAAGCTGGTCCGCGTAGCCGGTCAGGAATGCCGATGCGCCGCCGGCGGACGGACGCGCTGGGCCGTGCTCTACCTGATCCCGATCGTGCGGCCGCGGAGGCGCGATTGCGCCGGGCGTCCAGTCTTCGCGCCCGGCAAGGGGCGTGGCGCTCCGATCAAACCAACTCCATCCTCAACTCGCGTCCAACAACACGCGCTGCGCGCTGAAGACTCTCGATCGTGGCGCTTCCGTTCTGCGGATGGAGTAGCCCGTCGACTTGCGCTCGGCTGGTCTTCATCAACTCAGCCATCCGTTTCTTCGTAATCCGCCGCTTCTTCATTTCGCTGGCAAGCTGGTGTGCGATCACCGCCTTGATCGCGGCAGCGGTGACCTCCTCGCGGAGTCCTTCCGCCCTGCGGACCAACACGTATTCACCCGGGTTCAGGTCCGGGGCAAGCGTTCGCCCTGGATGCCCGCCTACCGCCGATCATACTTGATCACCTCGCCGCTGTCCTCGGAGATCACCGTCACGCCGCCGGTGTCGCCCGTCGGCAGCGGAACGCCGTGCAGCAGCACGAATTTCACCGGGTGATCGGCAAGACCGGGAGGAAAGCGGATCTGGCGGTGGATGATGAACTCGCCTTGGCTGTTGCGGGTGATTGCGCGCGTGTTCTGCAGCTGCATGAGGCCGGCGAGCCCGGGCAGGAGCTCGTAGCGTTCGGCCGGCCGGCTCGCGACGACCGCCTTCTCGTCGACGTCGACGATGCCGCCCGGACGCGACCGCGCCAGATCCTCGTCGAGATCGACCGGGCCGGTCTGCACGACGACGCCGCTCGTATCGCCGCGCAGCGTCAGGCTGCCGAACTCCTTGACGATGGTCAGACGCGGCTGCGTCTTGTCGTCGTAGCCGGAGCGGATCGTGCCGGACGGGAGAAGGAACGCGCCCACATTGTAGCGGCCCACGACCACGCTCGGCTCCTTGCCGCTGTGGCGGCGCACGAGCGCGACTGAAGTGATCGCGTCGACCGACTTCGCCTCGACGAAGGCCTTGAAGCAGTTCGTCCGCGCCACGAAGCTGATGCGCTCGGCCGGCACGCCGGTGAACCCGATCAACGGCGTCGTATCGGGCTGCTTGGAGGCATCGACGGGCGAACCCATGAAGATCGTGCCCGACGCGAAGGAAACGCGCGGCTTGGCCGTCGTGTTCGAGAGCGCGGCGCCGACGAGGCGCTCGATGCGGTCGGCCGCGCCGGTCACGCGCCAGATGGTCGGCTCGTCCGTGATGACGACGACGTAGAGCGGCTCGGCGCCCGGCTCGATCCTGATCTCGCCGGTGCCGGTGACGACTTCCTGCGAGCCGACGGCGACGCGCGACAGCGCCTCGGCGCGATGCGCGCTCAACAGCACGACCTTGGCGGCGTCGGACGCCTTGGGCATGACGCATTCGGCCTGCGTCTTCGCCTCGAGCGTGGCTTGCGCCTTGCGCCGCGTCTCCTCGAGCTGGCGGCGGCGAAAGGCATTGATCTCGTCCTGCGAGATCGTGCCGTTGTCGTCGGTGTCGACGGCGCGGAACTGCTCGGCGCCGAGCGCCTCGAACTGCGCCAGCGTGAGGCGTCCATCGCCGTTGCGCGACAGCGCGATGAGCTGGCGCACGCGCGCCGAGAGGCCGAAGCTCATGCTGTAGCGGTTTCCCGCGACGGTCTCGGCGGCGTTCATCGCTTCGGCGAGAGTCACTTTGCCGTCGCCGTCCTTGTCGGCGGCCATCACGCGGCGCACCTCGGCTTCGATCGATTGCGCGATCGAGGCGCCGGGCTGGCTGCGCCGCTCGTAGGCAAGATAGCGGCGCAGCTCGTCCGCCGTCACTGCGCCGTCGTGATCGAGATCGGCGCGCAGGAGCGCGATCGCGGCCGTCGCGCGCAGCTGCGCTTTCGCGACGGCGTCGTGCAGATCGGCGTCCGCCGCGGTCAGCCCGCCGTCCTGGTCGGCGTCGAGCTGGTGAAATTCCTGGTGCAGGCGCTCCGTGTACGAGCTGAGCGTGGCGCCAGGTTGCAGATACGCGCCGAAGGTCTGCGACGTCACGTCCGCGAGCTGGGCCGCCGCCGGATGTACGAGCAGGCCGAGCGAAAGGCTCAGCCCAAGGCCGAGCGCGAGCGTCAATCCACGGGCAAGTCCGAACATCGGGTTCATGTGGCAACCTCGTGCAGCGCGCGCCGACGATCGTCACGCGAATTGATTGATTCCTTATTGCAATGATCGCATGACAAACGACGGTAAACGTCCGCCTATGCAATTGCCTCAAAGTGGCGGCGCCAAGGCGATCCGCACCGCAACGCCAGCGGCCAAGAACGATCGATCAATCAAGGAATGATGCGACAACCGGGCGCGAGCGCGCCCCTGCCCGCCCCGTTCGGCCTGCCAGCGTCCGGAGCAGCTCAAGTCCTGCGAATTGCCTTGCCACTGGCCTTCGCCGCGTCGTCGTCCAAGCGACCCGCTGCCGCCCGCCGTCGAGCCGCCATAGCGAACGGCGACCGACACCCGTCCTTGGCGTCGACCTGCCCCGAGACATCGACACCGGATTCGCCGGCATAATGGACGCGGCCACCCTCGATCCGCAGGCCGTAGCGATAAGCGCGGTCGCAGGTCCCCTGATCCGTGATGATGACGACGCTCCAAGGCCCGCCGAACCTGTTCACGGTCGCGACTCTGGCCTTGGCGCTCCATGCCGGTGGGATCGCGGCCCGGACCAGGGGGACAGAAGGGACGATCCATCGCATCGGGCGCTCGCGCAGGGCCTCGAGGCGTGCAACGGCTGGACCTTCTGGCACGTCGAGAAGAAGGGCGGCCTCACCTCGATCAACAACTTCCGCGCGGAAATCCGCGCGACGATGTCGATCGCGGCGGAGTAAGGACGCGGCGTCGCTGCGCCGCACACGAGCAAGAAAGTAAGAATAGGTGCATGCCCGCAACAAGCGCGAGCATGACGCGGGAAACGCTTTCGGCGGGCTTGTCAGCCGCTGCCGCCCCGCTCGGCCTGCCAGTGGCCGGAGCAGGTCGCGTTCTGCGATCTCCCCTCCCAGCGGCCTTCGCCCCCCGAGTCCGACAGGCGGCCGTTGCCGCGGGCCGACGAGTCGCCGGAACGGACCTCGACGGAAACGCGCCCTTTAGCGTCGACCTGTCCTGAAATCCTGACGTCCGAACCGCCCGCGTAGAGCACGCGGCCTGCTTCGATCCGCAAGCCATAGCGATAGGCGCGGTCGCAGGTTCCCTGGTCAGTGACGATGACGACGCTCCAGGGTCCGTCGAACCTTTCCACCCTCGCCTTGGGGGCGGCCCAAGCCGAAAGGGTCGCGGCCACGACCAGCGGAAAGGAAAGAGCAATTCGTCGCAGCGGTAAATCAATCATCTCGTGTTCCTCGAAGTTCCCTGCACAAAACCAACAACGCGCGCCCCCATGGAGGGCCCATTCCGACGCGATCAACAAAAGTTGAAACCTTCCACACCCCTGCTCACACGAGTTCCATTGTCATCTTGCGCCCGACAACACAGGCGGGCGCGGCAGGCGCGCGATCGCGGCGCGCCCGTTGCAGGCGGCGGTAATCCCCCTTCACGGAGCCCGGGTAAGAAATTGCGGACCGAGCGCGCGGCCCGCAACGTCCGCTCAACGGATCCTGATGGTCCGCACCGCGAGCGCGGCTGCGGAGGCGCGGTTCTCGACGCCGAGCTTGGCGTAGATTTGCTCGAGGTGCTTGTTCACGGTGCGCGGGCTCAAGTCGAGGATCTCGGCGATGTCGCGGTTCGACTTGCCGCGCGCGATCCACAGGAGCACCTCGGCTTCGCGCCCGGTGACGGCAAGCTTTTGCTTGAGCACGCTCTGGTCATCCTCGGCGCCGCCCTCGACGAGGCGCAGGAGGTATTCGTCGGGGCCGACCTGGCCGACATAGACGAGGCGCAGTCCCATGGCGGCGCCGGGCGCGAGGTCGACCGCGGGGGTGACGTTCGGCTTCGCGACCGCGGCGGACTGCTGCAGCCAGTCGCATACGTTGCGCGGCAGCACGTAGCCCTCGGTGTCGAAATCCCGGAAGGCGGCGCCGAGCAGCCTGCCGGCCTGCGGCGTGCACCACAGGATGCGGCCGTCGAGGCTCGCGGCGAGCAGGAAGCGGCCGAACACGTCGAGCGCGGCGCGCGCGCTGTGCGCCATGCGCGCGTTGGCGAGGTGGACGCGGATGCGCGCGAGCAGCTCGCCCGGCACGATCGGCTTGGTGACGTAATCGACGCCGCCCGCCTCCAGCCCTTCGATGATGTGGTCCGAGTCGCTGAGGCCGGTCATGAAGATGACCGGCACATGCGCGAGCGCCTTGTTCTGCTTCAGGCGGCGGCAGGTCTCGAAACCGTCCGTGCCGGGCATGACGGCGTCCATCAGCACGACGTCGGGCGTGACCTTCTCGACGATCGCAAGCGCGTCCTCGCCCTCGCGCGCCACCAGCACGGTCATGCCGGCCTCCTCGATCGCATCGGTGAGGACACCGAGCGTGCCGGGCGAGTCGTCGACCACGAGGACGATGTTCCTGCACTCCTTTCTAGGCATGGCCGTTCCGGATGGCCTCCAGGGTCGCGACATAGCGCTTGAGATCGAACGCCTTCACGAGGCCGCGCAATTCGCCGACGAAGACGGCGCAGGCCGGCGACGCGTTGCTGATGTCGTTGAGCTTCTCGTGGATCCGCCGCACGTGGCCGATCTCGCCGAGACCGATGAGCTCGACAATGTCGGCGGCGGAGGGGACGACAACGGCCGCCGGCGCGGCGCTCACCGCCTCGGCCGCCGGCTCTTCGTAGGTCCACTCGATATTCAAGAGAGCATGAATCTTCTTGAGCAGCTGGCGCAGATCGATCGGCTTCATCAGATAGTCGTCGTGCAGGCGCTCGACGCCGGCGAGCCGGCCCGGATCGAGCGCATTCGCCGACAGCACCAGGATCGCGGGGCGTTCGCGCCCTGCATTGCGGATGCGCTGTGCTACTTGCCAGCCGTCCATGTCCGGCATCGCGATGTCGAGCAGGATCAGGTTCGGCCGGAGCCGCTCGACGAACGCAAGGCACTCGCGCCCGCCCGACGCGGTCTCGACCCGAAAGCCGAGCGGCGTGAGCACCTCGACGACGAGGTCGCGCTGTACCGCGTTGTCGTCGACGACCAGCACCGTCTGCGGCGGGCCGACATAGCCGCGCACCCGCTCCTCCATGATCGACGCGACGCGCGGGCGTGCGACGGCGGAGAGCAGCAGCTTGACCGTGAAGGAAGTGCCGCGGCCGGGCTCGCTCGCGACCGTGATGTCGCCGCCCATCACCTGGGTCAGCAGCTTGGTGATCGTGAGGCCGAGGCCGGTGCCGGTCGCATCCAGGCGCGCATGCGCGCGCTCGAACGGCTGGAAGATACGCTCGAGGTCGCCGGGCGCGATGCCGATGCCCGTGTCCTCGACGACGAACGTCGCGACCTGGTTGCGATAGCCGACGCGGAAGGTCACGTGGCCGGCCGCGGTGAACTTGATGGCGTTGGACAGCAGGTTGATGAGGATCTGCCGGAGCCGGCTGTCGTCGGTATAGACCACGGCGGGCAGGCGCTCGCTGAGCTCGTGGCGAAACGCGAGGCCCTTGGCGGCAGCCTGTAGGCGGAACATGTCGATGAGCTGATCAAAGAACTCCCCGATATGCACCTCGACGCGATCGAGGTGGAATCGGCCGGCCTCGATCTTGGAGATGTCGAGCAGGCCGTCGATCAGCCCCGACAGGTGTTCGGCGCTGCGGCGCACCACCTTGACGGCATCGACGCGCCGGGCCGGAATGGCGGGATCGCGCTCGAGCAGCTGCGAATAGCCGAGGATGGCGTTGAGCGGCGTGCGCAGCTCGTGGCTCAGGCCGACCACGTGCCGGCTCTTCGCCTTGCTGGCCGCTTCCGCCTTCTCCTTGGCACGCTGCAGCTTGGCGTCGGTGCGCTTGTGCGCCTCGATCTCGTTCATTAGGAGATCGGTCTGCCGGTGGGTCTCCTCCTCGGCGAACTTGCGGCTGTTCTGCGCCAGCACGAACAGCCACGCGATCACGCCGGCGATGATGGTGAGGATGAAGAACACGGTCCAGAAAGCCGACTTGACCACCTCCTTCGACATCTCCGCCGCAGGCGAGACCTGCAGGTAGGCGACCGAGAGGGCCGAGCCGATCACGGCCACGAAGAGCACGAACACACCCAGGAAGTGGCTGATGTCGGTGTTGAGCATGCGGGTAACCGCGGCCGGCATCGTGCGGCGCGCCAGCGCCATCACCTGGTCGGACAGACGCGCCTGCGGCTTGCAGCAGTCGCCGCAGCGCGCATCGAGCGAGCAGCACAGCGAGCAAATCGCGCCCGTATAGGCCGGACAGTGCGCCATGTCCTCGGCCTCGAAATGATGCTCGCAGATCGAGCAGCGGATCACCGCCTGCCCGCTCCAGTCGCGCCGCGGCGCGCGAGCGATGTAGAAGCGCCCGCCGGTCGCATAGGCGATCGCCGGCGCCATCACGAAGGCGGTAGCCACCGCGACGAAGGCGGCGAGCGACTGGACGACCGGGCCAAGCGTGCCCGACATCGCGACGAGACCCGCGACGGTCGCGATCGACATGGCGCCGACGCCGACCGGGTTGATGTCGTAGAGGTGCGCGCGCTTGAACTCGATGCCCTTCGGGCTGAGGCCCAGCGGCTTGTTGATGACGAGATCGGCGACGAGCGCGCTCACCCACGACACCGCCACGATGGAATAGAGGCCGAGGATATGCTCGAGCATCTTGAAGATGCCGAGCTCCATGAGCATCAGCGCGATCGCGACATTGAAGACGAGCCACACCACCCGACCCGGATGGCTGTGGGTGAGGCGCGAGAAGAAGTTCGACCACGCGATCGAGCCCGCGTAGGCGTTGGTCACGTTGATCTTGATCTGCGAGATGATCACGAAGGCACCCGTGAAACCGAGCGCAACTCCGGGTGAAGAGAACACGTACCGGAAGGCGATGCGGTACATCTGCGTCGGCTCGACTGCCTTGTCGGTCGGCACCATGTGCTCGACCGCGAGCCAGGCGAGAAACGAGCCGGCGAGCAGCTTGAGGGCGCCGGGAACGATCCAGCCCGGCCCGGCCGAGAGATTGGCGAGCCACCAACGCCATCGGCCGCTCTGGGGGCGCGGCGGCAGGAAACGCAGGAAGTCCACCTGCTCGCCGATCTGCGCGATCAGCGAGAACGCCACCGTCGCGGCGGTTCCGAACAGGATGATGTCGAAGGACTGTCCGCGCGCGCCCGCGAGCCCGTCGAAGTGCGTCCAGCGCGTGAACGCGCCGGCATCCGCGAAAGCGATGAAGCCGAACGGGAGCAGGTGCAGCACGATCCAGAACGGCTGCGTCCACAGCTGAAGCCGGCTGATGAAGGTGATGCCGTGCGTCACCAGGGGGATGACGACGAGCGAGCTCATCACGTAGCCAATGAACAGCGGAAGGCCGAACCACATCTCAAGCGCGAGCGACATGATCGCCGCCTCGATCGCGAAAAACAGGAACGTGAACGACGCGTAGATCAGCGACGTGATGGTCGAGCCGATGTAGCCGAAGCCGGCGCCGCGCGTAAGCAGATCGATGTCGACACCATAGGTCGAGGCGTAGCGCGCGATCGGCAAGCTTGTGAGAAAGATCACCGCGCCCACCACCAGGATCGCGATGCCGGCGTTGACGAAGCCGTAGTTGACCGTGATCGACCCGCCGATCGCCTCGAGCGCCAGGAAGGAGACCGCGCCGATCGCCGTGTTGGCGACGCGGAAGCTCGACCAGCGGCGCGCGCTCTTCGCCGTGAAGCGCAACGCGTAGTCCTCGAGCGTCTGGTTGGCGACCCACTGATTGTAGCTGCGCCGCACCCGCACGATCCGCTGTTGTGCCGTCATCGACGCCTGACACCCCGCAGCCACGCGAATTCGCCTCGTCCGCTCCCGATTTTGCCCGCCCGCCCTCCCTGACTTGCCGCCGCATGCGCAAAAAGGCGGCAGTGTGCGGTGCAAAAATTCGCACCCATGCGAAAGCTCCTGCGCTCGGGGAATAAATCGCGTTCCCCCCTTGTCGCGCAGGGATGTTCGTACGCTATCCGCCGTACGCATATACGTCAAACGACGTATGCTGCACCGCAACAAATACCGCGGATAGTAAACGCCAGAAGCGAGTCCGGCCTGCTTCAAAGTCATAACCCGCCGGCAACGGATCGAGGCGTCGCATGTCATCCAGGAAACGAACCACCGACCTTCTCATTCCCAACCGCCGCGAGTTGCTCGTCGGTGCCGCCGCGCTCGGCGCCGCGGCGCTGGCGCCGAGCGGCGCCTTTGCGAACACATTGCCGACCGCCAAGATCAACACCACCGGCCTCGCGGTCACAGATACCGACGTGACCGTCGGCATCCTCCATTCGGTGACCGGCACGATGGCGATCTCGGAGACCGGATCGGTCGAGGCCGAGAAGCTCGCGATCTCGCAGATCAACGAGCAGGGCGGCGTGCTCGGCCGCAAGATCAAGTTCATCCAAGAGGACGGCGCCAGCGACTGGCCGACGTTCGCCGAGAAGGCCAAGAAGCTGCTGGTCAACGACAAGTGCGCGGCTGTGTTCGGCTGCTGGACCTCGGCCTCGCGCAAGGCGGTGCTCCCGGTGTTCGAGCAGTACAACGGCATGCTTTACTACCCGACTTTCTACGAAGGCCTCGAGCAGTCGAAGAACGTCATCTACACCGGCCAGGAAGCGACGCAGCAGATTCTCGCCGGCCTCGACTGGGTCAACAGGACCAAGAAGGCGAAGAGCTTCTACCTGATCGGCTCCGATTACATCTGGCCGCGCACGTCGAACAAGATCGCGCGCAAGCACATCGAGGGCCACCTGCAGGGCTGCAAGGTCGTCGGCGAGGAGTACTTCCCGCTCGGCCATACCCAGTTCAACTCGGTCATCAACAAGATCAAGCTCACGCGCCCGGACGTCATCTACGCGATCGTGGTCGGCGGCTCGAACGTCGCGTTCTACAAGCAACTCAAGGCGGCCGGGATCGACCTCTCCAAGCAGACGCTACTCACTATCTCGGTCACCGAGGACGAGATCGACGGCATCGGCGGCGAGAACATCGCGGGCGCCTACGCGTGCATGAAGTATTTCCAGTCGCTCGACAACCCGAACAACAAGGCGTTCGTCCCTGCGTTCAAGAAGATGTGGGGCGAGAAGACCGTGATCGGCGACGTCACCCAGGCGGCCTATCTCGGCGCCTGGCTGTGGAAGCTCACGGCCGAGAAGGCAGGCTCGTTCGATATCGACAAGATCGCGGCCGCCTCGCCGGGCATCGAGTTCAAGGGCGCGCCCGAAGGCTACGTCCGGATCCACGAGAACCATCACCTGTGGAGCAAGACCCGGGTCGGCCGCGCGCGCACCGACGGCCAGTACGAGGTGATCTACGAGACCGCCGACCTCGTCGAGCCCAATCCCTTCCCCAAAGGCTACCAATGATGTCCCGGTAGCTTGCATGGCGGGCGTCCCGCCCCTGTCGGGGCGCCCGCTCATCCGAACACGCCATTTTCACCCGACAAGGACGCAACGCAGATGCTCGGCGATTATTCGTTCGGCGACTTCATGTCGATCCTGGCGATGCAGGGCTTCGCCGGACTGATCTTGTTCTCGGTCTTCGTGCTGATGGCGCTCGGGCTCGCGATCATCTTCGGGCAGATGGGCGTGATCAACATGGCGCACGGCGAGTTCATGATCCTCGGCGCCTACATGACGTATCTCACGTCGCATGTCTTCCAGACCCATCTGCCCGGGCTCTTCTCCGGCTACTTCTTCGTCGCCATGGCGATCGCGTTCATCGTCTCGGGCGCCGCCGGGATCGCGACCGAGTGGCTGCTGATACGCCATCTCTACAAACGCCCGCTCGACACGCTGCTGGCGACCTGGGGCCTGAGCCTCATCATGCAGCAGGCGTTCCGCTCGATCTTCGGCGCGCGCGAGGTCGGCGTCGAGCTTCCGCAATGGATGATGGGCTCGCTAAACGTCACCGACGCGATCCAGGTGCAGATCAACGGCTTGTTCGTGATGGTGCTGACGCTGATCATCACCGGCATCGTCGCGCTGCTCATGTTCCGCTCGCGCTGGGGCCTGCAGGTGCGCGCCGTGGTCGCCAACCGGCCGATGAGCGGCGCGGTCGGCATCGACACGCGGCGGATCGACCGCCTCACCTTCGGGCTCGGCTGCGGCATCGCCGGCGTGGCGGGCTCCGCCTTTACGATGATCGGCTCGACCGGGCCCACCGCAGGCCAGCTCTACATCGTCGACACCTTCCTGGTCGTCGTGTTCGGCGGCGCACAGAGCCTGCTCGGCACCATCGCGTCGGCGCTGTCGATCTCGCAGACGCGCTCGACGCTCGAGTTCTTCACAAGCGGCTCGATGGCGCAGGTGATCACGCTGCTCGCCGTCATTGGGCTGTTGATGATCCGCCCGCAGGGACTGTTCGTCCTCAAGGTCAGAAGGTGAAACGGCAATGCCCGCGAATTCGACCGCACTCACGCGCCTGCGTTCGCCCGACCTGATCGGCTTCGCGATCCTCGCGGTCCTCATCCTGGTCGTGCTGCCGATCACCCTCGACATCTTCCGCCTCAACCTGGTCGGCAAATATCTGACCTACGCGTTCGTCGCCGTCGGGCTGGTGCTGTGCTGGGGCAAGACCGGAATCCTGAGTCTCGGCCAGGGCATCTTCTTCGGGCTCGGCGGCTACTGCATGGCGGCGTTCCTCAAGCTCGAGGCGTCGAGCGCGGCCAACACCAAGATCCAGTCGACGCCGGGCATTCCCGACTTCATGGACTGGAACCAGATCACATCGCTCCCGCTCTTCTGGGCACCCTTCAAATCGCTCACCTTCACATTGATCGCCGTCGTGATGGTGCCGGCGCTGCTCGCCTTCATCGTCGGCGCCGCCATGTTCAAGCGGCGCGTGGGCGGCGTCTACTTCGCGATCATCACCCAGGCGATCGCCTCGGTGCTCACCATCCTGATCGTCGGCCGGCAGGGCTACACCGGCGGCATCAACGGCATCACCGACCTGCGCACGCTGCTCGGCTGGGACATCCGCACCGATCACGCGAAATACATTCTCTATTTCGCCTGCTGCGCGCTGCTGCTGGGCTCCATGCTGGTGGCGCGCTTCGTCGACGAGAGCAAGCTCGGCCGCATCCTGGTCGCGGTGCGCGACAAGGAGGAACGCGTGCGCTTCTCCGGCTACGACGTCGCCAACATCAAGATCTTCGTGTTCTGCTTCGCCTCCGCGCTGGCGGGGATCGGCGGCGCGATGTTCACGCTGCAGGTCGGGTTCATGTCGCCCTCGTTCGTCGGCATCGTGCCGTCGATCGAGATGGTGATCTTCTGCGCGGTGGGCGGGCGCAACTCGATCGTCGGCGCGGTGTTCGGCACGCTGCTGGTCAACTGGGCGAGGACCACGTTCTCCGAGGATTTTCCGCAGCTTTGGCTATTCGCCATGGGCGGGCTTTTCATCGGCGTCGTGCTCGCCTTCCCGGGTGGGCTCGCCGGCGTCGTCAATGACTACGTCCTGCCGTGGCTGCGGCGCGGCAAGCGCGATGCCGCGGCCCCGGCCGTCGGTGCGGCGCCCGTCGAGCACACCGTGCCGGTCGCGGCCGAATAGGGAGAACCGAGATGTCGGAAACCGATTTCCTGCTCGCGCTCGAAGGCGTCACGGTCTCGTTCGACGGCTTCAAGGCGGTGAACGAGCTCAATCTCTACATCGACAAGGGCGAGATGCGGGTCATCATCGGGCCGAACGGCGCCGGCAAGACCACGGTGCTCGACCTGATCTGCGGCCGCACCAAGGTCTCCGAAGGCTCGATCAAGTTCAAGAACCAGGAGATCACCCGCCGCAAGGAGCAGGACATCGTGCGGCTCGGCATCGGACGCAAGTTCCAGACGCCGACCATCTATGAGGACCTCACGACATTCGAGAACCTCGAGCTGTCGCTGCCGCGCGGGCGCAGCGTCACCGGCGCGCTGTTCTGGAAACGCACCGACGAGGTGATCGAGCGCGTACGCGAGGTCGCGCGCATGACCTTCCTCATCGATCACCTCGACCGCCGCGCCGAGACGCTGAGCCACGGGCAGAAGCAGTGGCTGGAGATCGGCATGCTGCTGATCCAGGACCCCGAGCTGATGATGCTCGACGAACCGGTCGCCGGCATGAGCGTCTCCGAGCGCGCGCGCACCGCCGAGCTGCTCAAGGAGATCATCAAGAACCGCTCCGTCATCGTCATCGAGCACGACATGAAGTTCGTCGAAACCCTCGCGTCGCGCGTCACCGTGCTGCACCAGGGCAAGGTGCTTGCGGAAGGCGACATGCAGACCGTGCAGGCGAACCCGCAAGTGAAAGAAGTCTACCTGGGGCACTGAGCATCGCGCGAACCCGGGCAACAGCGAGGCAACGATGTTCGACGTCAGCAATCTCTCATCGGCCTATGGACAGAGCCAGGTCCTGCACGGGATCGACCTTTCGGTCGCGCGCGGCGAGATCGTGGCGCTGGTCGGGCGCAACGGCATGGGCAAATCGACGCTGATGAAATCGCTGATCGGGCTGATGCCGACACAGAGCGGGCGCATCGCGGTCGACGGCGTCGACGTGACGCCGCTGGCGAGCCATCAGCGTGTCGCCAAGGGGCTCGCCTACGTGCCGCAAGGGCGGCAGATCTTCGGCACCATGACGGTGCGCGAGAACATCGAGACCGGCCTCGTCGTCACCGGCAAGGACGAAGTCCCGCGCGAAATCTACGACCTCTTTCCGATCCTCGCCGACTTCGAGAAGCGACGCGGCGGCAACCTGTCGGGCGGCCAGCAACAGCAGCTCGCGATCGCGCGGGCGCTCGCCAGCGACCCCAAGGTGCTGCTGCTCGACGAACCGACCGAGGGCATCCAGCCCTCGATCATCAAGGATATCGCCCGTCTGCTGCGCGAGATTCGTACCCTTCGCGACATCTGCATCGTGGTGTGCGAGCAGGTGCTGAGCTTCGTGCTCGACGTCGCCGACCGCATCCTGGTGATGGAAAGCGGCCGCATCGTCCATTCCGACACGCGCGCGAACGCCGACGAGGCGGCGATCGCGCGCTTCCTTACCGTCTGACTTTCATTTCGAAGAAATTCCACGTGGCCGGCGTGGGGTGCGACTGCTGACCATCACCAAGCAAAGCAAGGAGGCGCTCATGCCCAAGACAATCGTCAAAGTCGATCTATCGGAATCGCCTTACAAGAACGACATGATCCATAACCGCTGGCATCCCGACGTTCCGATCGTCGAGTGGGTCAAGCCGGGCGACGACTTCATCATCGAGACCTACGACTGGACCGGCGGATTCATCAAGAACAACGACTCGGCCGACGACGTGCGCGACATCGACCTGACCATCGTGCACTTCCTGTCCGGTCCGATCGGCGTCGAGGGCGCCGAAGCAGGCGACCTGCTCGTCGTCGACCTGCTCGACGTCGGCGCCAAGCCCGAGAGCCTGTGGGGCTTCAACGGCTTCTTCTCCAAGAAGAACGGCGGCGGCTTCCTCACCGATCATTTCCCGCTGGCGCAGAAGTCGATCTGGGACATCTCCGGCATGTACACGCATTCGCGCCACGTGCCAGGCGTCAACTTCGCGGGCCTTATCCATCCCGGCCTGATCGGTTGCCTGCCCGACCAGAAGCTGCTCGACACCTGGAACGAGCGCGAGGGCGCCTTCATCGCCACTGATCCCGATCGCGTGCCGCCGCTCGCGGCGCCGCCGTTCGCCGCGACCGCGCATGCGGGGCGTGCCAAAGGCGACGCCAAGGCGAAGGTCGCGGCCGAGGGGGCCCGCACGGTGCCACCGCGCGAGCACGGCGGCAACTGCGACATCAAGGATTTGTCGCGCGGCTCGAGGATTTACTTCCCGGTGTACGTGAAGGGCGGTGGCCTCTCGATGGGCGACCTGCACTTCAGCCAGGGCGACGGCGAGATCACGTTCTGCGGCGCGATCGAGATGGCCGGCTGGCTGCATCTCAAGGTCGACATCATCAAGGACGGCGTCGCCAAGTACGGCATCAAGAACCCGATCTTCAAGCCCTCGCCGATCGTGCCGACCTACAACGACTACCTGATCTTCGAGGGCATCTCGGTCGACGAGATGGGCAAGCAATACTATCTCGACGTCCACATCGCGTATCGCCAGGCGTGCTTGAATGCGATCGAGTATCTGACCAAGTTCGGCTACACGCGCGCGCAAGCCTACGCGATCCTCGGCACGGCCCCGTGCCAGGGCCATATCTCGGGCGTGGTGGACATCCCCAATGCCTGCGCGACGCTCTGGCTGCCGACCGACATCTTCGACTTCGATATCATGCCGACCTCGGCCGGCCCGACCAAGTTCATCAAGGGCGGGGTCGATATCCCGATGTCACCGGACAAGTAGCGAGCGCACACCGCGGGCACGACCCTATCCACACAGGATCATGTCGCGGGCGGCACGGTGGGCGCCCTTGCCCGCAATTTCCCTCTGTCTTTTCGGGGACGAAGCGATGCCTGTCTACGACTACGAATGCGAAAGCTGTGGCCCCTTCACGTTCATGCGGCCGATGGCGCAATGCGATCGCCCGGCGCGTTGCCCGCATTGCGGCGGCAAGGCACCGCGCGCCTTCCTGACGGCGCCCTATTTCGCGATGCAGGCGGAGCGGCGGCGCGCGCATGCGGCGAACGAGCAGAGCGCGAACGCGCCGCGGCTCCTGTCGGAAATGGGCGGCCCGCATGCCGCCGGCTGCAGCTGCTGCGCGGCGACGTCGGCGCTTCGGCGCGGCAAGGGCGAGGCAAGGAGCGGCGGCAAAGGCAAGACCTGGTCCAACGCCAGGACCGACGCCAAGACCGGCGCCAAGAGCTTCCCCGGCGCTCGCCCTTGGATGATCTCGCACTAACCGCTCGCCAGCCGGCCGCTCGCCGTCACCGGCTTGCGGGGCACCGCGCTTCGACCGGCTGCGCACCCGCCGACGGTTTCACATCGAGATAGAACTGCGGCGCCTCGCGGCGCTCGAACATGCCGTAGTCGCGGATGATGCGCACCGCACGCTGATGCACGGGCGGCGCGCCGGCCGGTCGCGCCGGTATCCACGCCTTGGCGGCCGCGGCATCGCGCCATGCGGCCAGCAGCAGGAGCTTGCCGGGCGTGTAGATGCTCTCCCACGCCTCGTGGTCGGCCAGTCCGTCCGCGCCGCCGCGCAGGCCGAGTTGCGCGGCAAGGTCGGCCGCTTTCGCGGCGGCGCCGTCCGGGCGCGGCGCCACCACCGAGATGGTCATGGCCCGAGCGTCACCTATCTGCGTTTCGTCGAAGCGCTGCTGCGCGGGCGCGCCGGTGGATGCGCTGTCGGCCGTGATCTCGCCGACGCGCAGCCGATAATCCTCGAAAATCCCGAACCGACCGCGCTCTTGCGCGCCGTGGTGCTCGGCATGGGTGCGCCAGCGGATCACCGCCTTCTCGTCGCGCCAGATCGAGAGCGAGAGGATGCGCCCCGCGGTGCGCGCGCTGGCGAAGCGGTCGACGTCGACAAAGCCGTCGATCGCCTCGAGCTTCGGCTTGAGACTCTTTGCAAGCGCCAGATAGTCGTCGAACCGCTCCTGCTTCGGCTGCACCTCGAAGATCACCGCGAACATCAGGCGTTGTCCTTCTGCTTGTCGCGTCGACACTTGCACTGGATGAAAGTCGCACAGGCCCGCTTCGGCCACGGGCGAACCATGGACGGGTCGTTCATAATAGGGCACGTTGCCGGCGCTGGCGAACGGCCTTCTCCCTCATTTTCTGGAACCGAAATAGACGACTGAAGGAGACCATGTCGACACGAACTCGCGGCGCCGACGCGCTCGTGCGGGCGATGCAGAATGCGGGCGTCCGCCGCCTCTTCACGCTCTCCGGCAACCACATCATGTCGATCTTCGATGCGGCGCTCGACGCCGGCATCACGCTCGTCCACACCCGCCACGAGGCGGCGGCGGTGTTC
>DASXCK010000213.1:0-2723 GCA_036491235.1 Xanthobacteraceae bacterium | reverse complement strand
TGCGGTGTTGATATCGAAGACGAGACGACCGGTGCGGGCGGTCTCGGCGAAGGCGACACGCTGGCCGATGCGGGACGCGAGGACCGGCGGATCGTGATCGGCGAGGCTCTCTGCGGTCTCGCGTGCGATCACGGTGCGCGCTGCGCAGCGATTGAGCACGAAGCGCGCCACGAGTTGCGGGCGGAAGATGCGCGCTTCCTCGAGCAGCCTCAGCATCTCAGCCGACGCCCAGCCGTCGAAGGGAGATGGCTGCGCGGGGATCAGAATGAGATCGGCTGCGAGCAGGGCCGAGCGCAGCAAGCCCGCGACGCGCGGCGGGCCGTCGATGACGACGTGATCGGCGTCATGGGCGAGCTCGGGCGCTTCCCTGTGCAGTGTGTCGCGGGCGAGGCCTATGACGCCGAACAAGCGCGGCACGGCCTCCTTGGCGCGCTGCGCGGACCAGTCAAGTGCCGAACCCTGCGGATCGGCGTTGATGACCAGGACGCGCTTTCCTTGGCCTGCCCAAGCGCCTGCGAGGTGCAGGGCGAGCGTGGTCATGCCGACGCCGCCCTTCCGGTTGAGGAGCGCGACAATCATCGCTGCTCCTCCTTCCCGGGTTTTCCCCGCGAAGGGGCATCGCCAACAACAGAAAAGTTAGAGTCTTCGTTAGACTCTAAGTTAGGCGGCTCGGAAACATTTGACCCGCTTGGAGAAAATGCCGCTTTCGGTTCCCGATAGCACGAGGGCGCGGTTCCTGATGGCACGTGCCTCGAGGTTCCCGATAGCACGACCGCTTCCACAGCTTGTCCACAGGCCCTCGTGGACAAAGACGTCTCACTGACGAAGGCGAGCAGTTCGCGGCCGCCGCTCGCGCGTTCGACGCCGAGACGGTAGCCGGGCAGCGGTTGCCGGCGCGCGAGATCGCGCAGCTCGAACGCGAAGCGTTTGAACGGCGAAAGGCTCGCCGACTTGCCGTGGAGGTGGCGGAAGTCGAACCGCCAGCCTGCACGCTGCTTGCCGGCGTGCTTGCGGACTAGGCGGTAAAGCCAGCGCTCCAGACCGCCGGTCAGCGCGAAATATGCGCGGTCGATGGTCAGCACGAGCGCGTCGTCGAGGACGGCGCGATAGAACCAGTCGGGCACGATGAGATCGATGCCGGCGGCGTTGCCGTGCGCGTCGGCGTGCTCGGTCCACTCGTTGATCCAGGAGAAGCGGTGCATGCGCCGTTCGCTCGCCTGGCGCAGCGACGTGGCGACGGTAGTGGACTGCAAGCGGTCGAAGGCGGCCTTCAGGCGGTGATAGTCGCGCGCGCTGGTGCCGCGGCCGATGAACCTCAGAATCTCGTAGGGTGTGGCGGCCATCAGGCGTGACGTGCGTAGACCGGAGTCGCGCGCCTGGACGATTTGCGACGCGGCCCAGATCAGGACGTCGGCGTCCCAGATGGTCGCCATGCCGTGCTCGGGCACGGCCTCGACACGGATGGCGATGTTGTTCATCCGGTAGTCGATCGGCGTCGTGCGATGCGTCTTGGCGAGCGAGAAGAACGGATAGGCCATGAGGTCCTGCGCGTCGCGCGGCGCGAGATCGCCCGGCAGCGCCCGAAACAATTCGAGCTGCTCGCGTTCGGAACGGGTGCGGTGACGCGTCGACATGAGCGATGTCAGCGGCGCGGCTGGCGGGCTTGTTCGAGTTCTGCGGCCGTGTGACGCCGCGCCGGCAACACGACGACTTGGCCGCGGTCTGACGTTGACGCCTTGGCGGCGGCGTCGACCCAAGCCTGCAAATCTTCAATGCGATACACGACGCGTCCGCCGAGCTTCGAGTAGCGCGGTCCCGTGCCGTAGATGCGGTGCTTCTCCAGCGTGCGGATGGAAAGGCCGACGAAGCGCGAGGCTTCGGGCGTGCGCAGGTAGCGCGGCGGCAGACCTGCGAGATTGGTGGACATGGGATACCTCCGTGATCGTGTGGGCGTCCGTCGGATGACGGCGGCTGTCAGCGATCACGGTGGCGGAAGGGGACCGGTCCGAAATAGGGCGATCTCGCAGGGTGGCGAAAGCGCATCCGGAGGGTCGGCGCGCTACGGGCGGCGGCGATAAGGATGAAGGAGAAGACGGCGATAGCCGCCGCGCATCATCGCTAATCCGAGCCGGACGAGCCGGCCGGTCTGATCGCGCAGTTCGTGCGAAATCCAGTCGCGCTTGGAGATGGGGGCGGTATCGAACAGAACGGCGGCGATCTCGGGGTAGGTCGCGCGTTCAAGCCGGCCATCCAGCGCGCGCAGCGCGAGGATGAGCCGGCCGCGCCGTTCGGGCGTGAGCGCGCCGGGGTCGGGGCCTGGCGTGCGTCCGGTCAGCGCGCGCCACAGGCGCAGTGCGGCGGCGGCACGGATGTCGAAGAGCTGATCAAGCGGCAGGAGCACGGCGACAGGGGGGCTGACCTTGTCCTCGCGGTGAAGCCGCAAGCGCGCTCCGCGCAGTTCAACGACCTGATCGTCGTCTCCGATAGCGAGAAGGGATTGGAGGCTGCGCGCGTCGAGGCCGAGTCGAGGATCAGAGAGGTCGTCGGGGAGTTTCGTCAGGGTCACTACGCTCGGAAGGGCCTGGGGTATCCAGAGAACGGCGCCGTTTCGTGCGGGGTCTATTCTGTGCTTGAAATCGTACCCCCCAGCGCCGGGCGAACGCGTCCGCCTCAGCTGCATCGAGTGTTCGCTTTCGGCTGCTGCGCGCGAGGCGCGCGTGGTC
>DASXCK010000212.1:0-10954 GCA_036491235.1 Xanthobacteraceae bacterium | reverse complement strand
GTTCTCGCCGCAGATCAGCCCGCTCATCGGCCCGAACTCGCTCGGGAAGGCGCCGAAGGTGTCGCCGTGGCCGCCGGTGTGGACCAGCCGCTCGCCGACCGTCGGCATGATCTTCTGGTGCTTGCGGATCAGCGTGCCGTCGGGCCCGATGTAGAGCTGGGTGTTGAACATGGTGCCGATGGTGTTCGGCAGCTTCTCGCACACGCCGATCACCACATACGCATTGGCGTCGCGCGCCGCCGCGCACAGCGCCGCGACCTGCGGCCCCGGGATCTCGACCGAGTTCTTGAACAGCTCCACCGACAGGCGGCTGGCGAGCGCGCCGGTCGCGGCGTGGTGGTGGTACCAGACCGGATGCGCCGGAATGAACCCTTCCGGGAAGGCGATCACCCGCGCGCCGTTGCGGCCGGCCTCGCCGATCAGCCGGCATGCCTTCTCGGTCGAGCCTTCGCGATCGAGAAACACCGAGGCGGCCTGCACGGCCGCGACCTTCACCACCGGATAGACGTCACCCACGCGCACGCTCCTCGCGATATGTCGTTCGTTCTCGGATTATGTCGTTAGCGCAGTTTGGAAGGCGGCGCGAGATCAGGATGTCGCACGTTGTCACCACCCCGAGCCGCCGCCGCCTCCACCGCCGCCGCCCGAGGAGCCGCCGCCTGACGAGCCGCCGCCGCTGTCGCTCGATCCGGGCGCAGACGACGCCGACGCAATGGTCTGCGTGAGTGTGCCGCCGAGCTTTTGCGTGAAGCCGACCGGGTCGTGGGTCCATTGGTCGTTCTGGTACCAGGACGATGCGACCGCGGCAGTGCCCGCGGCGGCGAGCACGCCCGCAAAGCGCGTCGCCCAGCGGTTCTCGACATCGAGCGCGATGGCGTAGGGCAAGAAGCGCTCGAACAGCTCCGGCGTCTTGTCGGGCGGGTTGAGCGCGTTGAGCCGGTCCTCCTCGGCAGTGCCGAGATAGAGGCGGAAGCCCTCGATGCGATCCATGACGGCGCGGCCCGCGACCGTCGGCGCCTGCAGCCACTTGAAGCCGAGCACCGCCAGCGGCCCGAGGATATAGGCCGCAACCGGCAGCACGAAATCGAGTGGGCCGTGCGCATTGGCTGCAATCGCGCCGAGGCCCGCGACGGCAGCGACCGCGATCAGAACGGTGCCGGCGGCGATCATCGCGACACTGCCGCGCCGATAGCCGGACCGTATGAGGAGGCCGCCCGCCACGATCGGCACGAGCGGCACCAGCATGGCGAGATCGAGGAGGACCGCGTGGTCGCCGTCGTAGGTCGTCCCGTTCAGGATGACGACGGCCACGAGGCACGCGATCGTCAGCGCGAACCCTGTGCCGGACCAGCCATAATTGTCGGTGAAGAGCTTGCCGTCATAGCTTTTTCGCAGGCCGCTCCCCAGCGCGCTCTTGGCGTTGCCGAGCGCCTGGTAGTTGCTGTTCGTCAGTGCGAGCGACGGGTTCGCGCCGAACAGCTTGCCTTTCGCCGCACTTTCGGCCGGCCCGACCGGCTTGTCGCTGTCCTGGCGCCACAGCACCGTCGCGCTGCCGCTCCCGGTCATCCGCAGATGTCCGTTGACGCCGAGATCGATGATCGCGGCGGTGAAGCAGCGGGCGTCATATCCCATGCGCTCGACGAAACGCACGGCCGCGGCCGACATGCCTTCGGGCGGCGCGAACAGGGGAATGACCGTGCCGGTCGGAGGATCGCGGCCGACCCGCCGCCACGCGAATGCATAGAATGCAACGATGCCGATCAGACCGAGGCCGGCGACGGCCGCCGGCAGATTGTCGGTCAGCCACCAGCCTGCCTTGTCGGCCTCGCTCGGCGGCGTGACCACGCCCTTCTGCCATGCCGCCGCGACCGTGAGGCCGTTGCGCGGCGGCAAGGCGCGGGTCGTCCGGAAGACGATCTGCCCCGGCTGCCGGCGCACGATCGTGGCGTCCTGTCCTTTTGCGCCTTGTGGACCGGTGTAGAACGCCGCCTGCCGGAACGGCACCGTGTCGGGCAGCGTGATCCGCGCCTCGGCGACGTCTATCCCGAACGTCCAGCCGGTCCCGGTCGCGTTCCAGTAGAGCTCGTCGTGGTCGGCGAAGAAGCCGATCTGCCGCGTGGTGCGGTAGCGGATGATGAATTCGTGCGTGCCCGTCGCCACCGTCGTGTCGGCGCTGCCGATGCGCACGCGCACGCCGTTCGCCATGGGCTCGGTCGCCCAGCGCACCGGCCCGCCGTCGAACGTGACCGATTGCACCCTGAAGCCGACCACGACCCGGCTGCCGTCGGGCCGCGTGTAGGTGGTGGGAAAATCGCGCAGGATGCCGTGCTTGATCGCTTGCTGCTCGGCTTGGACGCGGATCGTCTCGATGACTGCGAGATCACCGTCGCGCTCGACCGTGACGTCGCTGAGGAAGTTCAGGATACGCTCGGTGGCGAGCGCGTGCCCGCCCGCCGACGCGGCGACCACGAGTGCGACTGCCACGAGCCGCGCGATCTTGAAGATCATGGATGACTCACGGTTGGGATTGCGGCGCCGGAAACGCGACGGCGGGTGCCGTGGCCTCGCCGCGGTCATCGAGCTCGAAGTAGGGCTCGGTGCGGAAGCCGAGCAGGCCGGCCAGCAGGCTCGCCGGAAACGACTGCACCGCGATGTTCAGGTTGCGCACCGTGCCGTTGTAGTAGCGCCGCGCCATCTGCAGCTGATCCTCGATGCCGGCCAGTTGCTCCTGCAAGGCGAGGAAATTCTTGTCGGCCTTGAGATCGGGATAGGCCTCCGCCACCGCCAGCAGCTTACCGAGCGATGCCTGCAATCCGCGCTCCGCCGACGCCTGGCTGCCGACGTCGGTCGCCGCCACGCTCGAGGCGCGCATCGCCGTTACTTCGGCGAGCACCGTGTGCTCGTGCGCCGCATAGGCTTTCACGGTTTCGACCAGGTTGGGCACGAGATCGGTGCGCCGCTTCAATTGAACGTCGATCCCGCTCCAGCCTTCGCGCATCAGATTGCGCCGTCGCACCAGCCCATTGAAGATCGCAACCCCATAGATCGCGACCGCGGCCAAGATGGCGAGAGTGATCCATGTCTGCATGTCGCGTGGCCCCCCGATTGGGAATCGGATTTTATCACGTTCCCCCCCGGCGGCGTCCTCGGGGCCGGCCTGTCGCGCGCATGAGGTGGAGGCGTGACGTCTCTTCCGTCGTTGCAAGGCGGCCGCCGATCTCGGATTTATCCCAGATCGGCACTTTGGATGCGCAAGTCGGGCAGGTCAGGCCCGACTTGCGTGGCCGACGAAGCAATCTCGCCCCAAAAATGCGGTTAGTTGGTGTCGATCGCGCCGAGTCCGCTCGCCGACGGCACGACCGTAGCAGCCTCGGTCGTTGACAAACCCAATCCATCGAGATTGTCGCCACCGCTGCACACTGGCGCGCTACACGCATCTGGCGTAGAGTGCCGTCTCTACTCGTAGAGCCGAGGGTGGGGCTCGTGCGCGATCCCGAGGGTGATCCGGTTCAAACGGTCGACGTTTGGCTTTGGACGACGGTTGCTCCGTTGCTGTCCGTGTTCATTGTTTTTTTCTTTACGGTTCTCGACCCGTTTGACTTTGAAAGCGCGACGAAGCGCCAGTCAGCCAAGCTCTTTTACAAGATTTACGCCACGCTCTATCCGACGACGAGCCGAGACAAAATTACGATCGTCCGCTTGGACGATTATACGCTCTCGCATTGGGAACCTCCGCAGTCATGGCCCCCCTCTCATGCGGTTCACGGGCGTATATTGCTCGACATCCTGAAATATAAGCCTGCCGCCGTGTTTGTAGACATGTATTTTCGCGAACATGCCGCGGATGAATTCGAGCACACCGCGACAGCCATACGAGAATACGCAAAACAGAAGGTCCCGCTATTTCTGGTAGCGGCTGGCCCAACCAGCCAAGCGCCAGCGCCCGCCCGCAAGGAGGTCCTGCTGCTCTCCGAGGACCCGACACTCGCCTTGCGCCTCGTCTCTGCGCAAGTGGACGCCGAACCCGGAGAGATCCCGATCTATCCTTTGTATGGCGACGACGGACGGGAATCGGCGGCGCTCGCGTTGTACCAAGCGTTCTGCAAAACCAATCAATCCGACGCCAAATGCGAACCAATTCCAGACCCTGAAAGCGTTGAACCAATGGAGGTCGTTTGGGGTCTGCAACCCGCGAAGGCAAACTGCGACAACGCTTTAGGGACAGACGATTCTCGATGGTGCAGCGACGTATCAAGCAACCCCCTCGTCCGACTGGTCCAGCTATTCATTGCCGCGCTCATTCCGAAGGAGTGGCGTCCCCTCGATCCAATGAGAATCGAATATCATGCGACGATCGCGGCCGATGACGTTATGGATGGCGGCCAGCAAGCAAGATTAGGTCCATTGTTGACAGGAAAAATCGTACTGTACGGCGCTCATATTGCTCTTTTGCCAGATAAAATTTCGAGCCCGGTACATGGAGAGATAGACGGCATTTACATACACGCGATGGCCCTGGATAATTTAATGACGTTCGGTCGAGATTACGTACACCAGGCGCCTGGCCGCGACGCATTTCGAAAGCCGTGGACAGAATTCCAGCCCACTCTCCTGATGGCGATGTTGAGTGTCCTCGTCATTCGAAACAGGCGAAAGCTTTTGGCCGACCCCAAATTACGCAAGGCGCCTCATGAGTTGCTGGCAGCGGACGAAATGTACCTGCGGCGGGCTCGCTGGGTGCTGACGCTGGCAATTATCGTGCTGGGCCTGCTTGAGTACTTTGTCTGGCACTACTCTCCTCTGAACTGGCTCGGGCTAATTGTTGTCGTCCACATTGCACATTGGATAGAGAAGAGATTCGTGCGCCGGATTCACGCAGTTGCCGGGTAAATGACGAGATCGCGGGGACCATGAGCATGATTGCGCGCACCTCGATGCTTCGCGGATATCCAGCGCCCGTGGCGGCAGCGCTGTGCACGATCATGTGGAGCTCGAGCCCGCATGCGGAAGCCAAGATCAAATGCAACCAAGTTCGGCCTGTCGGTGCGACGATATCGCTTTATGCGAACGCCAGCGATCCCAGCCCTATCCTGACAGTGCCGAAGGAGCGACTTGGCGAATACGCATGCAGACAAGGCGGGGAAAAAACCAACATGCGGTTTAAAATCTCTTTGGTGGGCGAGCTTGCGCGCTCTTTGAAGAGAAATGTGGTGTGGGTGCCTACAGGCGAATTTCGCCTCCAAATCGGCATGCCAAGGAGGATTGAGCATAAACCTGAAAGGGCCCCCGCCACGACGTCGGCTCAACGCGAGCCTCCGAGGCGCGCCGAACGGACAAATGAACTCGTATCGTTCCCTCAGGCATCCAAATCCACATCCATGCCGGCGCGCAATCGCTCGGAACCCGCACCCGTCAAGTCCAACGCGATGCCGGCGGCCGGGACACAATAGCTGCCTTCGACGATCTCGCTCAGGATGACCGGGCGCCGTTCAGCACTCACTCCGGCTGATATCGCGTCCCGATCGACGGCTTGCTCTGGCCGAGCCCCGGCAGCTCCCATACGCCGGCGCCGGCCGGATTGACGTCCGCCGCAATGTCCACGTCGATCAGGTATGGCTTGTGCGCCGCAATGCCCTTGCGCACGGCTTCGGCGAGATCGGCGGCGCGGTCGACGCGCACGCCTTCGACACCGGCCGATCGCGCCATGGCGGCAAAATCCGGATTGTAGCGCTCGCCCGTCTTCGGATGATGGAAGTCGGTCGCGAGCTCGCGGCCGCCAAGGTAGCCGCGCTGCAATCCGCGGATCGACGCATAGGCATAGTTGTTCCACACCACCCAGACGACGGGCAGGTCGTACTCGACCGCGGTGCCGAGCACGTTGGCGTGCATGAAGAACGCGCCGTCGCCGCACACCGACACGCATGGCCGGTCGGGCGCCGCGAATTTTGCGCCCAGCACGCCCGCGACGCCAAAACCCATCGGACCAAAGCCCATCGAGCCGATCAGCGAGTCCGGCCGGCGCGGTTTGGTGTAGCCGAGCAGCCAGTTGTGATGCACGCCGATGTCGCTCACCAGGATCGCGTCATCGGGCAGTCCACGGTCGATCTCGAAGGCGGCACGCTGCGGATTGATCGGCTTTGAATCATCGGTGAAGCCTGGTGCGACCAGCTTGTCCCATTCCTTGCGATAGCCGTCGATCACGGCGAGCCACTGCTTGCGCGCGCCGGCGCGCGCATCGAGGCGGGCGCGGCGGTCGAGCTCGGCATGCACCTGGCGCAAAAAGGTGCGCACGTCCGCCATCAGCCCGAGCGCGACCGGATAGTTGCGGCCGATCTCCTCCGGATCGATGTCGACATGGATCAGCTTGGTCGGCGGGATCGTGAACGAGTAGCCCGGGATCCACGAGCTTGACGTGCGGTCGTCGAAGCGCATGCCGAGCGCGAGCAGCACGTCGGCCTGCCGCGTCGCGTGGTTGGCCTGGTAGTGGCCGCCGCGTGCGACGAGGCCGAGCGAGAGCGGATGGCTGGTGTCGATCGCACCCAGCCCGCTCGCCGACGCGGCGACCGGGATTTGCAGCCGCTCGGCGAGCTTAAGCAACTCGGCGCTGGCGCCGCCGTAGCGCACGCCCTGGCCGACGATGATCACGGGCCGCTCGGCGGCGAGCAGCATATCGACCGCCTTCACGACACCCTCCGGATCGGCGCCGCAACGGCACGAGATGTTGGCGCACCACTCTTCCGGCTTGGGCGCTTCCTCGGCCGCCGCCTCCATGAACACGTCGAACGGCACGTCGAGCACCACCGGGCCCGGGCGGCCCGTCACCATGGTCTTCCACGCCTGCCGCACCGCGAGCGGCACCATCTCGCCGCGCGTCGGCTGAAACACCTTCTTGCAGACGGTGCGCACCGTCGAGGGAAAGTCCGCCTGGTAGTGCCGGTACATTTCCTGGAAGGCGCCGCGGTTGAACTGGCTGGTCGGCACGTTGCCGGTCACGGCCATGAACGGCACCGAGTCGAGGAACGCATTGGCGAGCGAGATCGGCAGGTTCGCGGAGCCCGGTCCGCATGAGGTGAAGGTCGCGGTCGGCCGCCCGCTGACCCGGTAATAGACGTCGGCCATGAAGCCCGCGACGCTCTCGTGGTGCACCGAGATCGTCGTGATGTCGTGCTTGCGCTCGAACAGCGCGTCGATGAACTGGATGTTGCCGTGCCCGCACAGCCCGAACACGTAGGGCGTCTTCTCCTGCACCAGATAGTCGACGATGACCTGCGCGCCGTTGAGCTTGTTGGTGGCCATCGGATCGGTACTCCGTGAGCTGCGGGATTTCTTCCCGCTCCCCGCAGGGGAGAGGGTGGCGCGCGAAAGCGCGTCGGGTGAGGGGGGCTCGGAGCTTCAGTCGAAACTCATAGAGCCCCGCACCCCAGCCCTCTCCCCGGCGGGGAGCGGGAGCGCGGGCGCTGTGCCAGCCTCACTATGTCTCATATTGTCCAGCGTCAATCGATACGCACGCCGCCGCACGCTTGGCGACCGCACATTTCATGGCGTGAATTTATCGGTGGTCCGCGCTCAGCTCACCGCGGCGACAGGCGCTTGCGCTCCGGTCAGCTCGGCGTAGCGGGCGATCGGCAACGGCCGGCCGATGAAGAAGCCCTGCAGCTCGTCGCAGCCCTCCGTCACCAGGATATCTCGCTGCTCGGGTGTTTCCACGCCCTCCGCGACGACCGGCAGCGAGAGGCCGTGGGCGAGGCCAACCACGGCGCGCACAATGGCGATCGAGTCGTTGCGCTGCTCGAGGTTGCTGATGAAGCGGCGGTCGATCTTGATCAGATCGAGCGGGAACGACTGCAGATACGACAGCGAGGAATAGCCCGTGCCGAAATCGTCGAGCGCGATGCGGATGCCGAGCGTCTTGAGATTGCGCAGGACGGCCGCGGCGCGCGACAGGTTCTCGATCAGCACGCCCTCGGTGATCTCCAGCTCCAGCCGCTCGGGCGCGAGCCCGCTCTCGAGCAGGACCGTATGCACGAGGCCCTGAAGGTCGCCGCGGCGAAACTGCACGGCCGAGACATTGACCGCGATCTTCAACGGCCATCGCCAGGAGGCCGCTTCGGCGCAGGCTTGCCGCAGCACCCACTCGCCGAGCTCGATGATGATCCCCGACTCCTCGGCGATCGGGATGAACTCGGCCGGGCCGACCGTGCCGCGCAACGGATGATGCCAGCGCAGCAGCGCCTCGAAGCCGACGATGCGCCCGTCCGGCGTCGCCTGCGGCTGGTATTCGAGCCGCAGCTCGCCGCGCTCGATCGCGCCGCGCAGATCGCGCTCGAGCGCGCGCCGTTCGCGCAGCTGCTGGTCCATGTCGGAGGTGAACACGCGTGCCGTTCCGCGACCCTCGTGCTTCGCACGGTAGAGCGCCGCGTCCGCGTTGGCGACGAGCGTCGTCGCGTCGGCGCCGTCGCGCGGGTACATCGCGATGCCGACGCTGAGCCCCAGTGCGAATGCGTGCCCGTCGATCGCAAGATCCTCGTCGAGCACGTGCTCGAGCCGCTCGATCAGGCTTGTGAGGGGCGTCGAGTCGACTTCTGCGACAGCGATGAACTCATCGCCGCCGATACGCGCCAGGAAGGCGCCATCGCACGCCGTGCGCAGGCGCCGCGATGCCTCGCACAGCACCGCATCGCCGACGGAGTGCCCGTGCAGGTCGTTGATCTCCTTGAAGCGGTCAAGATCGATGCAAAGCACCGCGAAGGCGTGCTGGCGCTGCTGCGCATCCCCGAGCAGCTCGCGGAAGTGCCGGTCGAGCGCGGCGCGGTTGGGAAGGTCGGTGAGCGGATCGTGCATCGCGCTACGCGCGATGGCGCGTTCCGCGCGGTTGCGCTCCGTCACGTCGATGATCGCGACCATCACGGCCGGCCGCCCCTGGTAATCGATCGACTTGCCGTAGATCTGGACCTCGATCATGTTGCCGTCGGCCTTGATGTGCCGGCACGCGATGCCTTGGCGCCGGGAGTCGTCGCTCGAGTGAGCGACCGAGCGCAGCCAGTCCCAGTCCTCGGTCGGACGGATGTCGAACAGCCGCATGCCGAGGAACTGCTCGCGCGTATAGCCGTAATGCGAGACGACGGCGCCGTTGACGGCGAGGAAGCAGAGCGTCTCGCGGTCGAACACCCACATCGGGACCGGATTGCTGTCGAACAGCAGCTTGAATTTCTCCTCGCGCTCCTTGAGGTCGGTGATATCGACACGCAGCCCGATGCTGCCGATCTGCGTGCGCCGTTCCTCGGTCCGGCACCACCGACCGGGCAGGAATTGGTGCTCGTGCCTGGTCTGCGGCTGGGCGAATTGCGCCAGGCGTTCAGCGATCCACGCGTCCTCGCGGCCGGCGGCCTCGGGAAATGAGCCGCGCGCCAGGCGGACCCGCAGCACATCCTCGAAGCGGGCACCGACCGCGATGACGTCGCCCGCGGGGTCGAACATCTCCTGGTATTTCCGGTTCCACAGTACGTACCGGTCATCCTGGTCGAAGATCACGAGTCCTTGCGGGATGAGGTCGAGCGCGTCGAGCAACCGTGTATGCGCGGCGCGGGCCTCCGTCTCGGCCCGCTCCGCATTCGCCTTGGCCGAGGTCAGCGCCTGCTGCGCCTGGAATTTCGCGGTCACATCCTCATGCGTCGCGACCCAGCCGCCGTCGGGCATCGGCCGATGCCGGATTTCGAACACGCGGCCGTTGTCGAGCTCGACGATCGAGTCGGTCGGCTCCATCGCCACCGCGACGTTGTCGCGCCAGGTGAGGTACTGCTCCGGGCTCATCTTGGGAAAGCTTCCGGCTGCGAACCTCAGGGCGACGATCTCCTTGAGCAGCGTGCCCGGGTGCACGCGTGCCGGATCCAGGCCGTACATCTCGGTGTAGCGGCGATTGCAGGTGATCAGCCGCTGCTGCCCGTCGAAGAAGCACAGGCCCTGCGACATGTTGTTCATCGCGGTGTCGAACCGCTGGGCGAGAGCGCGAAGCTCGGCATGCTCGGCGGCTGCGGCGCGCTGCGCCGCCCGGAAGCGCGCCTCCCGCTCCACCAGACGAATGCGGAACGCACGCGAGAACCGCGTTCGCTTGCGCCGAATTCGCAACAGCCTCCGCAGGAAAGCGAGCATGCGCATCTTGGTTCGTCCCGGAGGGCAAACCTACTCTCCACACCACAAATTTCGATGAATCTGCCTAGTTAACAAGCATTGAAGATGGGCTGACAGTCCCTCTCGGCGCAGCCTTCGCCGCCGTATATTTCACGGCATGAATTTTCTGCTGCGATGCGTCGGCCATTTGTGCAACCAACCCGGGGCGTCACTCGATATCGCCTCGTTTCTGCAGGGTTCGATGCGAGCCATCGCGGGGATGCAATCGAGGCGGCCGTCACCAATATATCCGTGATGAGCAGAGCTTTTGTCAGCGAGGACCACGTCGTCGAGGATGTCCCCGACCGGCCGGTCTCGACCCATCCCAACTACGTGACCGAGCGCGGCCTCGCCTTGATCGAGGCCGCGCTCGCGGACGCCCGCGGGGAATACGCGCGCATGCAGGCCGCCGGCGATCGGCTGGGACTGGGCAAGGCGGCGCGCGATGTCCGCTATTGGACGGCGCGACGGGCGACCGCGCAGCCGGTGCCGCCCGCCACCGACCGCGGTCGCGTGCAGTTCGGCAGCCAGGTCACGATCGAGCGCGACGACGGGCGCCGCCAGACCTTTCAGGTCGTCGGCGAGGACGAAGCGGATCCAAAGAACGGATCGATCTCGTATGTCTCGCCGCTCGCGCGGGCACTGCTCGGAAAGGGCGTCGGCGACGCGGTCCGCGCCGGCGCGTCCGATGCCGAGATCACGGCGGTCGAATGAGCGCAAATGCGCGTAGGTTGGGTCGAGCGCAGCGAGGCCCGACGGCTGCGCATCCATCGTGATGTTGGGTCTC
>DASXCK010000211.1:0-7850 GCA_036491235.1 Xanthobacteraceae bacterium | reverse complement strand
GTCCCGGGCGCCTTCATCGCGCTCGCCGCCATGTGCGCGCCGTCCTGCACGATTGCGTTTTGCGCGGCGCGGGTTATCGACCGCTTCCGCGAAGCGCGTTGGCGCATCCTGATCCAGGCCGGCCTCGTCCCGGTGACGATCGGGCTCGTGGCCTCGAGCGCGCTCATTGTGGCGCGGGCGGCCGATCACGACGTCGCGACCGTGCTGATCACCGCAGCGAGCTTCGCGGTGTGCTATTGGACGCGGGTCACACCGCTGCTCGCCCTCGTGCTGGCGGCCGTCCTCGGCCTGACGGGAATAGTTTAGCGCCGCCCGTTGACGTAATCTCGTGGTGGGCGACTCACGCCGCCGGCATTCGGGGAACCCGATCGGAAGCCATGCGCCAGTATCACGATCTGATGGACCGCATCCTGTCGACCGGCGTCGAGAAGCGCGATCGCACCGGCACCGGCACGCTGTCCGTGTTCGGCCATCAGATGCGCTTCGACCTCACGCAGGGGTTCCCGCTCCTCACCACCAAAAAGCTGCACCTCAAGTCGATCATCTACGAGCTGCTCTGGTTCCTCGCCGGCGACACCAACGTCAAATATCTCAAGGATCACGGCGTTACGATCTGGAACGAGTGGGCCGACGAGCGCGGCGAGCTCGGGCCGGTCTACGGCCAGCAGTGGCGATCGTGGCCGACGCCGGACGGCGGTGCGATCGACCAGATGGCCAACGTGCTCAATATGATCCGGCGCAACCCGGATTCGCGACGCCTCATCGTCTCGGCGTGGAATCCCGCCGACGTCGACAAGATGGCCCTGCCGCCGTGCCATTGCCTGTTTCAGTTCTACGTCGTGAACGGCCGGCTCTCCTGCCAGCTCTATCAGCGCTCCGCCGACGTCTTCCTCGGCGTGCCGTTCAACATCGCGTCCTATGCGCTGCTCACCATGATGGTCGCGCAGGTGACCGATCTGAAACCGGGCGACTTCGTCCACACGCTCGGCGACACGCATCTCTATCTCAACCATCTCGAGCAGGCGCGCGAGCAGCTCACCCGTCCGCTGCGCAAGCTGCCGACCATGCGGTTGGCGCCGTCCGCCAAGGATCTGTTCGCCTTCCGCTACGAGGACTTCGTTCTCGAAGGCTACGATCCCCATCCGCACATCAAGGCGAAGGTCGCGGTGTGACGCGACGGTCCGGATCAGCGCGATGACCGTCGCGATCCGTCCCGCGCGGCCCGGCGAAGCGGGCCTCGTGCTCGCCCTGGTGCGCGAGCTCGCCGAATACGAGCGCCTGCTCGATGCGGTCGACGCGACCGAGGCGATGATCGACGCCGCGCTGTTCGGCGCCGATCCGCGCCTCTTCTGCGACATCGCCGAATGGGACGGCGCGCCGGTGGGATTGGCGCTGTGGTTCGCCAATTTTTCCTCGTTCCGCGGGCGCCATGGCATCTACCTCGAAGACCTCTTCGTGCGTCCGGCCTTTCGCCGGCTCGGCATCGGCAAGGCGCTGCTGCGCCATCTCGCGCGCCGCTGCGTCGAGAAAGGCTGGACGCGCTTCGAATGGTCGGTGCTCGATTGGAACGCGCCCTCGGTCGCGTTCTACAAATCGCTCGGTGCCGTCATGATGGACGACTGGACGACGTGCCGGATCACGGACGACGCGCTCGTGCGGCTCGCCGGCGGCGGAGCGGCCTGATGGAGATCGTCCTCGTCGCGGCCGTGGCCGAGAACGGCGTCATCGGGCGGGCCGGTGGGCTCCCGTGGCGCATCAAGTCGGATATGCAGCGCTTCCGCGCCATGACCTGGGGGCATCCCACGGTCGCCGGCCGCAAGACCTACCTGTCCTTCGTCAAGCGGCCGCTGCCGGGCCGCACCAACATCATCATCACGCGATCGCCCGGCTTCGCGGCGCCGGGCGCGATCGTCGCGCCGAGCCTTGCGGCGGCGCTCGATGTTGCGCGCGGCGACGCGTTGCGGCGCGGGTGCGACGCGATCATGGTGGTCGGTGGCGCCGAGATCTATGCGCAGGTGATGCCTCTGGCGGATCGGCTGGAGATTACCCATATCCATGCCCGGCCCGAGGGCGACGCGATGTTTCCGCCCATTGAGCCGGCGACGTGGCGCGAGACCGAACGATCCGTTCACGCGCCCGAAGCGGGCGATGACGCTGGTTACGATGCCGTAACATATATGCGTGTTCGCGCCGCGGACGCCGTTCTTTGAACGGTATGCCGCGTTGAAAGGGTGCCTGGCGTCTCCTATAAACCGCACCGACTGATGCAACGGGGTCTCGGCCGCGCAGGCGGCGTCCCAGGAGGACGTGTTTCATGCCCTGGAATAATCAAGGCGGCGGCCCCTGGGGCTCGGGCCCCAAGGGTCCGTGGGGATCGGGCCCGCAGTCGTCGGGGCCGACGCCGCCCGATCTCGAGGAGTTTCTCCGCCGCGGCCAGGACAAGTTGCGCTCGGTGATGCCGGGCGGCAGCCTTGGCGGCCGCGGCGTGTTCCTCATCGCGATCATCGCCTTCCTGTTCTGGATCGGCTCCGGCATCTACTTCGTCCAGCCTGACGAGACCGGCGTCGTCATGCGCTTCGGCGAGTACGTGCGCGACGCCAATCCGGGGGCGAACTATCATCTGCCCTATCCGATCGAGACCGTGCTCACCCCGAAAGTGACCCGCGTCAATCGCATCGACGTCGGCATGCGCGTGGTCGAGGACGCCCGGCGCGGCGGCACCGAGTCGCGCGACGTGCCGGAAGAAAGCCTGATGCTCACCGGCGACGAGAACATCGTCGAGGTCGAGTTCGCGGTGTTCTGGGCGATCAAGCCCGGAAAGGGCGCGAGCGAGTATCTGTTCAACATCCAGAATCCGGAAGGCACCGTGAAAGCCGTCGCCGAGAGCGCCATGCGCGAGGCGATCGGCCGCGCGAACTTGCAGCCGATCCTCACCACCGCGCGGAAGGATGTCGAGAAAGCGGTGCGTGACCTCATGCAGTCGATTCTCGATCGCTACGGTGCGGGCGTGCAGATCACCGAGGTCCAGATGCAGAATGTCTATCCGCCGGCGGAGGCGGCCCCCGCGTTCCGCGAGGTGCAGGCCGCGCGCATCGGCGCCGAGAGCGCGCAGAACGAGGCGCAGCGCTACGCCAACCAGAAGATTCCCGACGCGCGCGGCCATGCCGCGCAGATTACCCAGTCGGCGGAGGCCTATCGCGAGCAGACCGTCGCCGAGGCGACCGGTCAGGCGTCGCGCTTCCTCAAGGTCTATGAGGAATACAAGAAGGCGCCCGAGGTCACGCGGCGGCGGATCTATCTCGAGACGATGGAGAAGGTGTTCGGCCGCACCAACAAGATCATCCTCGACACCAACGGTGCGGGCGGCAACGGGATCGTGCCCTATCTGCCGCTCACCGAGCCGACGCAGAAGTCGGCGCCGGCGCCCAGCACGTCGGGAGGCTCGCGATGAGATTGGGATTTGCCGGCGTTGCGGCCATCATCGTTGCCTTGATCCTGCTGATCGTGGGCTACAGCTCGCTGTTCACCGTCTACCAGACGCGCCAGGCGCTGGTGGTACGGCTCGGCAACCCGCTGCGCGTCGAGACGCAGCCGGGCTTGCACGTGAAGGTGCCGCTGATCGACAGCGTGATCTACGTCGACAAGCGCATTCTCGACATCGAGAACTCGCCGCAGGAGATCCTCGCCTCGGATTCCAAGCCGCTCCTCGTCGACGCCTTCGCGCGCTATCGCGTGCGCGACCCGCTCAAGTTCTACCAGACGGTGGGCACGACCGATGGCGCCAACTCGCGGCTCTCGCCGCTGCTCAATGCGGCGGTGCGGCGCGTGCTCGGCGACGCGACGCTGATCCAGGTGGTGCGCGACCAGCGTGAGGCGCTCATGGGCCGCGTGCGCGAGCAGATCGAGCTGGAGGCGAAGAATTTTGGCGTCGAGATCGTCGACGTGCGAATTCGCCGGGCCGACCTGCCGTCGCAGAACAGCGAGGCGGTCTATAACCGCATGCGGACCGACCGCGAGCGCGAGGCGCAGGAATTCAAATCGCAGGGCACCCAGAAGGCGCAGGAGATCCGCGCCCGCGCCGACCGTGACGCGACCGTGATCGTCGCCGACGCGACGTCCAAGGGCGAGCAGACCCGCGGCGAGGGTGATGCCGAGCGCAACCGCATCTTTGCGGAAGCTTACGGCAGGGACGAGGATTTCTTCGCCTTCTATCGCTCCATGCAGGCGTATGAGGCGGGGCTGCAGCAAGGTGATACGCGGCTCGTGATCCGGCCCGACTCGGAGTTCTTCCGCTACTTCCTCGATCCGAAGGGCAAGGTCACGGGCTCGGGAGCCAACCCGCCGGCGAACAGCGCGCCGGCGCCGAAGGCGCCCGCTGCTCCGCACTAAGCGCGCCGGCAGCATCGCTACATGCGCGACTTCATCGTGGCCCTCGGCCTCGTGTTCGTGATCGAGGGGGTGCTGTTCGCGGCCTTCCCCGAGATCGCCAAGCGCGCGGTCGCGAGCGTGCTGGAGACGCCGGACGGGGTGCTGCGCGGTGTCGGGTTGGTGAGCGCGCTCGTCGGCGTCGTGCTGGTCTGGCTGATCCGCGGCTGAGGACCTCACGCAGCTTTGTTCGGGTCCGCACGTTGCGCGGCGAATTCTGCCCAAATGCCGGGGAAACCTGCTAATTTCCACGTTGCGGGAGGTCGCGGCGCTTGCGTCGGCCCGCCGCAGGCCGCTATTCCGCCTCAAGATCGTGCTCGAAAAATAACGGCAAGCGATACGATTCCTTGCGAGGAGAGATCGAGATCATGGATGGCGTCTTGACCAACCTGGGGGATTCCCTGCGGCGCGCCGCGCTCGCCGCGGTTGCCGCAACGGTCGTTCTGCTGCCGGTCACCGCCGGCTCCGCCTGGGCCCGCGGCCCGGAAGCCATCTCGGACGTCGCCGAGAAGGTGATCGATGCGGTGGTGAACATCTCGACGTCGCAGAATGTCGGCGGCCACGGCTCCGCGGTTCCGTTGCCGCCGGGCTCGCCGTTCGAGGAATTCTTCAAGGAGTTCCGGCGGCCGGGCGGCGACAACCGTGGCGGCGAGCGCGAGCCGCGCCGCGTCAACTCGCTCGGCTCGGGCTTCATCATCGATCCCAGCGGCCTTGTGGTGACCAACAACCACGTGATCGCCGATGGCGACGAGATCAGCGTGATTCTCAACGACGGCACGCGCATGAAGGCGACGCTGGTCGGCACGGACAAGAAGACCGACCTCGCGCTGCTGCGCGTCAAGCCTGATCCGAACAAGCCGCTCAAGTTCGTCAAGTTCGGCGACAGCGACAAGCTGCGCCTCGGCGAGTGGGTAGTCGCGATCGGCAATCCGTTCAGCCTCGGCGGCACCGTGACGGCCGGCATCGTGTCGGCGCGCAACCGCGACATCCAGTCGGGACCATACGACAACTACATTCAGACCGACGCCGCCATCAATCGCGGCAACTCGGGCGGCCCGCTGTTCAACCTCGACGGCGAGGTGGTCGGCATCAACACGGCGATCATCTCGCCGACGGGCGGCTCGATCGGCATCGGCTTCTCGGTGCCGTCGAAGACCGCGATCCCGGTGATCGACCAGTTGCGCCAGTTCGGCGAGACCCGCCGCGGCTGGCTCGGCGTCAAGATCCAGCAGGTGACGGACGAGATCGCCGAGTCGCTCAACGTCCACCCGGCGCGCGGCGCGCTGGTCGCGGGCATCGACGAGCGCGGCCCGGCGAAGCCGGGCGGCATCGAGCCGGGCGACGTGATCGTCAAGTTCGACGGCAAGGACGTGAAGGAGATGCACGACCTGCCGCGCATCGTCGCCGACACACCGGTCGGCAAGGCCGTCGAGGTCGTGGTGCTGCGCAAGGGCCAGGAGATCACCAAGACGATCACGCTCGGCCGTCTGGAGGACGACGACAAGAAGGACAAGCTCGCCGCCGCGACGCCGAACAAGGACGCGGCGCCCGAGCAGAAGACCGTCGTGCAGAAGGCGCTTGGTCTCGACCTCGCCGACATGAGCGACGACCTGCGCAAGCGCTACAAGATCAAGGACAGCGTCCACGGCGTGGTGATCACCAGCGTCGACTCGAGTTCGCCCGCGTCGGACAAGCGCCTGTCGCCGGGCGACGTCGTCGTCGAGGTGGCGCAGGAAGAGGTCAAGACGGCGGCCGACCTCCTGAAGCGGGTCGACGAACTCAAGAAGCAGGGGCGCAAGAACGCGCTCGTCCTCGTCTCCAGCGCCGACGGCGAACTGCGCTTCATCGCCCTGAGCTTGAACTGAGGTCGAAACAAATACTCGTCATGGCCGGGCGTGTCCCGGCCATCCACGTCTGACCTCCAAGCAAGGCCGTAGGTTGGGCCGAGCGCTTGGCGAGATCCAACAGCCGCCCATGCCGGAATAGAACGTTGGGTCTCGCCAAGCGCTCGACCCAACCTACGACTGGTCGAGCCCTTCTCCGTCGCTTTCAACAGACACTCGTCATGGCCGGGCTCGGTCCCGGCCACCCACGTCTGCCTCCAGGCAAGAAAGCCGCAGATGCCCGCGACAAGCGCGGGCATGGCGCGCAGAGTGTCCCGTCTTCAGTCCAGCACGTGGCTGACCATGCCGTCGGCGAGCTTCGGCTCGAACCAGGTCGACTTGGGCGGCATGATGCCGCCCGCATCCGCCACCGCCATGAGGTCGGCCATTTGCGTCGGGTAGAGCGCAAAGGCGACCGCCATCTCGCCCGATGCGACGCGGCGCTCCAGCTCGGCGAGCCCGCGCCCGCCGCCGATGAAGTCGATGCGCTCGTCGGTGCGCGGGTCCGTGATGCCGAACAGCGGCTCGATCACGTGGTGCGCGAGCAGCGTGATCGGCAGCCGGCCGATCGGATCGCCGGCCGGCACCGCCTCCGCCGGCAGCTTCAGCCGATACCAGCGGCCCGCGAGGTGCATGCCGAACTCCGCCGCGCCCGTCGGCGCGACCGGCTTGTCCGACGTCTCGACCGTCATGTGCTTGCGCAACTCGGCGAGCAGCTGCGCCGGCGTGCGGCCGTTGAGGTCGCGGATCACGCGGTTGTAGTCCAGAATGGTCATCTCGTGATCGGGGAACAGCACCGCCAGAAAGTAGCGGTGCGAGCCGGCGCGCGCGCTGCGCCCTTGCGAGATCCGCGCGGCGGCGGCCGAGCGATGATGCCCGTCCGCGATATAGACCGCCGGCAGCTTGTCGAAGGCCCGGGTCAGCGCGCCGATCGCCTCGTCGTCGTCGATTACCCACATCTGGTGGCGCACGCCGCCGTCGGCCGTGACGTCGACCGCGGGCGTTCGCGCCGCCGCGCGGCCCAGGATGGCGTCGATGTCGGGCGCCGCCGGATAGGCGATCATCACGGGGCCGGTCTGGGCGTCGACCGCCTCGATCTGCCGCACGCGGTCGTCTTCCTTGACCGGCGTCGTGAGCTCGTGCTTGCGGATGCGGTTGCTGGTGTAGTCGGTGAGCGACGCGATCGCGGCGAGCCCGGTCTGCTGGCGCTCGCCCGCGGTCAGGCGGTAGACGTAATAGGAGGGCTTGTCGTCGCGCATGAGGATGCCGGACGTGATCATGCGGTCGAGGTTCTCGGCCGCCTTGGCGTAGACGGCGCGGTCGTGCGGATCGATGCCGGGGCCGAGATCGATCTCGGGTTTGGAGATATGGAGGAAGCTCCACGGCTTGTCCTTGGCGCGTTCGCGCGCCTCGGCGCTGGACAGCACGTCGTAGGGCGGCGCCAGGACCTCGGCAGCGCGTCCGTCGGCTGGACGCAAGGCGCGGAACGGCTGAATGAGCGGCAAGAGTTCTCTCCACGTGGACGATTGACGGATGATGGTT
>DASXCK010000210.1:0-6517 GCA_036491235.1 Xanthobacteraceae bacterium | reverse complement strand
CGACGCGCGGACCGTGATGGAGCTCGAAGCCTGGGCGAGTCGGCACGGCAGCGAGGCGGCGGGGCTGTTCGAGGAGACGATCGCGGCGCGCGAGGCGATCTACGCCCTGCTCGGCGCGGCGGCCGCCGGCGACGCAGGCGCCGGGCGCGACCTCGACGCGCTCAACCGGCTTCTCGCCGCGGTGCCGGCGCGGACCACCCTCGCGGCCGGTAAGAACGCGAGCCTATGGCAATTGCCGCCCGCGACGCCCGCGGCCGCGAGCCTGCTGGCGCCGGTCTTCTGGTCGGCTGGCGACCTCCTGGCCGGACCGCGGCTGCAACGGCTGCGGATGTGCGCCAACGAAAAGTGCCGCTGGCTGTTCGTCGACGACAGCAAGAGCGGCACACGGCGCTGGTGCTCGATGAACGCGTGCGGCAATCGCGCCAAGGCGCATCGGCATTACATGCGCAAGACAGGCGCGGCGGCGGATCAACCGAGCTGAGCTGCCGCTACGCGTCCGCGAGCGCGGCCTCGCGGGTCTGCGCCTCCTCGCGCGTCCGGGTCGAGTAGAACGAGGCGTTCTGGTCGCCGCGCAGGGCCTCGCGCGAGAACTGGATCAGGTGGTGCGACGTGAAGCCCATGCCGAGCACGGCGTCGATCTGGCCGCGCTTGAGCGCCGGCCACGCGGTGCCCCAGAATTCGCGGCGATAGTCGGAGCGCCAGCCGACGCGCGTCGCCACGTTCCAGGCGAGCGTCGCGCCGAGCTTGACGCTCGGCCAGTTGAGCCGGCCGCGCGCAGGCGGGCGCAGGCGGTTCGGATAGGTCGCGTCGACCTGATGCATGTAGCGCGCGAACAGGCGGCGCGGCTCGTCGGCGGGCGCGATGCAGCGCCGCCACGACGAGACCACGTCGTCATGCGGGCGCAAAAAGCGCACGTTCGACTCGAGCATCGGATCGTCGACCAGCCGGCCGGCCGTGGCGAGGCGGTCCCACAGCGGCGTCTTCGGCAGCGCCTGCAGCAGGTTGAGGGTCAGGATCGGAATGTTCGATTGATCGATGAAGTCGACGACGTGCTGGTCGGTGTCGGGCTTGTCGGTGTCGAGGCCGATGATCATGCCCGCCGTCACCTCGAGGCCGTAGCTATTGAGCGTCGCGACCGACTCGAGCAGCGGGACCATCAGGTTCTGGTCCTTCTTCATGCTCTTCAGCGCGTCCGCCTCCGGCGTCTCGATGCCGACGAACACCTCGCAGAACCCGGCCTCGCGCATCAGCGCCAGGATCTCGGTCTGCTTGGCGAGGTTGAGCGTCGCCTCGCACGCGAAGGCGAACGGATAGGCGTGCCGCTTCTGCCACGCGATCAGGTGGTGCAGCATGTCGCGCGCGGCTTTCTTGTTGCCGATGAAGTTGTCATCGACGAAGTAGATCACCATGGGCCGCGACGGCTGGCGCAGCATGGCCTCGAGCTCGGTGGTGAGCTGCTCGGGCGACTTGAGCCGCGGCTGCCGGCCGTAGAGGCCCGGGATGTCGCAGAACTCGCATCGGTAGGGGCAGCCCGAGGAGAACTGCAGGCTGCCGATGAGGTAGCGCGCGAGCGGGATCATGTCGTAGGCGGGCAGCGGGAAGGCGTCGAGGCCGAGCCGCTCCTGCGTCTTGAGCATCACCTGCGCGCGCGGCCGCGCGAGGTCCGCGTCGATACGGCGGATCAGCTCGTCGGTCGCGTCGCCGATCTCGCCGACATGCAGGTAGTCGAAGTCCGGATACTTCTCGGACGCGCTCGAGACCGACGGACCCCCGAGCGCCGCGACCTTGCCGGCCGCGTGGGTGCGCGCGCAGATGTCGCGGATCTGGGGTGCCTGGATGTGCATCCCGCTGACGAGCACGACGTCGGCCCAGGCGAAATCGGCATCCGTCGCCGGCGTGATGTTCTCGTCGATGAAGCGGACCGGCCACGACTCCGGCATGTAGGCGGCGATCAGGAGCAGGCCCTGCGGCGGCATGAAGGCGCGCACGCGGCCCATCAGCGCGAAGGCGTGCTGAAACGTGCCGAAAGACGGCGTGTAGGCCGGAAAAACGCAGAGCACGCGACGCACGTGCCGAACCGTTACCGCAGATCGCAATGGAATCCCCGATTCGAATGCCCGGCGAGACTATAGCCCATCAAGGAGCGCAGGAAATACGGCGACTTTTTGATCAACGCACTGACGGGACTGGCGTTCCGCCGAGCAGCCCCGAAGGGCACGCCCTCATTGAGTTGCGTGTGTACGTTCGGCAGCACGAAAATTACGCGAGACACGGGCCGCGCATCAGGACAACATAGACGCATGAATGACGCATTGAACCGGCGATCGTTCGTGCTCGGGCTGTCGACCAGCGGGCTGGCCATGCCGACATTTTCCGCCAATGCCGAACCCGCGGATCTGCCCGACACGGTGCACTTCCTGAGCCGTGACGGCCACACCGACCTCGTGGGCTATCTGTTCAAGCCGGCGACGCAAAAGCCCGGCCGGGCGCCCGCGCTGGTGCACCTGCACGGCCGCAGCGGGTGCTACTCGAGCCTGGCGCATGGCCGCTACGATGCGACCACGCTCACGCAGCGCCATCTCTTCTGGGCGCGCTTCTGGGCGGCGCGCGGCTGCTTTGTGCTCATTGTCGATAGCTTCGGGCCGCGTGGCTACCCGGCAGGCTTCGCGGCCGGCACGCATGGGGAGCGGCCTCCGGCGGTCGACGAGGTGAAGGTGCGCCCGCTCGACGCCTATGGCGGCCTGCAGTTCCTCGGGCAACACCGCGCGATCGACCCGGCGCGCATCGGGCTGCAGGGCTGGTCGAACGGCGGCAGCGCCGCGCTCGCCACCATGGCGGCCGGCACGCTGCAAGCGGTCGGCCGTGCGCCCGACGCCGGCTTCCGCGCGGCGCTCGCGTTCTATCCGGGCTGCGGCCTCAACGGCGCATTTCGCGAGGGCTACACGGTCTATGCGCCGGTGCAGATCCTGATCGGCACCGCCGACGAGGAGGTGTCTCCGCCGCGTTGCGAGGCGCTGGTGCACGACAATCGCCGGCCCGACAATGCGATCGCGATCAAGCTCTATCCCGACGCCACGCATGATTTCGACGATCCGGGCAAGAAGCGCCAGGGCGTGCCCGCCAACGCGGCAGCGCTCGCCGATGCGACCACCAAGTCGGCTGCGTTCATGGGGCCGCACCTGAAGCTGTGAGGCGAGCCGCCGCGTAGGGTGGGCAAAGGGTCGAAGTATCCGCAATTGGGAACGGCCAGTATGCCGCCGTGCCCACGCGGCACTGGCAGACGCGTGAGCACGGCGGAGCGCACGTTTGTGCATTACACGAAAGCCGGGCCGCCTTTGCCCACCCTACCGCTTCTTGGCCAACGGGCACGGGGCGTGTAAGACCCACACCCCATGACCGACCCCATCATTGTCGTCGGCGCCTCGCAGGCGGGACTGCAGGTCGCCGAATCCCTGCGCGCCGATGGCTACGACGGCGCGCTGATGCTGATCGGCGACGAGCCGCATCCGCCCTATCAACGGCCGCCGCTGTCGAAAGCGCTGCTCACCGGCGAGTCGACCGAGGACCGCCTGGTGCTGCGCGGGCGCGACCTTCTCGCGAAGAAGAACATCGAGCTCGTCACCGGCGTGCGCGTGACCGGCGTCGACCGCGCGGGCCGCCGCGTGCAGCTCTCCGACGGGCGCGACCTCGCCTATCGCGGGCTCGCGCTTGCGACCGGCGGACGGCCACGCGCGCTGCCGATCCCCGGCGCCGACCTCGACGGCGTGGTCATGCTGCGCACGATCGAGGACTCGCGCCGCATCGCGACCGGCATCGCGCAGGCGTCATCGGTCGCCGTCGTCGGCGGCGGCTTCATCGGGCTCGAGATCGCGGCCGCGGCGCGCAAGGCGAAGAAGCCGGTGGTCGTGTTCGAGGCTGTCGAGCGGCTCCTGGCGCGCAGCTCGGCGCCGTTCGTCTCCGATTTCTTCCGCGACGTGCACACGGCGTCCGGCGTCGACATCAAGCTTGCCACCCAGGTCGCGGCGATCGAAGGCAAAGGCGGACGCGCCGCGGCGGTGATCGCCAAGGACGGCCGCGCGCATCCGGCCGACCTCGTCGTGGTCGGCGTCGGCATCGTGGCGAACGAGGAGCTCGCGCGCGAAGGGGGCATCGCGTGCGAGCGCGGCATCGTGGTCGACGGCTGCGCGCGCACGAGCGACCCGGCCGTGGCCGCGGCCGGCGACTGCACGGCGCGCCGCATGGCGGACGGCACGCTGTTGCGGCTCGAGTCGGTGCAGAACGCGATCGAGCAAGGCAAGTCGGCGGCCGCGGCGCTGCTCGGCCGCGAGCGGCCGTTCACGGCGGCGCCGTGGTTCTGGTCCGACCAGTTCGACGTGCGGCTGCAGATGGCCGGGCTCTCGGCCGGCCACGACCAGATCGTCGTTCGTGGCGCGACCGCGGCGCGGAAGTTCTCGGTGTTCTATTTCCGCGAGGAGCTGTTGCTCGCGGTCGACTCGGTCAATCGCGCGCCCGATCACATCGCGGCGCGCAAGCTGCTCGATGCCGGCAAGTCGCCGAGCTTCGCGCAGGCGCAGGACGAGACGTTCGCGCTCGCGTCGCTGCTGCGGTGAAGGACGGTAGGATTGGCACGCGCAAGACCCGATCTCTCAGCGTCGCCACATTGCGCAGCGCGCCGGGTCGTCGTGCACGGTGTCTACCATGCGGGCCGCAGTCTTGAGGGCGAACCGGATGAGGCCGCGTCCCGATAGATCGGGACACATGCGTCAAATTGCGCGCCGTTAACGTCCCGTCAACCGCATTACGCGGAAACGCAGCGCGGTTCCGTCGCGCTCATTACCTTGGCAAATCCACAGAAGGTTGAGTAACGTCGGCGTCGGGGGGACTCGTCACGGAGGCCGGTGATGGCAAGCGTGCTCGTGATCGACGACGATCCCGCCGTGCGGATGACGGTCAAGCTGGTGCTCGAGCGGGCAGGACATCGGGTGTCGGTCGCGCCGGACGGCCGCGCCGGGTTGGTGGCGCTCGCGGCCGGAGGTATCGACCTCTTGGTGGTCGATCTCTTCATGCCCGGCATGGACGGGCTGGAAACATTGCGGGAGGCGCGCAAGCGTCACGCCAACCTGCCCGTAATCGTCATGTCGGGCACGTCGCTCGACGCGCCGGGCCAGACAGCGCCGGATTTCCTGGCGATGGCGGTCAAGCTCGGCGCGGTCAGCAGCCTGCAGAAGCCGTTCAAGCCGCGCGATATCATCGGCGCGGTAGCCGCCTGTCTCGCCTCCGAGACGGCGCCACGCCGCGCCGCCCCTTGACGCGTGTTCCGGAGAAAATGGCACGGGAAAACGCGCGCAACCCAAAGAATCCTGAGCACGTTCCGATTCCGCTGGAGCGGAATATATCCTAGGGTTGCGGCGCAAGCACGGATTGCGATCATGAACCTTTCGACGCGCCTCGCCGGCGCGATGGTGCTCCTGGTGCTGCTGACGGTCGCGGCGGTCGGCGCACTGACCTACCGCAGCATCGAGGCGAGCGTGCTGCCGGGCGAGCTCGACCGCGTCGGGGCGCATGCGCACACCGTATCGGCCGAGTTGCGGGCCTACACACGCGGTGCGCGCGCCGACATCAGGGCGTTCCGTGCCGCCGTCGCGCTCGACGGGATGATCCGCGCACACATTGCCGGCGGCGTCGATCCGCAGGGCGGCCGGACCGAAGCGCAGTGGCGCGAGGGCCTCGCCGACCGGTTCATGGCCGAGCTGGTCGCGAAGCCGTCCTATCTGCAATTCCGCGTGATCGGCGTCGCCGACGGCGGGCGCGAAATTTTGCGCGTCGACCGGTCGGGGGCGGGCGGCAGCGTGCGGCGCGTGCCTGATGCCGAGTTGCAGCGCCGCGGCACGCGCGATTTTTTCACCCAGACGACAGCACTGCCGACAGGCGAGATCTACGTCTCGCGCATCGACCTCAACCAGACCAACGGCGTGATCGCGGAGCCGCACGTACCGGTGATGCGGGTCGCGACGCCGGTGCGGCTTTCGAACGGCGACGTATTCGGCATCCTGGTGATCAATGTCGACCTCAGCTCCGTGTTCGCCTCGATCGAAGGGGCCGCACAGAGGGGACGACGCGTCTACGTGGTCGACAAGGACGGCAACTATCTGGCGCATCCTGACGAGCGTCGGGAATTCGGCTTTTTGCTCGGACATCCGTACCGCTGGCAGGAAGACCTGCCCGAGCTCGCGACCGCGCTCGGCACGCGCGAAGACGGCGCCGCGCTCGTGCGTGACGCCTCCGGCGCCGCGGTCGGGGCCGCCATGGCCACGGTGCGACTCGCCGACGGGCCGCCGGTCGCCGTCATCGAGACGCTTCCCTACGATATGCTGATGGCGCCCGCGATCGCGGTGCGGCGCACCAGCCTGATCGCGGCCGTGCTCGCGGCGGCCTGCGCGATCGTGCTCGCCGCGCTCCTGGCACGCTCGCTGACGCGTCCGCTGACCGCGATGACCAAGGCGATCGAGGGCTTCGC
>DASXCK010000209.1:0-12935 GCA_036491235.1 Xanthobacteraceae bacterium | reverse complement strand
CACCACCAGCTGTTCGCGCCGATCACCAAGGCGACGTTCCGGCTCGAGCGCGGCAAGGTGGCCGCGACGCTCGCCGAGGCGATCCGCATCGCCATGAGCGAGCCGAGGGGGCCGGTGCATCTCGACCTGCCCGAGGACGTGTCGCTTGCGCCGGCGAGCGAGGAAATTCCCGCGATCCCGTCCCCGGCGCCGCTCGCGCCCGCGCCGGCTGCCGCGCTGGCAAAGGCCTGCGAGCTGATCGGCAAGGCCAAGCGGCCGATCGCGCTGCTCGGCTCATCCGCGATGCGCGTTGCCGACCCGGCCCTGCTGCGGGCCGTGATCGAGCGGCATCATCTGCCGTTCGCCACCACCACGATGGCGAAGGGGATGATCGATGAAGATCATCCGCTCGCGCTGGGCTGCATCGAGCGGGCCTGCCGGCAGGTGCAGCGCAAATTGCTGCGCTCGGCCGATCTCATCGTGGGCTTGGGCTACGACACGATCGAGGTCGAATACGAGGCCTGGATCGGCGACGTGCCGCTGATGTCGATCGACATCGAGGCGGCCGATGTCGCGCCCTCGGTGAAGCTTGCGCACGAAGCCGTCGGCGATCTCGATCAGTCGCTGGCATGGCTCGCGCAGCAGACGCCGTGCCGCAACGGCTGGGCCGGCGCGGAGCTCGCGGCGCACCGCGAGACATTCCACGCCGCGCTGCGGCCGGCGACCAACGCGTTCTCGGCGCATGCCGCGATCGATGCGGTGCGGCGCGCGCTGCCGCGCAATGGTGTGCTGACGTTCGACGTCGGCGCGCACACGCACCAGATCGGCTCGCAATGGAGCGCGCACGCCGCGAAGACGTTCCAGATCACCAATGGCTGGTCGTCGATGGGTTTCGGCCTGCCGGCCGCGATCGCCGCAAAGCTCGCGCGGCCGGAGCTGCCTGTCGTCTGCCTGATCGGCGACGGCTGCTTTCAGATGACCTGCGGCGAGGTCGCGGTGGCCAAGAGGCTGGGGCTCACGCTGCCGATCGTCGTGCTCGACGACCGCTGGCTGGCGCTGATCAAGGTCAAGCAGATCCGCCGGCAATTCGCGCTCTACGGCACCGAGCTGCAGGCCGAGGATTACCGCGAGCCGCCGGCGCATTATTTCGGCGTGCCGGCGCGCGGCGTGCGCGACGCCGCCGCGCTCGAGACGGCGGTGCGCGAAGCGCTTGGTGCGAAGGGACCGACCGTGATCGAGGCGGTGGTCGACTCGGAGCACTATGTCGATACGGTTTATGATTAGACGCCGCGGGCACTGAGCGTGCGCCCTCTCCCCGAGAGCCGGAGAGGGGGAAGCCACGAGCACCGAGCAAGCGGCTTCCCCCTCCCCGCCCTCTCCCCCGCAAGCGGGAGAGGGGGCACGCAGTGCTCACATAACGAAGGACTCTCCCATGCCCCGACCCATCGAATACGCCGCGGCATCACCCGAGGTGCGTGCGGTGTTCGACGACATCAAGGCGACGCGCAAGACCGCCGACGTGAACAATTTCTGGAAGTACCTCGCCCACGATCCGGTGACGCTCAAGCGCACGTGGGAAAGCATCAAGGAGGTGATGGCGCCGGGCGCGCTCGATCCGCTCACCAAGGAGATGGTCTACCTCGCGGTCAGCGTGTCGAACGGCTGCGGCTACTGCATCGCGAGCCACGGCGCGGCGGCGCGCAAGGCCGGCATGAGCGAGGCGATGTTCGGCGAGCTGATGGCCGTGGTCGGCATGGCCAACGAGACCAACCGCCTGGTGCAGGGATATCGCGTGCCGGTGGATGCGGCGTATGAGTGGTAGCTGACCCGCACCGAGCGCGGACTCTCTCCCCTGCAAGCGGGGAAGGAAGCGAGAGCCGTGCGCTCGCGGGCGCTATTCCTTCCAGAACTTCTTGTGCTGGCCGACCAGCCCGCGCTGCGGGATGTGCACCTTCTTGCCGGGGTCGGCGACGGCGTGGCCGATCACCTGGGCGGTGCGGCCGTGCGCTTTGAGGATCGACAGCACGAGATCGGCGTCTCCCGGCGCGGCCACGTAGCAGAAGCCGATGCCCATGTTGAAGACCTCGTACATCTCGGGGTCTTCGACGCGGGCGTGCGACTGGATCAGCGAAAAAATCGGGTGCGGCTCGATCAGGCGATCGATGACGAAGCCGACCGGGGCGGCCACGCGCACGAGGTTCAACAGCCCGTCGCTCGTCATGTTGGCGAGTGCCTTCACGTTCGGCACGCGTTCGAAGATCTCGAGCGCCTCCGGCACATAGATGTGCGTGGGCTTGAGCAGCTCCTCGCCGATCGTCCCGTCGAGATCGGCGAACTTGTGATCGATGCTGTAGCGATGGTTCGGGCCGGCGAAGAAGGCGCTGCGCGCGAGCGTGAGGCCGTTCGAGTGCACGCCGTTAGAGCGCACGCCGATGACGACGTCGCCGGCGCGGACGTCCTTGCCGGAAATCACCCGGTCGAGCGGCACGCGGCCGACCGCCATGCCGACGAGATCGAAGCCGGTGACGATGTCCTTGAGCTGCGCGGTCTCGCCGCCCGAGATCGACACGCGCGCCTGACGCGCGCCCTCGACCAGGCCGACCGCGACCGCATCGAGCATCGCGGCATCGGTCTCGTGCAGCGCGATGTAGTCGACCAGCGAGAGCGGCTCGGCGCCGACGCAGATCATATCGTTGACGTTCATCGCGACGCAGTCGATGCCGATGGTGTCGTACTTTTTCATCATGTCGGCGATGATCGTCTTCGAGCCGACGCCGTCGGTGCAGATCGCGATCCCGACCCCGTCCATCTCGATCACGTTGGCGAAGTAGCCGATCGGCAGGATGACGCGGCCGCGCCCGCGCGCCGGCCAGGTGCCCTGCACGCGGCGGATGATGTTCTGCAGGCCGGAGTCCGCTTCGGCGGTGTCGACGCCGGCGTCCCGGTAACTCTCGACGCGGGCGGCGGATGGGCTGTCGGATGCCATGGTGGCGTTGTGGAGGAAGACGGGTGGCGGGTCAATTAGAGGGGGGAAGCGATCCCCAGGCGGAGCGCGGCGCCCGTGCATCCCTCGATCGGAGCCCCGGGTGAAGGACACGGCCGATGTCCCTGAGGCTGCTGATGTTATCCCGATTGGGTTCGATCTGCCATTTTGCGCGCCGGATGCTCAAGAGAAGGTGCCCTGCCGGCTGCCGCATCGGGGCCACTGAAATCATTGGATTTTCTAGCTTTGTTTTGCACGGCGGCCTTCAGGCGCGCCGACCGGAGGAAGAGGTTGGCGTGACGGGGCCGGCGAGCCGTTGGATCGACATATGCACCCTCCGGTTGGCGGCGTTCTGCGACGCGGTCAGCCAGGCGCAATTCGACCCGTCGCATTCGGGCATTAGGGCAAATAGCGGCCGGGCTGAAGAACATTCTTCGGCGCTGCACGCCTTTGACGGACATCTGGATCAAGCGGCTCTGCTAGCCTCGCGCTCCATGATCTCGACGCCGAATGTCATCGTCGTCGGCGGACCGAACGGCGCCGGCAAATCGACCTCGGCGCCGCACCTCCTGCGCGACACGCTGGCGGTGACCGAGTTCGTCAACGCCGATGCGATCGCAGGCGGGCTCTCGGCGTTTCGACCCGAATCGGCCGCGGTCGCAGCCGGAAAAGTCATGCTCGCGCGCATGCGGCAGCTCGCAGCCAACCGCGAGAGCTTTGCGTTCGAGACGACGCTGGCGAGCCGCAGCTTCGCGCCGTGGCTGCGCGGGGCTACGACACGGCGGCTATCATGTGCACGTGTTGTTTCTCTGGCTGCGCAGCGCGGACCTTGCGGTGAACCGGGTGGCCGAGCGAGTGCGGCTCGGCGGGCATGACGTGCCGGAAGCAGTGGTCCGGCGCCGGTATGAAAATAGTTTGCGGAATTTGTTCCGCCTCGACACCTCCGAGAAAGGTGGGCCACAGCGGGCGGCGAGCGGAGCGCACAGCGAAGTGCGAATATTGGGCGATGAGACCGTTCGGTGTCGATTGAAGGACCATTACGGTGGCTGACAAAAAGACCGCGAGCTTAACCGAGCGATAGCAGGACGACCGCCTGATCCAGCAGGCGCTCGCTCCCGGCGTGCGCGAGGCGCTGCGGCGGCACAAGCAGGCGGGCAATCCGATCGCGGTGTGGCAGGACGATCAGGTGGTCTGGATCGCGCCAGAGGATATCGAGGTGGCGTAAGGCAACCTCGCGCCGGTCGCACGCCGCGAAATTTCCCAACGACACTACGTATTTGTGGCTTCCCCTCCCCGGCCCTCCCCGCGCATCCGCCTTCGCCCTTCGGGCTTTGGCGGACAAGAACGGGAGAGGGGGCGAGATGCACTGTCGCGGGCCAGGGATTCATCACACCGCAGCCGCATTTATGGGGTGTTCCTCGCGGCAATCAGGACCAACGGACAGGACGTGACATGCGTGTCAGTGGATTTGTGATCATCGGCTTGCTCGCCCTCAGCGCTTCGGCCGCGCGGGCGCAGGACTCGGCCGCTCAGGAGAAGGAACTGCAAGGGGCGTACACGCAGAACCAGGCGTGCAAGGGCGACGGCAGCGATCCCGCGAAGAAGCTCGTGACCATCCACGAAAAGCAGGTCGACTCCAATTTCGGGCCGTGCGTGTTCGCCGACAAGAAGTGGAACGGCAAGGTGCTCAAGACCAATGCCACGTGCAAGAACAAGACCGGCAGCTCGTTCGACGTGAGCCTCGAGTTCACGCTTCATGACGACAACACGGTCGCATTCGTCGAGGAAGGCAGCCAGTACAAGTCGGTGCTCTACCGCTGCCCGGCGAAGTAAGACCTTCGCCTCGAACCGCGGCGTCATGCCCGGGACATAGGCGGGTGAAGCGACGCCGTTCTTCGAACGGCTATGCCCGGCCATGACGTCGAAGCGATCGGCTTACGCCGCGCTGATCTTGCGGGCGAGGGGGCGCGCGTCGGCGGCGAAGAGCGCGTCGATCTCCTCGAGCGGGCGGGCGGCGCTGTAGAGGAAGCCCTGCATCTGGGTGACGCCGGCGGCGCGGATGATGTCGAGCTGCTCGACCGTCTCGACGCCCTCCGCCGTCGTGGTCACGTCGAGGGCGCGCGCGAGGCGGACCACCGCCTCGACGATCACGGCCGAGAGGCTGCCGCGGTCGGCGAGGTCGCGCACGAAGGAGCGGTCGATCTTGATCTTGTCGAAGCGAAAGCGGCGCAGGTAGTTGAGCGACGAGTAGCCGGTGCCGAAATCGTCCATCACGATCTTGACGCCGAGGTGGCGCAGCTGATCGAGGGTGGCGAGCACGTCCTTGGTGGCGGCCAGGAAAGCCGCCTCGGTGACTTCCAGCTCGAGGCGCGCGGGCGCGACGCGGGCGGCCGCGCAGGCCGCGATCACGGTCTGCACCAGCGTGTTGCTGCGGAACTGGACGGGCGAGAGGTTGACCGCGATGCGCACATGCTCGGGCCAGCGCGACGCATCGGCAAGCGCGCGGCGCAGCACCCATTCGCCGAGCGGGATGATGAGCCCGCTCTCCTCCGCGATCGAGATGAACTCGGCGGGCGGAATCATGCCGCGCTCCTTGTGCGGCCAGCGCAGCAGCGCCTCGAAGCCGGCGACCTCGCCGGAGGCGATGTCGACCACCGGCTGATAATGCAGGCGGAAGCCGTCCGCCGCGATGGCGTCGCGCAGATCCTGCTCGATCGCATGGCGCAGCCGCATGCGCGCGTCCATCTCGGGATGGAAGAAGCGGTAGACGCCGCGCCCCTCGGCCTTGGCGCTGTAGAGCGCCATGTCGGCCTGCTTGAGAAGCACGTCGGGAGCGGTCGCGTCGATCGGCGCGACCGCGATGCCGATCGAGGCGTTGCACACCGCCTGCACGCCGCCGAGATCGAACGGCCGCACGATCTCGTCGCGGATGCGCTGGGCGAGCCGTGCCGCGTCGGCGGCGTCGTCGATCGGGCACTGGATGATGGCGAACTCGTCGCCGCCGAGGCGGCCGATCGCGTCGACGTCGCGCACGCAGGCGCGCAGGCGCGCGGCGACCGCCTTGAGCAGCTCGTCGCCGACCGCGTGGCCGAGCGCGTCGTTGATGTTCTTGAAGTTGTCGAGGTCGAGGCAGTGCACGGCGAGCTTCTCGCCGCGCTCGACGCGGGCGAGCGCCTCGCTCAGGCGCGACTGGAAGCTGGTGCGGTTGCGCAGGTCGGTGAGCGCGTCGTGCAGCGCCATGTGCACGACCTTCTCGTCGGCCTTGCGCCGGTCGGTCACGTCTTCGAACACCGTGATGAGGTGGCGCGGCGTGCCCTCCTCGCCGCGCACCGCGAGCCGCACCGTGTTGATGATGCGCTCGCCGCGCGGCGTCAGCGCCGGGATTTCGGCCTTGATGGTGCCGGTGCTGCCGCCGACAGCCTCGTTGTCGCGATCGACGACGTACTGAGCGTACTCGCGCGGATAAATGTCGTGGACGGTCTTGCCGACCAGCTCGCCGCGCGGCCGGCCGATGAACTCCTCGTAGGCCTGGTTGACGTAGGTGAACTGCTGCGTCTGCGGGTCCTTGACGACGAGCGGCATCGGCACGCTCTCGATGATCATATCGAGGAAGTTCTTGGTGCTGGCGAGCTCGCGCTCGGCCTGCTGGCGCGCCGTGATGTCCTCGTGCGTCGCGACGAAGCCGCCGCCGGCGACCGGCAGGTTGGTGATGCTGATGATGCGCCCGTCGAGCAGCCGGGAGAGCGTCACGACCGGTGCGCCGGCCGCGAGCTTGACCAGCAGCGCCCGCGCGCGCTCGGCCGGATCGTCGGCCACGCCCTCGAGCGCCAGGCGATGCCCGAGCAGCTTCTCGAGCGGCGTGCCGAGGCGGGCGAGCTCGGGCGGCACGTCGTACATATCGATGTAGCGCCGGTTCGACACGACGAAGCGGCCCTCGGCGTCGTACGTGGTGACGCCCTGCGGCATGTTGTTGAGCGCGGCGTCGAAGCGCGCGTTCTGCAGGCGCTGCTCCTCGGCGGCGCGGCCGAGCCGCAGCGCGCCATGCACGCTCTGTCCGATGGCGGCGAGGATGAGCGCCGTGAGGATCGCGGCGATCGCGTTGTAGGAACGCTGCTTGGCGGTGACGGCGGCGAAGATCTCCTGCGTCGAGCGGCCGACCGTGACGAGCAGCGGGAAATCCTTGACGGTGCGGTAGACGACCAGTCGGCGGATGCCGTCGATGCCGGGACTGTTGCTGTAGAACCAGCCGTTGGGCTGCGTTTTGAGCAACTGGAACATGTGCGTGCGCGACACGTCGCGCCCCGGCTCTTCCTGCACGCTGCCGCCGGCGGCGCGGATGACGCCGTCGGTGCCGATCACGTGGATGAAGCCGTCGGCGCCGACCGCGACCGAATCGTAGAGCCGCGCGAAATAGGCGGGATCGATGCTCGCCGTGATGATGCCGTCGAAGGTGCCGTCGGTGCGTTCGATGCGGCGCGAGAGCTGGATCGCACTACGGTGGGTCATGCGACCGACCACTGGCCTGGAGATGTAGAGCCTGTCCTCGCGCGAAGCGGCGAGGGCGCGGAAATGCTGGCGGTCACCGACGTAGACGGGCGACCATGCGGAATTGCTCGAGGCCCTGATGCGGCCGTCCGACCCGACGATCGATATCTGTATCATCTCGTTCCCGGACGGCTGGTTGCCGTCATTCCATATCCGCAGGTCGAAATGCGCCGGATCACGCAGGTAGTAGGCGCGCACGACGCCGAGGGTGCGGTTGATGTCGATCAGCGACTGGGTGAGATGGGCATCGAAGGCGCGCGCGAGATTGCGGGAATTCTCGATCGCGGCCTGCTCGGCGCTTTCGCGCTCGATCTCGACGTGGAACGCGAGGCTCGTCCAGATGAGCGCGATCATGGCGAGGCCGAGCACGGCCGAGCTCTGCGCCACCGCGTAGAACCATCGCAGGAACGGTTGCTGAGCGGTCCCCGACTGTTGCGTCATCGGCGGACGACCTCCCGGTTCGCCCGCCGGCACCATAGGCGCGGTCGCCTAGCGGCTGGTTGCCGCGCCGGCATTTCTGCGCGGCAAGGCTAAGGGCCGGTTACCAAAGTTGCGGGGGCGTTGCGAATGCGACGGGGGCCGGAAAGGAGGCGTTAAGGATGCGGGTGCGACGCGAGCCCTCGTCTCGCGCTTGAGCCGTTCGATGTCCGCTCCAAACCTTGCCGCGTAGCAGCAAGGGCTGCCGGTCTCGGCTGCCGCCCCTGCGCGCCACGCGATCCCGAGCACGCCAATGAGCGGCACGGGGAGCGCCCGATCCGGCGCTGGCCGCGTCGACCCGACCTGACGCCGTTGCAAAACGCGATGGGCATTGACTCTAATCGACGTGGGCGGGCTGTCGGACCGCAAACAAGGGGGGGGTAAATGCGAAAACCGATGCTGGCGGGCGTTCGCGCCGCTGCGTTGCTAAATTGCCCCGCACATGCCGACACGCCGGCGTTGTCGACGCGATGGGGACGCACGCAACTATCGCAGAACGCTTGCCTCGAGAACGCCGAGCGGGCGATCCGCGCAGCCGCCTTCGAGCGGCGACCGCCGACGCCGACAACACGATATGGAATCAAGGGCAGCTATGTGGCCGCGATCCGCTGCCTCACCGAACTGGGCATGTATTTCATGTCCTCCGCGGGGCCGTCTCAGAACGGCACCGACCGGAACGTCGAAGCGGCCGATAAAGGCTTTTGACATCGGCGCTTGCCTTCTGTGCCGGCGGCTGCAAAGCGCCGGATACAGGATGCGGTTCATGTCGCCATGAACCTCTCTGCCATCATCACGACAGCCGTGTCCATGCAGTGCATTCGTGGCTGCGAACACCGCGCGTCCGGTGCGGATCGCCCGGCTCAGAGCGCGGCGAACAGCGCCTCGCCGGCGTCTTCGAGCACGTTGAGCAGCATGTTATCGGCGTCGTTGAACACCATGTTGCCGTTCAGCTGGATTCCGTCCGTATCTCCGAAGATCGCCTGTACCGTTTGTCTCGCGCTCACGTTCCCTTGGACTCCGACGATCTCGTAGATGTTGTCGATGACGCTCTGGAGCCCCTCGCGCATCGAATCCGCGAGGTATTCGACGGAAGCCTCCTGCTCCTTGAGATCGACACCCTGGAAATCCCAGGATCTGTTGGTGTCGCCCGCGACCCGGATCACCCATTTGTTCGGCAGCCTGACGATTATCAGCACAGCCATGGCTCATCTCCCCATTTGCAAGGCATTCGAAACTTGCAACGCGCAGCGCTTGGCTATGCGGCGCCCGGTCCCTGGTGCTTCGCCCAGTCCGTGATCATGACCTGGACGACCAGGCTATCGCCGCTCGCCTGCGGCGTGGCGATGATTTGGACTGGGAACGTGTTCGGCCACGCATAAGGGTCGCCCGGATGCGCACCCGAATGGATCCAGTCTGGCGGAGGGTCGGCGGAGCCGGGGACGCCGTTGGCGTCTTGCATCACATACCAGTAGGGGTCCGTCCCGATCGAGAACACTTGCGCAGGGAAGTGCAGCTTCACCCCGAAGCGAAGCGGATTGGCGCCGGTCAAGACCCAGGTGCACTGGATGTCCATCCAGTTTTCCGCGATCGAACTGCCCGCCTTCTGGTAAACTGAAAGGGTTTGGGCCCCCGCAGTCGGAGTAAGCGTGCTTCCCGGCGCCTGCTGGATGCCGCCGTTGTCGTGGCCGCCTTGCGCGAAATCATATGCACCGAGCTGGAAGGTGGTCCTGGCCGAAAGATTGGTGAACTGCATCTCGAATGCGAATGCCATGGCCCTCTTCCCGTTGACCGCATGAGGGGAAAGTTACGGCGAGTTACAACTTCAGGCAATACGGCACGGTCCGGTTGCGACCGACGGCGATATGGAATCAAGGGCAGCCATGTAATTTGCGATCCGCTGCCTTACCGAACCGCATATATTTCATGTCCTCCGCGGGGCCGTCTCCGAACGGCGCCGACCGGAACGTCGAAACGGCCGATAGGGCTTTTGACATCGGCGCTGGCCTCCTGTGCCGGCGGCTGCAAAGCGCGGGAGACAGGATGCGGTCCATGTCGGCATGAACCTCTCTGCCATCAGAACGTTCACGACATACGGCGTGGACGCGTACATCCAGCATGGCATCGAGGTAAAGCGTGATGGCGGATCGCAGGACTGTGCTCGGTTCCCTGGCGGCGGTTTCCGTCAGCGCCATGGCGGGGCGGACATCCGCAGCGACGGCGGGCGTGCGGCCATTCCGCGTGGCAATCGACGACGGCACGTTGGATTGGGTGTCGACACGCGTGCGGCAGGCACGACCGCCGGTGCTCGCGCGCGGCACGGGGTCGACATATGGCGTCGATGCCGATTGGTTCGCACAACTCCTCGCATACTGGCGCCACGGGTACGATTGGCGGCAACAGGCGCAGGCGATCAATCGCCTCCCCCAATTCACCGCGGATGTGATGGGCCGCCGCCTGCATTTCGTGCACCAACGCAGCACCAAGGCGGACGCCCGGCCGCTGCTGCTGCTGCACGGATGGCCCTATTCGTTCTGGACATTCTCCGAGGTCATCGCTCCGCTTGCGCGTGATTTTCATGTCGTCGTTCCGTCGCTGCCGGGATTCGGCTTTTCCGATCCGATCGACGACCAACCGCGCGGGCTTCGCGCCATATCGCAACACATCCATGCGCTGATGACGCGAACGCTCGGCTACGACCGCTACTTCGTGCAAGGCAGCGACTTTGGCGCCGTGATCGCCGACTGGCTCGCGATGGATGTGCCTGATGCGCTGCTGGGCGAGCAGACCAACCTGCTCGCCTTCCGCCATGCCGGCGCCGGGTACGGCAAGGGCACCACCGGTCTCGATCACCCGACGCCGGCGGAGGAACGCTTCGTCGCCGACGAGAAGGCCAATTTCGAGAAGGAGAGCGCCTACTTCATGCTGCAGGCGACGCGGCCCGAGACCCTCGCCTACGCCATGGCGGACAGTCCCGTCGGCGTGGCGGCCTACCTGCTGGACAAGTGGCAGAGGTGGACCGACACGCGGGAGCGCACGCTCGATCAGATCTACGGTCGCGACCGGCTGCTCACCGAGGTCATGCTCTACGCCGCGACCGGGCGGTTCGCGACGTCGATATGGCCATACGCCGGCTTCGCGCAGGAGCCGTTCTCGATTGCAAAAGGGACGACGATCGACGTGCCGTTCGGGTTATCGGCCTATCCGGACCCGCTCAATCATCCGCCGCCGCGCGAGTTTGCCGCGCACAGCCGCTCGCACATCGTGCAGTGGGAAGTGACGGAGCGGGGTGGACATTTTCCGGCGCTTGAGGATCCGGCGCGTTTCGTCGAGCGGTTTCGCGCTTTTGCGGCAGTCGTCAGGGGCGAATGAGCAGGTCTTGGCGGGCGATCGCCACGGGAAATCCGAAAGTGGTGCGCAAGAGGGATCGGCACTGAGCGGCTAAATTATTGATTTTATAATGTCGTTTCCCGTGCGGTCTTAAGCCTACCTATGTCGCTACCCATGCTCGGCTGGATTGTGGCGGTGCGCTATGATGCGTCCTGCACGGTCGAATCGTATCGGTCCGGCCATTGACATGCAAAGCGGCCGGCATCCCCGCATTCAGGAATTCGCCCTGCGTCAGCGCGATGCGCTTCATTGCATGAAGGTCGTCCCAACGCGGCCTTTCGACGAAGAGACTGTAGTTCGGGGTCGTCGCCAAGACCGCACCGCAATCTCGGGCGGCCTGAATGATCGCCTTCCTCCGGACCTTTCCCAGCTCCCACCATCTTTCCAAAGACCGGTCGCGCTGAATCGCGGTGAGCAGGAGCGGCGTATCAATCGCGATCTTGAAGTTGTCGCTGAGGTCAGCGCGCGTGCGGTATTTCGGCAGGCCCTCCTTGCGAACATGCCGTAGAGCGAGACGCTCGCGAGAGCAGGCGCAAAGTGCCGCTTACGCTTCGACCCGTGGAAGACCTCCGGAACGACGAGAGGGAGCGCCGGAGCGGGCAACAGCGGGGCCTGTGCCCGGAAGCGTATCTTCCGGATGACAGAAATGGATGAGAAGTGGGCATCCGTTAGCGTACGACTTTTTTGATCCATTCCCTTTGCTGATCAGTGTCGGGGACCGGAACGCCACGCGCGGCCTGGATCAGCTCAAGTGCGCTGTCTGGCGTCACTCCTGATTGGATGAGCACAAGCGCCGCCATCAATGCCGCGCGCCCGATGCCGGCGCGACAGTGAATTGCGGTTGCCCTACCGGATGAGCTGAGCATTCGAGCAAGACCGAGCGCTGCGTCGCGATCAAGGGGAACGCCGCGATCGGCAACTGGGAACCGTATAAACTCGATGTTCCGCGACAGGCACGCGTCGGCCTCTGTTGCAAGGCCAAGCTCAAGTTCCTCGTCCGGCTCCAGCAAACTGACCACCACTTGGACACCAGCGGCTCGCCAGTTCTCAACTTCATCGTCAAGCCACTCCCCAGCTCGCGGTCGAGCCATGATCGCGAGGGGGCCGGCGCCGGGGTGGTCGATCCAATAGATGTTTGACAGCACGTCGATTTTCGTGGACGAGCGGGGCTTGTCGATCAGCGTAGCAGGGAGTCAGGAAGAGGGCAGCTATTAGAGGGCTATGGAGTAAACATAGTGCTCATCTTCGTCGGTCGCGGCCCCCTGAAGCGTTCGGACCGGTCACGCTCTCGCGCATCCCGTCTAAGAAATGTGCGGGCCGTCGGTCGGCGCGGTTCGTCGCACGATGTCCGCTATGCCTCCGAGCGAGACCGAATTGCTGCGCCGCCGCGATCCGCCGCTAAGTGCCAATTCCGGACATTCTGGGAGCCGCCGTCTTCGCCTCGGTGTTATTATTCGGCGTCCAAAATTGGACGCCGATTGACAGGAGATCTCGGCTGGCGCGAGACCGCGTAGTCCGGTGGTGCCGCAAGAGGGATTCGAACCCCCGACCCCATCATTACGAA
>DASXCK010000208.1:0-4947 GCA_036491235.1 Xanthobacteraceae bacterium | reverse complement strand
CCGATGCGCAGGCTCTCGACGCCGCTCGAGGAGAAGTAGATCGCGAGTCCGACGCCGAACGTCAGCAGGCCGCCATGCGCGTTGGTGAGCACGTTCTCGATTTGCGCCGCGATCGGTGTGGCCACCGGCTTCGGCCATGCTTCGAGCAGAAGCTTGGCGACCTGATCGGCAACCTCCTGGGAACCCAGGAAGCCGGTCAGCGCCGTGATGAAGATCAGGAACGGAAAGAGCGACATCAGCGTGGTGAGCGAGATGTGGCTCGCGATCGCCCAGCCGTCGTCGCGCACGAAGGCCTCGTACGCCGCATAGGAAATGCGCACGCCGCGTCGGAGCAATCGAAAGGGGCCGGCGCGCAGCATTCTGAACATGATCCCGAAAGAGCCTGCCCCCGGCCTGGTCCGGGCTGTGTGTCGGTTTTCGAACAGGATCATGCGCCGATACGAAGCCGGGGACAGCCAGAGAGGACCACGGACTCTTAAATAAGTCGCCCAGCTTGCGGTTCGAGCCGTGCGGCGCTACCGGCCGGGCGATCAGCGCATGCGGTTAGCCGTTCCCGAATAGCGGTTGGCAACTTTGTGCACCGCACGCATAGTGGAGATCGCGCCGGCGGCCAAGCCCATCCAAGTCGGAAACCGGCGCGGTGCTTGCTCGGAGAGTACGGAATGCCCGTTGCCCAGACCCAATTCCCGGCCGGCCGCGCGGGCGACCTCGTGGCGCTCGCCCAGGAGGCGGCGGCCGCCGCCGAGGCATTGCTCGCGGATGCGACCATCGAGCTGCGTGCGCGCGTTGCGGTCGAGGGCCACGTGGTCACGCGCAGGCTCGACCACGAGCAGCGCGCTGCGCACGGTCTCGCGTGGCTCGCGACCTATGTGCAAGCGCTGCGTCAGCTCGCCGCCTATGCGTCGCGTGCGCGCGCGGCCGGCCGGCTCGGCGAGACCGAGGACCTGATCGTCCGCATCGGCGTCGCGGAGTATTTTGCGCAAATCCTCGGCGGCATACCGATGAGCCAGGGCGAGATCGTGCGGCTCGCCGATGTCGGCCTCGGCGCCGCCAAGGTCGCGGCACGGGTGGCGCCGGTCTTTGCCGAATCTGTCGCGGCCGGCAATTCAGCACAGAACCGCGCCCGCCTGGTCGAACTGATGCGCTCGCAGCAGGCCGCGACGGTCGGCGATTGCGTGCTCGACGACACGCTCGACCAGATCCGCGACGAGATGCGCCGCTTCGCCGACAGCGAGGTCGTGCCGCAGGCGCATCAATGGCACCGCACCAACAGCTATATCCCGCTCGAGATCATCGCACACATGGGCGAACTCGGCGTGTTCGGCTTGACGCTGCCGGAAGAGCACGGCGGCATGGGGCTCGGCAAGGAATCGATGTGCGTCGTCTCCGAGGAGCTCTCGCGCGGCTATATCGGGGTCGGTTCGATCGGCACGCGTGCCGAGATCGCCGCCGAGCTCATCATGAGCAACGGTACCGAGGACCAGAAACGCAAATGGCTGCCGAAGCTCGCCTCCGGCGAGGTGCTCCCGACCGCGGTCTTCACCGAGCCGAACACCGGCTCCGACCTCGCCTCGCTGCGCACCCGCGCGTCCCGCGCGGGCGACGTCTACAAGGTCTACGGCAACAAGACCTGGATCACCCATCCGGTCCGCGCCGACTTGATGACGCTTTTGGTGCGCACCGATCCGAAAGAGCCCGGCTACCAGGGCCTCTCGATGCTGCTCGCCGAAAAACCGCGCGGCACCGACGCGAAGCCGTTTCCGGCACGCGGCATGTCGGGCACCGAGATCGAGGTACTCGGTTATCGCGGCATGAAAGAGTACGAGATCGCGTTCGACGGCTTCGAGGTGAAAGCCGAGAACCTGCTCGGCGGCGTCGAGGGCATGGGCTTCAAACAGCTGATGGCGACCTTCGAGTCGGCGCGCATCCAGACTGCCGCGCGCGCGATCGGCGTCGCCCAGGCGGCGATGGAAGAGGCGATGAAGTACGCCGAAAGCCGTGTGCAGTTCGGCAAGCCGATCGCCGATTTCCCGCGCGTCGCCGACAAGGTCGCCATGATGGCGGTCGAGATCATGATCGCGCGCCAGATCACCTATTACGCGGCGCGCGAGAAGGACAAGGGTCGCCGCTGCGACCTCGAAGCCGGCATGGCGAAGCTGCTTGCCGCCCGCGTCGCCTGGGCGGCCGCGGACAATGCCGTGCAGATACACGGCGGCAACGGCTTTGCGCTGGAATATCCGGTGTCGCGCCTTCTGTGCGACGCCCGCATCCTCTCGATCTTCGAAGGGGCGGCGGAGATCCAGGCGCAGGTGATTGCGCGGCGCTTGCTCGACGGAGCGAACTGACCCGCGATGATCGGTGGTCCGCGTTGAGCGACGGCGAAACTTGGGACCGGACGGCAAGCCGAAGACCCGGATTTCGCTGATGCTCAATTCGCGCTACCAGCTATCCGCCATTCGCCAGGAGACTTTTCCATGTCCAAGGCCCGCAAGTTGCGCGAGCTCATCAACGCGCCGGAGATCCTGGTGCTGCCCGGCGTCTTCGACGGCTTCAGCGCGCGGCTGCTGAAGCCGTCCGGCTTCTCGGCTGGCTTCATCTCCGGCGCCGGCGTCAGCGAGTCGGGCCTCGGCTGGGCCGATCTCGGCGTGATGGGGCTCGAGGAGAACCTGCGCGCCTGTCGCACCTTCGCGGCGTGCTGCGACCTGCCGCTCCTGGCCGACGCCGACACTGGTTACGGCAATGCCGTGAATGTCCACTTCACCATGCGCGCCTTCGAGCAGGCGGGCCTCGCGGGGATCATGATCGAGGATCAGGTCTGGCCGAAGCGCTGCGGGCACATGAAGGGCAAGGAGGTCATCTCGGCCGAGGAGGGCACCGAGAAGATCAGGGCTGCCGCCGAAGCGCGCGTCGATCGCGAAATGGTCATCATGGCACGCACCGACGCGCTCGCGACGCACGGCATCGCCGAGGTGATCCGCCGGCTCAATCTTTATGCCGATGCGGGCGCGGATCTCCTGTTCGCCGACGCGGTGCTCACCACCGAGCACATCGCGACGGTCACGAAGAACGTGTCGAAGCCGGTCTGCGTCAACATGGGTTTCGGCATCCGTCAGCGCTCGACCACGCCGCTGCTCTCGGCGCGCCAGTTGCAAGATCTCGGCGTCGCGGTTGTGATCTATCCGCGGCTGCTCACCGCCGCCTCGGTGCAAGGCATGAAGAATGCGCTCGCGGCGCTCGGCCAATCGCTGCGTACCGGCGAGGTCGTGGATCGCCCCGATCTCCTGGTCTCGTTCGAGGAGCTCAACGAACTCGTCGCCATGCCCGAGCTCGAGCGGCTCGAGAAGCGCTATCTCACCAGGGAGCAGCTCAGCCGCAAATATGAGGACGCGAGGCAGGGGCCGAAGCACTAGCGACACGTCGTTGCGAGGGCGCGATGCGCCCGAAGCAATCGCGTCCGCTGACCCATGCCCTTACGGAACACGATTCCGTCGTCGCGCTCCTCGCAAACGTGGGCGGTCTACGTGCTGCGACGCAGCGCCCGGTCAAGATCCGCGAACAGATCCTCCGGATCTTCCAGCCCGACCGACAGCCGCAGCAGATCGGGCGGGCATGGCGAGTCAGGCCCTTCGACCGAAGCACGGTGCTCCAGCAGGCTCTCGACGCCGCCAAGCGACGTCGCCCGGTTCCACAGTCGTACCTTCGCGGCCGTCGCGATCGCGGCGCGTGCGCCGCCTTTGACACGGATCGACAGCATGGCGCCGAAGCCGCTCATCTGCTGCGCCGCGACCGCGTGGCCGGGATGCTCGGGCAGGCCCGGGTAGAGCACGGCCGCGATGCGTGGATGCCGGCGCAGCCACGTGGCGAGTAGGGCGGCGCTCTCGGTCGCGGCCCGCACCCGCGGCTCGAGGGTGCGCATGCCGCGCAACAGCAGCCACGCCTCGAACGGCGCGAGGATCAGGCCGTGCTGCGAGCGCAGCGTCCGGATGCGTTCCCACCACGCGTCCGGCTTTGCGGTCGCGAGGGCGCCGGCGATCACGTCCGAGTGGCCATTCAGGTATTTGGTCGCCGAATGCATCACGAGGTCGGCGCCGAGCGCGAGCGGCTGCGTGAACACCGGCGTCGCGACGGTCGAGTCGACCGCAAGCCGGGCGCCGGCGCGGTGGGCGATCTCGGCCACCGCCGCGATGTCGGTGATGCTCCACAGCGGGTTGCCGGGCGTCTCGATCCACACAAGCCGGGTCTTGCCGCGGCGCACCGCCTTGGCGACGGCCTTGAGGTCGCTGGTGTCGACGATGTCGACATGGTGGCCGAAGCGCGGCGCCTCGACTGTGAGCCACTGACGAAACGCCCAGTACATCACCCGGCCCGCGACAATGTGCGAGCCCTCGGGCAGTGCCATGACGGCGGTGGTCGCGGCCGACATGCCGGAGCCGAGGAGCAGCGCCGCCCCGGCGCCCTCCAGCGCGGCGATCACGCTCTCGGCCTGGCGCACGGTGGCATTGTCGGGGCGGCCGTAGATGTAGCCCGAACGGTACTGGTTGTCCGGGTCGCGCACGAACGTGGTCGCGACGTGCACGGGGGGCACCACCGCCTTCGTCGCGGGCTCGATGCCGCCGAGCGCCTGCGCCGCGATGGTCCGCGGCTTGGGGGAGGCCGACTTTCTCTTGGTCTTGCGCATGTTCCAATCACAGCAGAGCGCGCGGGAATTGTAAAATGGCGCGGGATGGCGGCGCGTCCGATCGGGTGCTATGAAAGCACGATGTCCGCCTATTTTGCGTCCTATATCGCCGTAGGCATCGTTGCGGTCGTGCTGCTGCTCGGCCTCGTCAATATGATGCGCGGCGGCTCGCCCAACACGTCGCAGAAGCTCATGCGGTTGCGCGTGCTCATGCAGTTCATCGCGATCATCGTCCTGATGGCGACGGTCTGGCTCCTGCATAAATAGCG
>DASXCK010000207.1:0-19429 GCA_036491235.1 Xanthobacteraceae bacterium | reverse complement strand
TCTCGAAGTGGATCAATCGCGCGGTGGCGCTCGCGGCCTGTGCGCTGGCGCTCGGCGCATTCGAGGCGCAGGCCGCCGACCCCTACAAGATCCACGTGATCCTGCCGCTGACCGGCGGCGCGGCCTTCCTCGGCCAGGGCGAGCAGCAGGCGCTGCAGCTCTTCGAGAAGCTGGTCAACCAGGAGAACGGCATCAACGGCCAGCCGATCTCCTTCGTCTTCCACGACGACCAGACCAATCCGCAGACCACCGTGCAGATCGCCAACGGCATCCTGCCCGAGAAGCCGGCCGTCGTGCTCGGATCGAGCATCGTGGCGATGTGCCGCGCGATGGCGCCGCTGCTCAAGCAGGGGCCGTTCGATTATTGCCTCTCCCCCGGCGTTCATCCTGACGCCGGCAGCTTCCAGTATTCGACCAGCACCGACACGCATGCGCTGATCGAGGCGATGGTGCGCTATTTCCACCTCAAGGGGCTGACCAAGATCGCGTTCATGTCGAGCACCGACGCCTCCGGGCAGGACGCGGAGCGCGGCTTCAACGAGGTGCTCAAGCTGCCCGAGAACGCCGACATCAAGGTCGTCGAGCGCCAGCATTTCAATACGACCGACGTCAGCGTCACGGCGCAAATCGAACGGATCAAGGCCGCCAACCCGCAGGCCTTCATCGCCTGGTCGACCGGTGCGCCGATCGCAACCGTGTTCAAGGCCATGGTGCAAAGCGGCCTCGACGTGCCGTTCGCCACCACCAACGGCAACCAGACCTATGCGCAGATGCGCCAGTACAAGGATTTCCTGCCCAAGCAGCTTTTCATTCCGACCTCGGTGTTCCTGCCGCATGACGGCATGTTCAAGCTCGATCCCAAGGTCGAGGAGGCACAGCAGAAGTTCTACGCGGCCTTCAAGGCCGCGAATGTGAAGCCCGACAACATGTCGGCGCTCGCCTGGGATCCGGCGAACCTGGTGATCAGCGCGCTGCGCAAGCTCGGCGTCACCGCGACGGCGCAGCAGGTCAAGGGCTACATCGACAGCCAGAGTGTCCCGGGCATCAACGGCATCTACGATTTCAAGGCCGTCCCGCAGCGCGGCCTCACGGTCAAAAACGCGCTGGTCAGCCGTTGGGATGCGGCCGCCGATACCTGGACGGTGGTGAGCCAGCCGACCGGAACGCCGTTGGCCAAATAGAGGGTCGCGGAACGAGGGCGCGCGGGGCGGATCAATCGTGTCGGGCGTCGTCCAGATCATCATCGGCGGCCTGCTGCAAGGCGGCGTGTTCGCGATCGTCGCGCTCGGCTTTTCGCTCGTCTATCGCGTCACCAATGTGGTGAACCTGGCGCAGGGCGCGTTCTGCGTGCTCGGCGCCATGGGCATGTACTATTTCGAGGTCGTGTTCGGCTGGCCAATCCTGCCGGCCGCCGCGGCGGCCGTCGCGTGCGCAACAGCTTTCGGGCTGCTGGTGGGGGCGCTCACCTTCGTGCCCGCGGTGGCGCGGCTGCCGGCGAGCAGCGCCCTGGTGCTGACCGCCGGGCTGCTCACCTTCTTCATCGGCATCACGCTTGTCGTGTGGGGCAATCAGCCCTACTCGCTGCCGCCGTTTTCCGGCGAAGCGCCATTCGTCATCGGCGGCTTGCGCGTACCCACGCAGGGCGTGTGGCTCGCCGGCGTGTCGGCCGCGATGATCCTCGGCCTGTGGCTGCTGCTGCAGAAGACGACGCTCGGCCGCGCGCTGCGCGCCTGTGCCGAGAACCCCCTCGCGGCGCGGCTGATGGGCATCGACCTCAAGCGCATGACACTGTTGAGCTTCGGCCTTGCGGCCTTGATCGGTTCGGCGGGCGGCGTGCTGGTCGCGCCGATCATGTCGCTGCAGTTCGACTCAGGACAGTTCTTCACCATCTCGGGATTCATCGCGGTCGCCATCGGCGGCATGGCGAGCTTTGCGGGCTCGATCGTCGGCGGGCTCCTGCTCGGCATCGCCGAACAGTTCGCGGCATTCTACGTGTCGTCGCTGTTCGCCAATACGCTCGCACTGTTGCTGCTCCTGTTCGTGCTGATCCTGCGGCCGGCCGGCCTGTTCGCGGGCGGTCCGGCGCGCCGGACCGATGTGCGCGACGAGGCGCGCGTGCATCGCGCGGTCGTGCGGCTGCAGGGCCGCGCGACCATCGGCTTCGCAATCGCGCTGGTGGCCGTGCTGGCGATGCTGCCCGCGCTGCCGCTGCCCGGCGGGCTCCTTGCCTCGCTGGTCATCGCGCTGATCTTGTTCATCGCGGTGCTCGGGCTCGACGTGCTGATGGGCTATGCGGGCCAGGTCAGCCTCGGCCATGCCGGTTTTATGGCGGTCGGCGGCTACACGGCCGCGATCCTGGCGACCACCTACGACTGGCCGCCGCTTGCCGCGACCCTGGTCGCGCTGGTGCTGAGCGTCGCCTGCGCGCTCGTCCTCTCGCTCGCGACGCGGCGGCTGCGCGGGCACTACCTTGCACTCGCGACGCTCGCGTTCGGGCTTCTGGTCGACTCGCTCGCGGTCGGCCTTTTCGACCTGACGGGCGGCCCGTCGGGACTAGTAGGCATTCCGGCCTTCGCGGTGCCGGGCTTCGCCTTCGATACGCCGCTGCGCATGTACTATCTCGTGCTGGCACTCGGCATCGTGCTGGTCGTGCTGCTCGAAGGCGGCCTGCGGCGCGGGTTCGGGCGCGCGCTGAAGGCGGTGCGCTCCGACCAGCTCGCCGCGGCAGCGCTCGGCGTCGATGTCGGGCGCCACAAGGTCATCGCGTTGTGCATCTCGGCAGCACTCGCCTCGCTGTCGGGCAGCCTCTACGCGTTCGATTTCCACTTCCTCTCGCCCGAGATGGTTTCGACCGGACGTTCGTTCGAGATGATCGCCATGCTGGTGCTGGGCGGCGAAGGCACGTTGATCGGCAGCTTCTTCGGCTCGCTCGTGCTCACGCTGCTGCCGACGATGTTGCAGGATTTTGCCGTGTTCAAGACGGCGGTCGAAGGCGCCGTGCTGGTCGCGATCTTCCTGATGCTGCCGGAAGGACTCTTTGGACGACTGGTGCTGTGGCTTCAGCGCTTCGCGGCACGCGAGCCGCCACTTTCCGCGGGGGCGAAGCCATGAGCGTCCCTGCCCTCGAGTGCCGCGCAGTCTCGAAGACCTTCGGCGGGGTGCGCGCCATCGAGGCGGTGAGCTTCGCGGCGCCGGTCGGCAGCCTGACGGCCCTGATCGGGCCGAACGGCGCCGGCAAGACGACCCTGTTCAATGCCGCGACCAACCTGTTTCCGCCTTCCGCAGGCGAGGTGCTGTTCTTCGGCAGGAGCGCGGCTGGGCTGAGCCCGCACCGGATCGCGGCCGACGGCATCATCCGCACGTTCCAGACCGCGCGCGTGTTTCCGGGCATGACGACGCTCGAGAACGTGATGACGGGCGCGCACCTGCACGTCCATCGCGGCGCCCTCGGGCAGATGCTCTGGACGCCGGCGGCGCGCCGCGAGGAAAGCCGCGTCGCCGCCAAGGCCGCGGCGTTGCTCGACCTCATGCATTTGCGCGACGCCTGCGATCGCCCGACCACCGATCTGCCGATCGGCGCGCAAAAGCTCGTCGAAATTGCGCGGGCGCTGATGGCCGCGCCGCGCCTGCTGCTGCTCGACGAGCCGGCGGCCGGCCTCAACGACCGCGAGACCGCCGAGCTCGCCGCGCTGCTGCGCGCGATCTGCGATGCCGGCACGACCATCATGGTGGTCGAGCACAACATGTCGCTCGTCATGGGCGTCGCCGACCGGATCTTCGTGCTCGATGCCGGCCGGCTGATCGCACAGGGCGCGCCGCGCGAGATCCAGGATGACCCGACCGTGATCGAGGCCTATCTGGGCCGCGCGGCGGAGCGCACGGAGCCGCCAGCATGACGGCCGACGTGACGCTCACGCTGCATCAAGTCTCCGCCGGCTATGGCGGCGCCGACGTCATCCGCGGCATCGATCTCACGGTGCGCGCCGGCGAGATCGCCACGCTGGTGGGCGCGAACGGCGCCGGCAAGTCGACGCTGGTGAAGACCATCTCGGGCATCGTCCCGCTCCGCGCCGGGACGATCGCATTCGCAGACCAGCGCATCGAGCGCCTCCCCACTTCCGCCCGCATGCAGCTCGGCATCGTGCATGTTCCGGAAGGGCGGCAGATTTTTGCCGGCCTCACGGTGGCCGAGAATCTCGCGCTGGGCGGCTACGTGCACGGCGAGCGCGCCGAGAACACGCGCGCACGGCTCGCCGCCGTGACGACGCGCTTTCCGGCATTGGCCGACCGGCTCACGGCGCTCGCCGGCAACCTGTCGGGCGGCCAACAGCAGATGCTCGCGATCGGCCGCGGGCTGATGGCCGACCCGAAGCTCCTCATCCTCGATGAGCCCTCGCTCGGCCTTGCGCCGCGCCTCGTGAGCGAGATGTTCGATCTCGTGCGCCGCCTGCGCGACCAGGGGCTGGCGATCCTGCTGGCGGAGCAGAACGCGCGGATGAGCCTTGCGATCGCCGACCGCGGCTATGTGATCGAGAACGGACGCGTCGCGCTCAGCGGTGCGGGCGAGGAGTTGCTGCAATCAAAGGAAGTCGCCGAGCGCTATCTCGGCATCGGCGCCGAGCCCGGACGCGCAACAACCGGGCACGGCGATCAACTCGCCGAGCGCCTGCGCACGCTGCTGCGGACTTGATTGAAGAACGTCGTGGCGCCGCTGATCAGCGGCACATGCCGGGCAGGTCAAAGCACGTCGGAATCGGCATGCGCGACCAGCTGCTGCGCCAGTCGGTGCGATCGTAGAGATATTCGCCCGCGTAGCTGTCGGGCGAGATCGCGTAGTCGGTGTAGTGCTGCGAGTACGGCTCGACGTTGTTGCCCGGATCGAGGAAGGAGCGCGGCCGCACCGTGATGCGGGTGGTGCGGTGGCCGTACTGGTCGATCACGGTGATCGATTCGGTATCGCGGCTATGGCGGCGCGGTGCCTGCGCCGAGGCCGGGGTGAGCGCCGACAGGGCCACGAGCGAGGCCGCCGACAGAACCGCAACGGTCATCAGGCGCATGATTCCTCACAATTTTTGCGTCTAGCCTGCACTCTACAGGCGGCTTGCCCTCGCCACAAGGAACATCCGAGACAACTGTTCGGTTCCCGCCGCCCTGTGGCCGACCGGCCACGGGGAAGATCGCCTCCCGGAAGGGGGAGGGCCAGGAGATTCATGCGATCCTCCCTCCCGGCCCTCCCCCGCAAGCAGGAGAGAGGGACGCGAGGCTGAGGCTGTTCGGCCAAATGATCGCAAAGCATTAATAATTTCATGATCCGCCGTCCTTCTCGCGGCGTTGAATTATCAATCTTTCGGGCCTAGAAGCGGCCCAAATAGCCCTCCGGGCTTTTGCGGAGTATCGACCCATGGGTTTCAAGGTCGCGGTCGTCGGCGCCACCGGCAATGTGGGCCGGCAGATGATGGAGATCCTGTCGGAGCGTGCGTTTCCCGCCGACGAGGTGGTCGCGCTCGCGTCGCGGCGCAGCCTGGGCGTCGAGGTCTCCTATGGCGACAAGACCCTCAAGGTGAAGGCGCTCGAGCACTTTGACTTTTCCGACACCGACATATGCCTGATGTCGGCAGGCTCGGCGGTGTCGAAGGAGTGGTCGCCGAAGATCGCCGCGCAGGGTGCGGTGGTGATCGACAACTCCTCGTGCTGGCGTTACGACGCCGACGTTCCGCTGATCGTCCCCGAGGTCAACGCCGACGCGGTCACGGGCTTCAGCAAACGCGGCATCATCGCCAATCCGAATTGCTCGACCGCGCAGCTCGTGGTGGCGCTCAAGCCGCTGCACGACAAGGCGAAGATCAAGCGCGTCGTGGTCTCGACCTATCAGTCGGTGTCGGGCGCCGGCAAGGAGGCGATGGACGAGCTGTTCGAGCAGACCAAGGCGGTCTTCACGGTCCAGGAGATCGAGAACAAGACGTTCCCCAAGCGCATCGCCTTCAACCTCATCCCGCAAATCGACGTCTTCATGGAGGACGGCTACACCAAGGAAGAGTGGAAGATGATGGCCGAGACCAAGAAGATCCTCGATCCCAAGATCAAGCTCACGGCGACCTGCGTGCGCGTGCCGGTGTTCGTCGGCCACTCGGAAGCCGTCAACGTCGAGTTCGAGGAACCGATCACGGTCGACGAGGCGCACGAGATCCTGCGCAAGGCGCCGGGCTGCCTCGTCATCGATAAGCACGAGCCCGGCGGCTACATCACGCCACACGAATGCGTCGGCGAGGACGCGACCTACATCAGCCGCATGCGCGAGGACACCACCGTCGAGAACGGCCTCACGTTCTGGTGCGTGTCCGACAACCTGCGCAAGGGCGCGGCGCTCAACGCGGTGCAGATCGCCGAGTGCCTGATCAACCGCAAGCTGATCAGCGCGAAGAAGAAGGCGGCGTAGCGCGGCCCGACATCGGAGCCCCGATGCGAACCGTGATTGTTGCCGGCCTTGCGGCCGGGTACCTTGTTGTCATGAACACACAGGCACCGGCGCTTCCGGCGGACCTGCCGTCGGCACTCTATCCGGCCGGCATGGAGCCGTATCTGCAAGTGTCGGCGACGGGCGCGCAGATCTACGCCTGCGGCATCAGCAAGGGCGGGGGGACCTGGATCTTCAAGGCGCCCGAGGCCGAGCTGTTCGACGCACAGAACAGGCTGGTCGGCAAGCATTATGCGGGGCCGACCTGGGAGGCGCTCGCCGGCGGCAAGATCGTCGGCGTCGTCAAGGCAAGCGCGCCTGTCGGCACGGGCAGCATTCCGTGGCTGCTGCTCGACGTGACATCGCGCGAGGGCGCGGGCGTGTTCAGCGAGGCAAGGGCAATTCTTCGCATCGACACCAAGGGCGGCGTGGCACCGGCGCAGGGTTGCGATGAGGCACGTGCGGGCCAAGAGACGCGCGTGCCGTATATGGCGAGTTATATTTTCCTCAGGTGAGTTCATGCGTCATGGCCGGGCTTATCCCGGCCGTCCACGTCTTCCTTATTGACGGTCAGCAGGAGAGACGTGGATGCCCGCGACAAGCGCGGGCATGACACATCATTTATTTTTCACGCCCAGATCGCGACCGGCAATCCGAACGCATCGCGCGCTGGCGACTCGGGAAACGATCTCGCCGTCCCCGCCTGAATCCGCCGCGCAATCGCCGCACACGCCAGCGCATCGAGCAGATCGTCGGCGCCCGCGCCTTTCGGCGGCCGCGCCGTGATCACTTCCTCCGGCAGGCCCGCCGCAATCAGCAGGCGGCGGCGCAACGCGAGTCCCGGTTCGTAGCACACGCCCTTCACCTTCTTGGGCTCGTCGAGCGCGCGCTCGCCGTTGAGGCGCCAGAAGGCGAGCTCGGGATGCACCTCGTAGACGCGGGGCGCGAGCGCCGGGTTGGCGCGCAGGACCTCGTCAACCTCGCGAATTTTCGGCGCGATCATGAACAGCTGCTTCGACACCTTCCGCGGCGGATCGGAGGTCGCGAGCGCGGCCGCGCAGGCGGCGCCGAAGTCGGCGGCAAAAATCGCAGTGCGCGGCGGCACGGAAAAGACCGAGGACTGGCGCGCGCCGAGCAACGGACGGACGGCGCGCTCGGGGCCGCGACCATCCGGCCCGATGCGGTCGGGCAGCCCGATCGGCATGTCGACCGCAACGATCGCGGGCGCCTCGGGCGCCGTCAGTGCGTCGGCGAAGCGCGGCACGATGCGCACGTGCGCGCTTACGCCGCCACTTGCATGGCCACTTGCGCCGTCCGGACGCACGAAGGCCGCGACCCAACCCGAGCGACAGCCATCGAGGCCAACCAGCCAGGGCAAGTCGGTCGGCACGTCCGCGCTCATCGCGCGAAGGGTAGCCCGCCGTCGGCGGCCGACAGAAAGACACCGGTCGCTTCGTCGCGGATGAGAAGCTCGCCGTTCGCCACGCCGAAATAAGCGCCGTGGAGTGCGACGCGGCCGCCTTCGACGCCTTCGCGCAGGCGCGGAAAGGTCATCAGATTGTCGAGACTGTTGGCGACATTCGCCTGTTCGAGGCGCGTGAGATACTCGGCGTGCGACAACTTCCCGCGCGGGCCGATCTTCTCCGCGACCGGCGCCATCAGCCGCATCCACTTGCCGATGAAGTCGCCGGGCGTGAGCGGCTCGGCCTCGTCCGCGAAGGCGCGCACGCCGCCGCACTGGCCATGGCCGAGCACCACGACGTGCTTGACCGCCAGCGCCACCACGCCGAACTCGATCGCGGCCGAGACGCCATGGGCATGCGCGTCCGGTTGGTAGGGCGGCACGATGTTCGCGACATTGCGCACCACGAGCAGTTCGCCCGGGCGCGCATCGAAGATCACCTCGGGCGAGACGCGCGAGTCGATGCAGCCGATCACCATCACCTCAGGCGCCTGGCCGCTTTCGGCAAGCTCGCGATAGCGGCCCTGCTCGTGCGGCAGGCGGGTGGTGCGGAACGAGTGATAGCCTTCGATCAACTGACGGGGAAACGGCACGACGCCTCACATAAAGTTTTTCAGGTCAGCGCTCACCCAATAGCACCCGGGCGGCGATTGGCAACTCGTCGGGCTGGCAAGTCGATGCCGGCATCGGTAGGTTTCGGCAGTTGAAAGAGGGATCGTCATGACCATCCGTCCGCGCCGCAGCGTTCTCTATATGCCGGGCTCCAACGCCCGCGCGCTCGAGAAGGCGAAGACGCTGGCGGTCGACGGCGTGATCCTCGACCTCGAGGACGCGGTCGCGCCGGACGCGAAGGCGGCCGCGCGCGCGCAAGTCACGCAAGCCGTGCGCGCCGGCGGGTTCGGCCATCGCGAGGTGCTGATCCGCACCAACGCGATCGACACGCCATGGTTCGCGGACGATTTCGAGGCCGCGATCGCGGCGCGGCCCGACGGCGTGCTGGTACCGAAGATCTCGACGCCGGACCAGATCGAGATGATCGGCCAACGGCTGCTCGACACCCACGCTGATCATCACATGCGGCTGTGGGCGATGATCGAGACGCCGGCCGCGATCTTCAACATCCGCGAGCTTGCGGCCGCGGCCAAGGACTCGGAGACGCGCCTCGCCGGCTTCGTGATCGGCACCAATGATCTCGCCAAGGAAACGCGCGCCCGCATCGTGCCGGGCCGCGCGCCGATGCTGCCGTGGCTCGCAAGCTGCGTGCTCGCCGCGCATGCCTATGGCATCGACCTGCTCGACAGCGTCTACAACGACATCGCGGATAGCGCCGGCTTCGCGGCCGAATGCACGCAAGCGCGCGACATGGGCTTCGACGGCAAGACGCTGATCCATCCGAGCCAGATCGACGCATGCAATGACGCGTTCTCGCCCTCGGAGGACGAGGTGGCGCAGGCGCGCCAGGCGATCGCGGCGTTCGATCGGCCGGAGAACAAGGGCAAAGGCGTGGTGCAGATCGAGGGCCGCATGGTCGAGCGCATGCATGCCGAGATGGCGCGCCGCACGGTCGCGATCGCGGAGGCGATCGAGCGGGCGCGGTGACGGGCGAAGCCGCTGGGCGCCGATGAGCTATGCGAGATCAGTTGCGATACCGCGGGCAGGCCCTCATTGATTTTGTTGAATCTTCTAGCTTTGTTTTGCACGCTCGTGCTGTGTCGGCATGCTCGGCTGATGAAGGCGCATTGATTTCGTTCGATTTTCCTTCGTTGGGTTCAATCCGCGACTTTGGCGCGGGCGCTAGCGACGCTGTCACGTCATGCACGGAGGACATGGCCGATCGCGTTGCGCACGCGCGCTTTCCCGAATTGGCGTAGAGGAAGACATTCGTCCACACCGCACTTCGCGATTAGCGCGAAAGGCAGCCGGGCCCAAGAACATATTTCCGTCATGGCCGGGCATAGCCGTTCGAAGAACGGCGTCGCTTCCGCCTATGCGCTCCGCGCTTCGGCGGACTCGAACCCGTTCCGTAGCTCGCGCAGCGAGCGAAGGCGGGTCGCTCGCCTGTGTCGCGGCCATCCCCGTCTTTCTCGCCGCGCCGCAAAGACGTGGATGCCCGGGACGAGCCCGGGCATGACGGAGTGCGTAGGCGTAGTGGATCGCGATGGGTCTCTCGCGAAGAGCTCGACCCGACCTACGACATCACACCCAGGGGCGGTCGGCCTTCACCTGCGACTCGTAGCCGTCGATCGCCTTCTGCTTCACCTTGGTGAGGCCGATGTCGTCGAGGCCATTGAGCAGGCAGTGCTTGCGATGCGCGTCGATCTCGAACTTCACCACGCCGCCGTCGGGGCCGCGGATCTCCTGCTTCTCGAGATCGATGGTGAGCGTCGCGTTGGCGCCGCGGTCGGCGTCGTCGAACAGCTTCTCGAGGTCCTCCGGCGAGACCTTGATGGGCAGCACCCCGTTCTTGAAGCAGTTGTTGTAGAAGATATCGCCGAACGAGGTCGAGATCACGGCGCGGATCCCGTAGTCGAGGAGCGCCCACGGCGCGTGCTCGCGCGAGGAGCCGCAGCCGAAATTGTCGCCCGCGACGAGAATCTTCGATTTGCGATAGGCCGGCTTGTTGAGGATGAAATCCGGGTTTTCGCTGCCGTCGTCGCGGAAGCGCTTCTCGGAAAAGAGGCCCTTGCCGAGGCCGGTGCGCTTGATCGTCTTGAGGTACTGCTTGGGGATGATCGCGTCGGTGTCGACGTTGATCTGCTTGATCGGCGCCGCGACGCCTTCCAGCACGGTGAACTTATCCATGGGATGTCCAGCCCTTCGGTCGCAATCCGCGTTACGTGTAGCGGCCCGCGCCGGGCGGTCAAGCCCTTGAATTTGCACGTCCGCTAACCGGCGGCGCGCTCGATCTCGTCGATGTCGTCGTCGGACAGGCCGAAGTGGTGGCCGATCTCGTGCACCAGCACGTGGGCGACGATCGTGCCCAGCGTCTCGTCGTGCTCGGCCCAGTAATCGAGGATGGGCCGGCGGTACAGCCAGATCATGTTCGGCATCTGCACGGGCGCGCTCTCATGCCGGAACGGCAGCCCGATGCCGTGGAAGAGGCCGAGCAGGTCGAACTCGCTCTCGGCCCCCATATGGTCGAGCACCTCATCGGTCGGGAAATCATCGACCCGGATGACCAGGCCCTCACACAGCGCGCGGAACTGCTGCGGCAGGCCGGCAAAGACGTCGCGGGCAAGCACCTCCAGCTCGTCGAGCGAGGGCGCCTTGCGCGGGCGCCAGGCGAGCGGATCGGTATCGTCGGAGGCTTGCGACGCCATAGGCGTGTTGTAGGCGACGCCCAACGCCGATACCATGGCGGTGCAGACGAGAGGCATGAAGATGCGCTGGCGTAGCGGAGCAGGGTGGCTGGCGGCGGGCATCGCGCTTGCCGCGATCATGACGGATGCAGTGCCGGTGGCAGCGCAAGACGCCGATCGCAACCCGCCGCCGGCAGCGCGACGTACACGCACGCATGTCACGGTCTATCCGCTGAGTCGCTATCACCGCAAATGCGACTTCTGGCTTGCCGTCGAGCACCGGCCGAGCGGCGACGTGATCACGCCGCAGCAGAAGTGCGTGTGGGCGCTGAGGTAGACGGGACCGTCATGGCCGGGCTTGTCCCGGCCATCCACGACTTTCTTGCCGCGACAAAGACGTGGATGCCCGCGACAAGCGCGGGCATGACGTGGAAATTTTTATCTACTTCCACTCGCGTACGTCGACGAACTTGCCGGCGATGGCGGCAGCCGCCGCCATGGCGGGCGACACGAGGTGGGTGCGGCCCTTGTAGCCCTGGCGGCCCTCGAAGTTGCGGTTCGAGGTCGAGGCACAGCGCTCGCCGGGGCTGAGCTTGTCCGGGTTCATGGCAAGGCACATGGAGCAGCCCGGCTCGCGCCACTCGAAGCCGGCGGCGACGAAAATCTTGTCGAGCCCTTCGGACTCGGCCTGCTCCTTCACGATGCCCGAGCCCGGGACCACCATGGCGTTGACGTTGGCGTTCTTGGTCTTGCCCGCAATCATCTTGGCGGCGGCGCGCAGGTCTTCGATGCGGCCGTTGGTGCACGAGCCGATGAACACGCGATCGATCGCGATGTCGGTGATCTTTTCGCCGCCGTTGAGGCCCATGTATTTGAGCGAGGTCTCCGCCGCCTGGCGCTTCTTGTCGTCGGCGATTTCCGCAGGCACCGGCACGCGGCCGGTGATCGCGATCACCTGCTCGGGACTGGTGCCCCAGGTGACCAGCGGCGGCAAGTTGGCGGCGTCGATCTTGATCTCGCGGTCGAACGCCGCGCCCTCGTCGGAGCGCAGCGTGTCCCAGTAGCGCACGGCCTTGTCCCAGTCGGCGTCCTTCGGCGACTTCGGGCGACCTTTGAGATACGCGTAGACCTTCTCGTCGGGCGCGATGAAGCCGGCCTTGGCGCCGCCCTCGACCGACATGTTGCACACCGTCATGCGGCCCTCGATCGAGAGCGCACGGATCGCCTCGCCGGCATATTCGAGCGCGTAGCCGGTGCCGCCGGCGGTGCCGATCTCGCCGATGATGGCGAGGATGATGTCCTTGGCGGTCACGCCTTCGGGCAGCTTGCCGTCGACGATCGCACGCATGTTCTTCGACTTCGACTGGATCAGCGTCTGCGTCGCAAGCACGTGCTCGACCTCGGACGTGCCGATGCCATACGCGAGCGCGCCGAAGGCGCCGTGCGTCGCGGTGTGGCTGTCGCCGCACACGACCGTGGTGCCGGGCAGCGTGAAACCCTGCTCGGGGCCGATGATGTGCACGATGCCCTGACGGCGGTCGAACTCGTCGTAGTACTCGAGATTGAAGAACTTGGCGTTCTCGGCCAAGTACGCGATCTGCGCTTCGCTCTCCGGGTCCGGATTGGGCAGGTTGCGGTTGGTGGTCGGCACGTTGTGGTCGACGACCAGCAGCGTCTTGTCGGGCGCGTGCACCTTGCGGCCGGCGAGGCGAAGGCCCTCGAATGCCTGCGGGCTCGTCACCTCATGCACGAGATGGCGGTCGATGTAGATCAGGCAGGTGCCGTCCGGCTGCTCGTCGACCAGGTGGTCGGCCCAGATCTTGTCATAGAGGGTACGCGGCTTCGCCATTGCGGAGGGTCCTGTCGGGCGTTGTTTCTCGGCGCATATCCTTGTCGGCGAACCGGCGTCCACTTCGCCGGGACATGCGCTTTAGAAAATGCGGAAAGTGTGTTTGGGACCTCATGCGGACGGCGTCAAGGCGATGGATTGATCTGTCCGCCTTCACCCCGCGCATGGCGCACCTGCCCCAGGGTGGCGCCCGGATCGCGCGCCTTTGACGAAATAATCATCTGGTCCGTTTATTGCATTGCAACAATTACCGGATAATCAGCGCTGCATTGCAGAAAAGGATCATTGCAACATGCACGGGAAATGGGACCTGCTGATCATGGCTTTCGTAGCGGCCAGCAGTTGGGTGCTGGCCGAGAACACCCACCGGATCGACCTCGGAGCGCCCGACGACGTGGTCGCGGCCGCGCCTGCCTGCGATGTGCGGGCCAACCTCTACGGTTGGAATCAGCAGACGATCATGATCGTGGATGAGGGCTTCCAGGTCGCCACTGACGCCAGCCCCCCGCCGCCGTCGGGCTGCGCGCATCCCTAAAGACGTGGATGGCCGGGACGAGCTCGGCCATGACGTGAAGCAGATGGGGCGGGATTATTCCGCCGCCCGTCCGGTGCCGCCATGCGCCGTGTGATCCTGGCGCTCGCTGATGCGGGCCGACTTGCCGCGGCGTCCGCGCAGATAATACAGCTTGGCGCGACGCACCTTGCCGCGGCGCACGACCTTGATCGAGTCGATCATCGGCGAATGCAATGGGAAGACGCGCTCGACGCCCTCGCCGTACGAGATCTTGCGCACCGTGAAGTTCTCGTTGAGGCCCTGGCCGGCGCGGCCGATGCACACGCCCTCGTAGGCCTGCACGCGCGAGCGCTCGCCTTCGACCACCTTGACGTTGACGATCACGGTGTCGCCGGGGGCGAACTCGGGAATATCCTTGCCGGCGGAAAGCTTCGCCACCTGCTCTTTTTCGAGCTCTTGGATCACGTTCATGGGATTTTTCTCCGTCGGCTGCGTCCCGGTCGGTATCGGACGTCCCGCCGCGTTTCGCCGGTGCTTCTACGCGAAAGTTTCGCCCTTGTCACGTGCCCGCGAGGCGCCAAATCCGATCATGTTCGGGGCTTTCGACCCGGACGGGCGGCCCACAGGTCGGGCCGCCGCAGGGCCGTTAACCGCTCCGCCTCGGCCTGCCGCCAAGCCGCGACCTTGGCGTGATCGCCCGATACCAATACCTCCGGGATCGGCTGCCCTTCCCAGATCTGCGGCCGGGTGTATTGCGGATACTCGAGCAGGCCCTCGGCAAAGCTCTCCTCGGCGGCCGAGCCCTCCGCGCCCATGACACCGGGCAAGAGGCGCACACAGGCGTCGATCAGCGCCATGGCGGCGATTTCGCCGCCGGAGAGCACGTAATCGCCGACCGAGATTTCCTCGAGGTTGCGGCCCGCGATGACCCGCTCGTCCACGCCCTCGAAGCGGCCGCACAACAGCACGACACCCTGACCTTGCGCGAGGGTGGCGACGCGTCCTTGCGTCAACGGAGCCCCGCGTGGGCTCATCAGAAGGCGCGGGCGTTCGTCGGTCGCAACCGCATCGATCGCGCGCGCGACCACGTCGGCCTTCATCACCATGCCGGGCCCGCCGCCCGCCGGCGTGTCGTCGACGGTGCGGTGTTTGTCGCGCGCGTGGTCGCGCAGATCGACGGCGTCGAGCGCCCAGATGCCTTTCTGCTGCGCCTTGCCGGCGAGGCTTACGCCCAGCGGCCCGGGAAACATCTCCGGAAAGATGGTGATGACGCTGGCGCGCCACATGGCGGCTAGCTCCGCGCGCACCGCCGGCACGACGCCGGCCGCTCCCCTCCCCCGGCGCGCACAGCGCGTGGCGGGAAGGGGTCGGGGATGGAGGGCACCGCGGATTCAGAGCCGGTGAGGCCGCAGCCAATGACGAATTCAGTACGGGCGTAGCCCCCCCGCCCCTCGCGACGCGGCTTCGCCGCTTCGCTCGACCCTCCCCGCCAACGGGCGGGAGGGTAACGGTTGGGGCGACCTCCAAGCATCACTGCGCCTCAGAATCTCCTGCTGACTCGAAGACTGCCTTCGCCACCACAATTCGTCCACCCGCGACATCGATCTCGGGCACGGCATCCTGTGTGAACGGCAGCATCACGGTGTCGTTCGCATCGGCACGGCGCACTTCGACGATGTCGCCGGCGCCAAAATTATGCAAGGCGACGACGGTGCCGAGCGGCACGCCTGCCGCGTCGACAACCGCGAGGCCGATCAGGTCGGCGTGATAGAACTCGTCGTTGTCCGCAGGCGCCGGCAGGCGAGTGCGCGGGACGAAGAGCTCGACGTTGCGCAGCGCCTCGGCGGCGTTGCGATCGGCGACGCCCTTGAGCCGCGCGACGAAGAAATCTTTCGCGGGGCGCAGCGTCTCGATCTCGATCGCGCGGCCGTCGGCGGTCTCGAACGGCCCATAATCGACGACGGCCGCGGGCTCGGCCGTGAACGACCACAACCTCACCTCGCCGCGCACGCCATGGGCGGCGCCGAGCCGGGCGACGCAGATGCGTTGTTCGGACGAGCGTGCCGCCACGGGTCAGGGCGTCCTCAGGCGGCGGGCGCCGCAGGCTTGGGAGCGGAGGCGGCTTTGGCAGCCTCCTCGGCGCGCGCCTTGCGCTCCTTGCGCGGCACGGCCCTCTCGGGGTTGTTGCGCGGCTCGCGCTTGGCGACGCCCGCGGCGTCGAGCAGGCGCATGATGCGGTCGGACGGCTGCGCGCCCTTGGCGATCCACGCCTTCGCCTTGTCGAGATCGAGCTTGAGGCGATCCTTGTGGTCCTTGGGCAGCAGCGGATTGAAATAGCCGAGCCGCTCGATGAAGCGCCCGTCGCGCGGGAAGCGGCTGTCGGCGGCGACGATGTGATAGACGGGCCGCTTCTTGGTACCGGCACGCGCCATGCGGAGAACGACTGGCATTGGATTGGTCCCTTTCTCTTCCTTCGTGGGGTGGGTTAGCGGCGAAGCCGCGTAACCCGCCGATTGAGTTTCATCTGCGATTCAGCCGGTGGGTTACGACGCCAGGCGCCTAACCCACCCTACGTTCACTTCTTTTTTCCCAAACCCGGGAAGCCTCCCAAGCCCGGAAAGCCTCCCGGCTTGCCGCCGAGGCCAGGCAGACCGCCGGGGAATTTCGACGGCAGGTTCGGCGTGGTGGGCGGCAGGCCGGCGGGACCTTGCGCACCGGGCGGCATGCCGCCCGGCATCTTCCGGGCAAGCTCCGCCATCTGCTCGGGGCCCGGCATCGCACCGCCGCCACCGCCAAAGCCCATCATGTTGGCGAGGCCGGCGAGCGGGCCGCGCTTGCCGCTGCCCATCATCTTCATCATGTCCGCCATGGTCCGGTGCATCTTGAGGAGCTTGTTGATCTCCTCGACCTTGGTGCCGGAGCCGGACGCGATACGCTTCTTGCGGCTCGCCTTGAGCACGTCGGGATGGCGGCGCTCCTGCGCGGTCATCGACTGGATGATGGCGACCTGACGCTTGAGCAGGCTGTCGTCGAGATTGGCCGCGGCCATCTGGTTCTTCACCTTGGCGACGCCCGGCAGCATGCCCATGAGGCCGCCGAGGCCGCCCATCGTCTGCATCTGCTGGAGCTGCTCGCGCAGATCGTTCAAGTCGAAGGCGCCTTTGCGCATGCGCTCGGCGGTGCGCGCGGCCTTCTCCATGTCGATCGTCTGCGCCGCCTTCTCGACCAGCGAGACGATGTCGCCCATGCCGAGGATGCGATCGGCGATGCGGGAAGGATGGAAATCCTCGAGCGCATCGAGCTTTTCGCCGGTGCCGATCAGCTTGATCGGCTTGCCGGTGACGGCGCGCATCGACAGGGCCGCGCCACCACGGCCGTCGCCGTCGACGCGGGTGAGCACGATGCCGGTGAGGCCGACGCGCTGGTCGAACGCGCGCGCGAGGTTGACGGCGTCCTGGCCGGTCAGCGCATCGGCCACGAGCAGCACCTCGTGCGGCTGCGCGGCGCGCTTCACGTCGGCGGCTTCCGTCATCATGGCTTCGTCGAGCGTGGTGCGGCCGGCGGTGTCGAGCATCACGACGTCATGGCCGCCGAGGCGCGCGGCCTGCAGCGCTCGCGTCGCGATCTGCACCGGGGTCTGACCGGCGACGATCGGCAGCGTCTCGACGGAGACCTGCGTTCCGAGCACGGCGAGCTGATCCATGGCCGCCGGCCGATAGGTGTCGAGCGAGGCCATCAGCACCTTGCGCTTGCCCTGCTCGGCGAGGCGGCGCGCGATTTTTGCCGTGGTGGTGGTTTTGCCCGAGCCCTGCAGCCCGACCATCATGATCGCGACTGGCGCGGGCGCATTGAGGTCGATCGGGTCGGCGCTCGAGCCCAAGGTCTCGATGAGCTGGTCGTGCACGATCTTGACGACCATCTGACCCGGCGTGACCGACTTGAGCACCTCGACGCCGACCGCGCGCTCGCGCAGCTTCTCGACGAACTCGCGCACCACATCGAGCGCGACGTCCGCCTCGAGCAGCGCGCGGCGCACCTCGCGCGAGGCCACGTCGACGTCGGCCGCCGTGAGCGAGCCGCGCCGGGTCAGCCGATCGAGGATGCCGGAGAGCTTGTCGGACAGGCCTTCGAACATGCCACTTGCCTTACGCGTAGGATGGGTTGAGCGAAGCGAAACCCATCGACGGAATTCCAATCTGCGAGTCAGCCGTTACGGCGCTTCGCGCCTAACCCACCCGACAAAGCCGTGCCTGCAAACACCGATGGCGCCCGAGGGCGCACAGCGCTGTCGGGCGGGGGCCTCCGGCCTCGGGGACCGGTCGGCGGATCGGGCAGTTGCAGGCTCTATTATGAGCGGGCAGAGGCTTACGGCAGGGGCCGGGGCGAGTCAATGCCGGGCGGACCGCCAACCCCGCGCAAGCGACGCCCCAGGGGGGCGCGGGGCGCTGCGCCCTTTTTACTTAACTGGGACGAACACCTCGACCACGAGCTTGTCGGGCGGCGTGGTGATCGGGTCGGTATCGTATTGCTCGATGAACAGGCCCTTGGCGTCGAGCTGCTTCTCGTCGAGGAAATTGGTGATGGCGTCGTAGGTGGTGTCCATCTCGTCGTAAGAGCCGCGGTGGATGAACTTGTAGGCCGTGCCGGGGGTCGTCTTGCCGACCTCGATGTTCCCGGCCGGCTTGTCCTTCGGCACCTCGGCGACCGGCACCGCCGCCCAGAACTGGAAGCTCGTGTCGTTGGTCGAGGTGTAAATGGTCATCGGCGGGCCCGACGGCTTGATGCCCTGCTTCTGCAGGTAGTCGTTGACCGCCTTGAAGGCGTCCACGATCGTCTCGAACGCATGGTCCCATTGGCCGGAGCCGGCACTGTAGACGATGTTCTGCTCCGGCAGCGTGACCTGCTCGCCGAAGGCGTCGCCGGGCTGCAGCGTATCCGGCCGCTGCACGTTGTCGGACGGCGGCTGGGTCGATTGGGGGGCTTGCGGTGCCGGGGTCGGGGGTGCCGGAGCCTGCGGGGCTGGCGCCGGCGCAGCCGGAGGAGTCTGAGGTGCCGCTGGCGCCGGAGTTGCCGGCGGTGCTTGGCCCGCTGCCGGTCCAGCCAAGCCCACGGCCAGCAACACGACCGACGCTGGCACCGCGAGGGCGCGCAAGCACGCCGTAAAGCCTGTCATGGAATTCCTCCGTTCGGCGCGCCCCGGCCGGCACCGAGTACGCCCATCCCTTCCCGAGGCTTGGATGAGCCGCTATTTAGCAGGATATAAGGCGGCCACCCGCTCGAACAGCCGGAAACGGGATAAACTTCACATAAAGCGCCGACAGCCCGCGTCTCCCAGTAACGTTGTAACGTCTCGAAGCCACGCCGCGATGAGCGCCCTCGCCAACCACCCTTTCATCAAAATGAACGGCCTCGGCAACGAGATCGTGGTGGTCGACATGCGCCAAGGCCCGGCCGCGATTACGGCGGCCGACGCCCGGGCCGTGGCGGCGCCGGCCGGCGCGCCCTACGACCAGCTGATGGCGCTCTACCCGCCGCGCACGCCGGGCACCGACGCATTCGTGCGCATCTTCAACAATGACGGGTCGGAGTCGGGCGCTTGCGGCAACGGCACGCGCTGCATCGCCGACATTCTGTTCAAGGAGACCCACAAGAGCGCGCTCACCTTCGAGACTGCCGCCGGCCTGCTCAACTGCTGGAACGGCGCGACGCCGCTCACCTCGACGGTCGACATGGGCGCGCCAAAGTTCGGCTGGCGCGACATCCCGCTGGCGGAGGAGTTCCGCGACACCCGCGCGATCGAGCTGCAGATCGGGCCGATCGACGCGCCGATCCTGCACTCGCCCTCGGCGGT
>DASXCK010000206.1:0-8694 GCA_036491235.1 Xanthobacteraceae bacterium | reverse complement strand
GCGCGACGAGCTGCGCTGGGAAATCCACGGCGAAATCGCGCAGGATTGGGCGACCGAGACCTACACGGTGCGCCACGCCACTCAGGACGAAGCGCTGCCGGCGCGCCATCTGGGCGCCTTCATGCCGGGCGTCGGCCTCGGTGGCGCCGCCAGTCACTGGAACGGCTTTTTGTGGCGCTGGTCGGAATATGACCCCGTGCTGCGCACGCGCTTTGAGACGCGCTACGGCAAGCAGGCGATCCCGGCCGATCTGTTGATCCAGGACTGGGGCGTCACCTACGCCGAGATGGAGCCCTTTCACCATCAGTTCGAGAAGCTCTACGGCATCTCGGGCAAGGCGGGAAATATCAAGGGCGAGATGCAGGCCGGTGGCAACCCGTTCGAGGCGCCGCGCCGCGACGACTACCCGCAGAAGCCGCTCGAACCGACCGAGGCCGGCCTGATCTTCAAGGCCGCGGCGGAGAAGCTCGGCTACAAGCCGTTCATCGCGCCCTCGGGCAACTCGTCGGGCGCCTACATCAATCCAGACGGGGCGCGGCTCGCGCCGTGCCAGTATTGCGGCCACTGCGAGAAGTTCATCTGCGAGGCGCAGGCCAAGGCGACGCCGGACACCCTGCTCTATCCGGTGCTGATGCAGCGGCCCAGCTTCGAGCTGCGGCTGCGCTGCCAGGTGACCGGGCTCGAGTACGACCGCGCCGGCAAGCGCGTCACGGGCGTGCATTACATCGATCTCATCACCGGCGTCGAATACGAGCAGCCCGCCGACGTGGTGGCGCTGTGCGCCTTCACGATGACCAACACCAAGCTACTCCTGACCGAGGGCATCGGCGCGCCCTACAATCCTGCGACCCGCGAGGGCGTGGTCGGCAAGAACTTCTGCTATCAGACCAGCTCGGGCATCAACCTGTTCGTCAAGGACCGCTGGATCAACCCGTTCCTGGCCAGCGGCAGCACCGGCATCACGATCGACGAGTTCAATAACGACAACTTCGATCACACCGGTCTCGGCTTCCTCGGCGGCGGCGGCATCAGCGCCAATCTCACCAACGGACGGCCGATCGGCAGCCGCCGGGTGCCGGGCGGCACGCCGCGGTGGGGCACCAAGTGGAAGGAGGCGAACGCCGAATGGTACGCGCACGCCTTCACGATGCAGGTGCAGGGGTCGAGCTATCCGCATCGCGAGAACTACCTCGACCTCGATCCGGATTATCACGATGCCTACGGCCAGCCGCTGGTGCGCATCACCTTCGACTGGCGCGATAACGACATGAAGATGTCGGAGTACTGCACCAAGAAAGCGGCCGAGATCGCCAAGGCGGTCGACGCGACGATCGTCGGCCCGGCCACGCCGCGCAAGGCACCGTTCGATACGCGGGCCTATCAGAGCACGCACGTCACCGGCGGCACGCCGATGGGGAGCGATCCCAAGTCAAGCGTGGTGTCGCAGCACTTGCAGCATTGGGACGCGCAGAACCTGTTCGTGGTCGGCGCGTCGGTGTTCCCGCACAACTCGGGATACAATCCGACCGGTGTGCTGGCCGCGCTGGCGGTGCGCCTCGGCGACGACATGGGCAGCTATATCGAGCGGCCGCGGATGCTGTGAGCTTCGACGGACAGGAAGCAACAAACACCAACGTCATCGCCCGTGAAAGTTCGTAGCCCGGATGGAGGCGCGCAGCGCCGTAATCCGGGAACTGGCTTGCATATCTCATCAAGGCTCAGCGAATTTCCCGAGTACCCTGCCTCTGATATCCCCGCACCAACCCTACTGTAGAGTGCCGTCCCGTACGTATTTATGGAACGACGAACGCGGCCAGTCGCTCGCGCGACACGAGGCCGTGCTTCACGGGATTGAAGTGGATGTAGTCCACATGCCGAGCGAAATCGGTCTCGTCGCGCACCGTATGCTCCCAGAACCGTCGCTGCCATAGGACATACGCGCCGCCCTGATCGCGGCTGAGCGTACGACTCCCCGTGTGAACCAGCTCTTGATGCGGCGCCAGCGCCCGGAGAAGCCGGCGTCGCCTGCCGGCAAGGTCATGACTGCGTAAAGATGCTCGGGGTGAACGACGATGGCGTCGATGGCGAAGGGGCGTTCGCGCCGCATAACGCGAAAGCCCTCACGCAGTAAGGGCATGTAATCGACGAGGGTTGCGCCGCGGGGGTCGGCGAGCGCGACGGTAAGAGAAATAGGTGCCGCCCCTGGCTGAGTTACGTCGATAGCGCACCATGAGCGCAACTACCTCGCGCGTGGCGACTGCTGTCCCCGCATTGCGCTTCGCTCCATGCGGCCTAGGAAGTAGCGACCGGTCTACACCGCCTGCACCTCAATCACGCCGGGCACGGCCTTGATGGCGCCGGCGATCTGTGGCGAGACCTTGTAGCGGCCGGGAAGCTTGACCTCGACCTCGGCGCCGGCGCGGAGCAGCGCGATGATCCAGACATCGCCGTCGCCCTTGGCGTCGAGCCGGCGTGACACCGCTTCGAGCGGCGCGTCGTCGCGCACGAAGACGCGCAGGCCCTTCTGCAGCTTGGCGGCGGCCTTGTCGAGCGGCTCGGCCGACTGGATGCGCACGCGCACGTCGTCGCCCTGCGCGTCGGCGGAGAGGAAGAGCAGCACCGCGGCACCCGGCTCCAGGAGGTCGCGATACTGGTCGAGGCCCTCCTGGAAGATGATCGCCTCGTATTGGCCGGACGGATCGGACAGCCCGAAGATACCCATCTTGCTGCCCGATTTGGTGCGCCGCTCCTGGCGCGAGACCACGGTCGCGGCGACGCGGCACGCGGTCGCGCCCGCCTTCACGGCGCGCACCAGCTCGGTCCACGACTGGACGCGCAGGCCCTTGAGCAAGGCCGCGTAGTCGTCCAGCGGATGACCCGTGAGGAAGAAGCCGATCGCGTCGTATTCCTTCTGCATGCGCTCGGCCGGCAGCCACGCGGCCGCCGCCGGGATCGGCAGCGTCTCACGCACCGCCCCGCCGCCGAACATGTCGACTTGGCCGGACTCGGCGCTCTGGTGCGCGCGCTGCGCGGACGCCATCACGACATCAACCGCCGCGGCGGCACGCGCGCGCTCGCGCTCGATGCAGTCGAAGGCGCCTGCTGCCGCAAGGCTCTCCAGCACGCGCTTGTTGACGGCGCGCGGATTGATGCGGCCCGCGAAATCGGCGAGGTCAGCAAAGGGCTTATCGCCGCGCGCCGCGACGATCGCCTCAACCGCCGCGCGCCCGACCCCTTTGAGCGCAGACAGTGCGTAGAAGATCGTATTGCCCTTGACGTCGAACTCGACACCGGAACGGTTGACCGAGGGCGGCTCGACCTTGATGCCGAGCCGCACCGCCTCGGCGCGGAATTCGGCGAGCTTGTCGGTTGACCCCATGGAGAGCGTCATCGAGGCTGCCAGGAACTCGACCGGATAGTAAGTCTTCAAGTAGGCCGTCTGGTAGGCGACGAGCGCGTAGGCGGCGGCGTGACTCTTGTTGAAGCCGTAGTCGGCGAAGCGCTCGAGCAATTCGAAGATGGTTTCGGCCTGCCCCTTGTCGAGGCCGTTCTTGACCGCGCCGGAGACAAAGCGCTCGCTCTGCGCCTGCATCTCCTTCCTGATCTTCTTGCCCATGGCGCGGCGCAATAGATCGGCTTCGCCGAGGGAATAGCCGGCGAGTACCTGCGCGGCCTGCATCACCTGTTCCTGATAGACGATGACGCCGTAGCTCTCGCGCAGAACCGGCTCGAGCTTGGGATGGATGTAATCCGGCTCCTCGGTGCCGTGCTTGCGGGCGCAAAAGGTCGGGATGTTGGCCATCGGGCCCGGCCGGTAGAGCGCGTTGAGCGCGACGATGTCCTCGAAGCGGTCGGGCCGCGCATCGAGCAGCGCGCGCCGCATGCCCTGACTTTCAAACTGGAAGACGCCAACCATTTCGGCCCGCGCGAACAGCTCATAAGTCTTCTTGTCGTCGATCGGGATGGCAGCGAGATCGATGTCGATGCCGCGCTGACGGATGAGCCGCAGCGCGGTCGCGAGCACCGTGAGCGTGGTGAGGCCGAGGAAGTCGAATTTGACGAGCCCGGCCTGCTCGACCCATTTCATGTTGAACTGGGTCACCGGCATGTCGGACTTCGGATCGCGGTAGAGCGGCACGAGCTGGTCGAGCGGCCGGTCGCCGATCACGATGCCGGCCGCGTGCGTCGAGGCGTGTCGATTGAGGCCCTCGAGCTTCTGCGCGATCGCGAACGCGCGCGCCACTACCGGCTCGGCGTCGCGCATCGCCTGCAGCCGCGGCTCGTCGTGGATGGCGCGCGAAAGCGTGACGGGCGCCGCCGGATTCTGCGGCACGAGCTTGCACAGCTTGTCGACTTGGCCGTACGGCATCTCCAGCACACGCCCGACGTCGCGTAGCACGCCGCGCGCCTGCAGGGTGCCGAAGGTGATGATCTGCGCGACCCGGTCGCGGCCGTAGCGCTCCTGCACGTAGCGGATCACCTCGTCGCGACGGTCCTGGCAGAAGTCGATGTCGAAGTCCGGCATCGAGACGCGCTCGGGATTGAGGAAGCGCTCGAACAGAAGCCCGAAGCGGATCGGGTCGAGGTCCGTGATGGTGAGCGCGTAGGCGACGAGCGAGCCCGCGCCGGAGCCGCGGCCGGGGCCGACCGGAATTCCCTGCGATTTCGCCCACTGGATGAAGTCGGAAACGATGAGGAAATAGCCCGGATACTTCATCCGCTCGATGACCGAGAGCTCGAAGGCAAGCCGCTCGCGATAGTCCTCCTCGACATGCCCGGGCGCGACGCCACGCGTCTTGAGCCGGAGCTCGAGGCCCTCCTCGGCGCGGCGTTTGAGGTCGCCCGCCTCGTCGACCATCGAGGCGTCCTTGTCGGTCGAAAACTGCGGCAGGATCGGCTTGCGGGTCGACACACGGAACGCGCAACGCTCGGCGATCTCGACCGACGCGGCAAGCGCCTCGGGCAGATCGGCAAAAAGTTTGATCATCTCGGCGCGCGTCTTGAAGCGGTGCTCGGGCGTGAGATGCGGACGATCGGCCTCGGCGACGAGGCGGCCGCCGGCGATGCAGATCAGCGCGTCATGCGCCTCGTAGTCCTCGGCGGTCGCAAACAGCGGCTCGTTGGCGGCGACGAGCGGCAGGCCCTTGGCATAGGCGAACTCGACCAACGCGCGCTCGACGCCGCGTTCTCCGGCCGTGCCATGGCGCTGCAGCTCCACATAGAGGCGGTCGCCGAAAAGGCGCGCCAGCGCCTCGCCGCGCGCCGTCGCAAACGGCGCCTGCCCGGCCGCGATCGCCCGGTCGAGCGGCCCGCCCGGCCCGCCCGTAAGTGCGATCAGCCCGTCGCAGGCGTCGGTGAGCCACTCGAGCTTCACGTGCGCGGGCTCATTGCCGGTATGGCCGAGGAACGCGCGCGCGTTGAGCCGCATCAGGTTGCGATAACCCTCCTCGCGCGCCGCCAGCAGGACGATGCGCGGCAGATCGCGGGTGTGGATGGCGCCGGGCGGGCGCGGCCCATGATCGCTGTCGCCGAAGTCGACCGCGAGCGCACAGCCGACGATCGGTTGGATGCCGGAATCCACCATCTTGGCGGAGAACTCGAGCGCACCGAACATATTGTCGGTGTCGGTGAGCGCCAACGCCGGCTGATGATCGGCCTTGGCGAGTTCCGCCAGCCGCGCAATCGTCAGCGCACCCTCGAGCAGCGAGTAGGAGGAATGAACGTGGAGATGCACGAATCCAGGAACAGCGGGCGTCTTGATGGCTTTGGTCACGGCGGTCGGCTTTCGGCAACGAGGCGGGACGAATCCCTGCGTGCCGACAGTGAGCAGGCGCCCGGGTTGCTGTCCACCGCGGCGCGCGCCCGTGGGCGCGCACTGCACAGCTTGCACACATGTTCCAGGCCCGCGCCCTCCCCGGCAACGCTGCCGGATCAGACGTTTAGATGGCCGAGAAGACCTGCGCCCACACCGCGATCATGCCGATGAACAGCGAAATCGACGCCAACGCAGCAGCTTCCTCAACAACGGCACGAAACATGACGATCTCCCCTTGAAGGAACGAAAGACGAACATTGTTTCTGTTTTGTTCTCAGGAGTCAAGGGCCCGCTTTTGCGCCTGCACCGCCTCCGAAAGCCCGGCCAAACTTCGCTGCCGCATAAAAAAATGGTCCCGCGGGTTGGCCTCCGCAGGACCCAGTCGTCACGCTTGCCAGGAGATCAATCGATGGCGATCGCCGGATCACTGTCGACCGCCGTGCACCTTGGGTGAGTTGCCCCTCCCAACGGGTCCACGATCACCGTGATGGTGACCGAGGTATCGCCCCGTGTGCATGCAAATTCTGACTCACCGTCTCCTGCGCGCGGCTTAAGCTGCGACGGACGTTTCGCGGTGAATTTGATTGAAATGTCCTGACAACCGAACCGCGGGTGCTGGCCGACCAAGCGTCGAAATCCTGAATATGGGCGTCAGAGAGGGAGCAAAGACCCACATGCAGCGTTGAACATGGGGTGTGGGCATGGTGTTCATTGGACAAGACCAATCCAGGAGAGTCCCATGCGCGCAATCATGCTGGTCGCCCTCGCGGGCCTTTCGGTCGCGGCCCTTACGCGGCCGGGCGTCGCGCAATCCGCCTACGACTATCCGTGGTGCGCCTTACGCGGCGACCGCAGCGGAGCGGAGTCCTGCTATTTCAGGACCTACGGGCAATGCATGGAGACGCTGAGCGGCATCGGCGGCAGTTGCATCCCCAACCCGAGTTATCGCGGACCCTATCGGTCCGAGCATCGGCGCCCGCGTTACTGAAAGAGACGCGATCCGCGTCCGCGCCGGCGCCGCAGCGGCTCACGCGATCGTGTGCGCGATCGTTGGGCGGCGTCCGACCAAGCCACGGCGGTCGGTGTATCATCAGGGGAATGGCTCACCCGGGAGATTTCCCATGCGCCTCGTCCAATCTGCCATCGTCGCTGCCGTGTTGATTGCCGCAACGTCGGCAAGCCAAGCTCAAACGGCTTATGACTATCCGTGGTGTGCGTTGCGCGGCGACCGCAGCGGAGGGCAGTCGTGCTATTTCACCAGCTACCGGCAATGCATGGAGACGCTGAGCGGCATCGGCGGCACCTGCATTCCCAGTCCGTACTATCGCGGCCCCACACATCGCGAACGCCGGGGGCCGCGCGAGTACGATCCGCGCTATTGATCATGACGCGGTCGGCGATGCGCCTCGTCCTGCCCCCGTCGTCGTCGCTGCCGCACTCTTGGCGGTAACGGCGGCGAGCCACGGCCAGTCCGCCTATGATTATCCGTGGTGCCTCGCCTATCCGTGGAACGTCGGGGGCATGAGTTGCTACTACAAGAGCTACGAGCAATGCATGGCCACACAGACCGGGATCGGCGGCTCTTGCATCCAAAGCCCGTATTACCGCGAGCCGGAACATGAGCCGGCGCGACGGCGGAAGCGGCACGACTAGGACGGGGGTCCAATGATTTACGGATATTTCCTGCGACGAGGCATGAAGGTGATCGCGCCATCCGTCGCTATTTTCGCCGGGACGTTCGCGACCGCGTTGCCGGCACACGCCGCCGGCTATCCGTGGTGCTACATCGACCAGACGATGAGCGGCGCCACATACTGCGCGTTCGAGACGTTGGCGCAGTGCCGCGAGAACGCCGGCGGCAATGGCGGCACCTGCATCGAGAACCCCGACTATCGCGGCGCGCGCACCGAGGACGAACGGCACAGCCGCCGACGGTAGGTCGCGCAGGATCGGTTGAGCGCAAGCGAAACCCATCACGTCCACGGCAACTCACACGTGATGGGCTTCGGGCTTCGCCCTCAACCCACCCGATGCGCCGCATTTGTGGGCGATGACGTACGTCGACACATGCGCTAAAACTACCGGGCACGTCTTTCCCCTCCTCTCCGCCGGTTGAGCCCATGCAACAGCACAATCCCGAGCAGGCCGCTGCGCTGCGCCTCGCCACCGCGACCCACGACTTCCAGACCCTGCACGAGATCGTCGCCAAGGCGCGACAGAACCTCAATCAGAACGATTGGGACTACATCGTCGGCGCCGCCGAGACCGAAACCACGATGCGGCGCAATCGCCTGGCGATCGACTCGCTCGGGTTCCGGCCGCGCATCCTGCGCGACGTGAGCAAGATCGATCCCTCGGTCGAGGTGCTCGGCCACAAGATCCGCATTCCGGTGTTCTTCGCGCCGGTCGGCTCGCTCGAATGCTTCCATCCGGAGGCGGCCGCCGACGTGGTGCGCGGCGCCGCCGCCTTCGGGGCCGGGCACATGCTGAGCTCGGTGTGCGAGCCCGGCCTCGAGAAGGTCGCCGAGGCCGCGCCCGACGCGCTGCGCTTCTACCAGCTCTATGTGCGCGGCGACGCCGCCTGGGTCGACGACCATGTGCGGCGCGCGATCGACAAGGGCTACGCCGGCTTCTGCCTCACGGTCGACACCGCGATTTACAGCCGGCGTGAGCGCGACATTGCCAAGCGCCACATCGTGCGCGGGCGGCGTAAGGCATCGGGTCGCGAGTACCAGGCGGCGCTCGAGTGGCGCACGGTCGATCGCATCAAGAAGAACTTCAAGATTCCGCTCGCCATCAAGGGGATCGCGACCGCCGAGGACGCGAAGATCGCGGTCGATCACGGCGTCGAGTACGTCTACGTGTCCAACCACGGCGGC
>DASXCK010000205.1:0-15024 GCA_036491235.1 Xanthobacteraceae bacterium | reverse complement strand
AGCCGCAAGTCGCCGGTCGCCAGCATGCGGCCAACTCGCACCATGTCGCCGCCGCCAAAGCCGGGGCGGCCGCCAAAGCCGAAGCCGTGTCGGCGGTGCCGTCCGCGTCCGACGGCCCAGCGGCCGTCGTGGTCAGAATCGAAATGCCTCATCCCAAACATGGGGTTCTCCTTGATTACGATATATCTTTAGATAACGTAAAATAGCGGTGACGAAAGATATATCTTATCACGTTTCCGTGAACCTAGTTGGGTAGATCGTTCCGTTAGCGTATATCCGTAAACGGATATACTAAATCGGATAGCCGTCAGTGGCGAAGCAAACCCATCCCGCGAATCCCTTGGCCCTCGCCGTGCTCGCGTTGCTGTTCGAGCGCGCGATGCATCCTTACGAGATGGCCTCGACGCTGAAGCAGCGGCACAAGGAAGAGAGCATCAAGCTGCGCTATGGCTCGCTCTACACTGTGATCGAGCTCCTGCTCGCGCGCGGCTTCATCCGCGCCACGGCAACGTCGCGCGCGGGCAAGCGGCCGGAGCGCACCGTCTATGTGCTCACTGATGCGGGCCGCGAGGAGCTGTTCGACTGGATGCGCGACCTGCTGCGCGATCCCGTCAAGGAATATCCCCAGTTCGAGGCAGGCCTTTGCCTGATGCCGGTGCTGCCGCCCGAAGAGGCGGTGGCGCTGCTGCGCGATCGCACCGCGCACCTCGCCGGCAAGATCGCGCAGCTCGAGACCGAGCTGGTCGAGGTCGCGCGCCAGGGCTTGCCGCCGCTCGGTGAAGGCGCGGTCGCCACGGCGCTCGCCGGCCAGACGAAATTTCCGCCGCTGTTCACGGTCGAGGGTGAATTCCGTCTCGCCTTGATCAAGGCCGAGCATGCCTTCGTGGCCGAGCTCGTGCGCCGCATCGTCGAGGAAGGCTGGGGCCCCGTGAACCTCTGGCGCGACCTGCAGGCGCTGGCGGCCAGGCAACATCAGGCAAAGGACACCGACGAGGAGGCCGCCACCTAGAGCATGATCCCCCCAATAACAAAGCCGAAAGAAGCAGCCCCGACGATGCGGCAACATCGCCGGGGCTCGAACCGAAGACGAAGAGCGCGGAGCGCTCGACGGCCTCTGGCCCGCAATCCAAAGGTATCAGTCGAAGCTCCGCCGACAAAGCCGCGGCGCGCACGGCGTCCGCGAACGATGGAGCTTGACCAATGTCGACACTCGCGAAGACCGATCCGCACAACGATGCGGAAGCCTGGAAATACGCCGAGAAGGCCCTCACCTGGTACGGTTGGGGCTCGCCGGTCGGCCTCGGCATCTTTCTCGTCTCGCTCGGTCTCGTCCTCCTGCTGATCCATCAAGCGGGGGTGCTGCGATGAACGCGCCATATCCCATTCGTTCGTTCGATACGGCCGCGCGGCCGTTGCATGTACTCATCATCGGCGGGGGCATCGGCGGTCTTGCGCTGGCGCAGGGGTTGCGGCGCGAGGGCGTCAGTGCCGCCGTCTACGAGCGCGACCGCTCGCTCACCGGCCGGCTGCAAGGCTATCGCGTGCACATCAGTCCGGCCGGCAGCCGCGCCCTGCACGAGTGCCTGCCGCCACACCTGTTCGACGCCTTTGACCGCACCTGCGGCAAGCCCGGTCGCGCCATCCACTTCATGACCGAGCAGATGAAGCCGCTCCTGTCGATCGATATGGGCATGGTGAAGGATGACGACGCGATCGCACGCCATCGCTCGGTGAGCCGAATCACGCTGCGGCAGGTGCTGATGGCGGAACTGGCGGACCTGCACCTCGGCAAGACGTTTACGCGATACGAGAATCGCGGCGATCGCGTCGTCGCCCATTTCGACGACGGCACCAGCGCCGAAGGCGATATCCTCGTCGCGGCCGACGGCGCCGGCTCGCGTGTGCGTCGCCAGTTTCTTCCCGACGCACCGCTGATCGACACCGGTGTCGTCGCCGTCGGCGGCAAGGTGTTTCTCGACGAGATGCGCGACCGCATCGCGCCGAAACTGCTCGACGGCATGTGCCTGGTCGCCGGGCGCGACGGCGTTTGCCTTTTCGTCGCGACGCAGGAGGTCCACGAGGCGGCCGGCGCCATCGGGACCAATGAGGCTGACGGGACGCAGTCCGACGCGGTGTTCGAGAACACCCGCAGTTACGTGATGTGGGGTCTCGGGGCGATGCGCGAGCGGCTCGGCATCGCGGCAGACGAGCACGACCCGGCGCGGCTCGCCGACATCGCGGCGCGCGCGGTGGCGCGCTGGGCGCCCGAATTCCGCGCCCTCGTCGATCTCGCCCACCCGACGACGCTGTCGCAGTTTGCGATCCGCACCTCCACCATCGTCGGCCCGTGGCCGACGGGTCGCGTGACGCTCCTCGGCGACGCCATCCACGCGATGACGCCTTACCGTGGAATCGGCGCCAACATGGCGCTTGAGGATGCGCTGCGGCTCAAGCGCGCCCTCGTGGCAGGCGCACAGTGCCAGCGCGACCTGTTCGATGCGATCGGCGGGTATGAAGGCGAGATGCGCGACTACGGATTTTACGCAGCGCGCAACTCGCTCAAGGCGATGCGCCAGTCGGTCGATGCCGGCACGCTGAGCCTGACCGCGCAGCGCCTGATGTTGCGCACGATTGATCGCCTCCCGCCGGTCAAGCGCTGGATGGCGAGCCGGATGGGACGGGATTGAGGTTCATCTGTAGCGCGATCGAGCGAAGCGGAATGCGGGGACACCCGGCCCCGATTTCGCTTCGCTCGAGCGGCGCTGCCAGTATCGCTACACGTCCTTCGCCATGTCGCGCAGCTTGAACTTCTGGATCTTGCCGGTCGAGGTCTTCGGCAAATCGGCGAACACGACGAAGCGTGGGCATTTGTAGCCGGCGAGGTGCTGCCGGCACCAATCGATGAGCTCCTCGCGCGTCGCCTTGGCGCCCGGTTTGAGCTCGATGAAGGCGCACGGCGTCTCGCCCCATTTGTCGTCGGGCTTGGCGACGACGGCGGCGGCCTGCACGGCGGGATGCTTGTAGAGCGCGTCCTCGACCTCGATCGAAGAGATGTTTTCCCCGCCCGAGATGATGATGTCCTTGGAGCGGTCCTTGAGCTGGATGTAGCCGTCGGGATGCATGACGCCGAGGTCGCCTGAATGGAACCAGCCGCCCGCGAATGCCTTTTCGCTCGCCGACTTGTTCTTGAGATAACCCTTCATCACCACGTTGCCGCGGAACATCACCTCGCCGATCGTCTCGCCGTCGCGCGGCACCGGGCGCATCGTTTCGGGATCGAGCACGTCGAGCGCGTCGAGCACGGGGTAGCGCACGCCCTGGCGTGCCTTCTTGCCGGCCTGCTCGGGACCCGACAGCGCGTCCCACGCCGCGTTCCAGTCGTTGACCGAGGCGGGCCCGTAGGTCTCGGTGAGACCGTAGACATGCGTGACGTTGAAGCCTGCGCCCTTCATGGCGGCGAGCACCGCCTCCGGCGGCGGCGCCGCCGCGGTGACGAACTCGACCACGTGGGGCAGCGGCTTTTTCTCGCTTTCCCGCGCATTGAGCAGCGTCGACATCACGATCGGCGCGCCGCACAGATGCGTCACGCTGTGACGCGCGATCGCGTCAAAGATCGCCGCCGCGCGCACGTAGCGCAGGCACACATGCGTGCCGCCGACGAACGACAGCGTCCAGGGAAAGCACCAGCCGTTGCAGTGGAACATCGGCAGCGTCCACAGATAGACCGGATGCTTGGCCATGCCGCAGGTCAGCGCGTTCGCCATCGCGAGCAGGTAGGCGCCGCGGTGGTGATAGACGACGCCCTTCGGATCGCCGGTCGTGCCCGACGTATAGTTGAGCGCGATCGCGTCCCATTCGTCGTTCGGCATGCGCCAGACAAAGGCCGGATCGCCTTCCGCGAGCAGGTTCTCGTACTCGATCGTGCCGATACGCTCGCCGGCGCCGGTGTATTCGGGGTCGTCGTAGTCGATGACGAGCGGCTTCGCCTTGGCCCCCGCGAGCGCCTCCTTCATCACCTTGGCGTACTCGCGATCGACGATCAGCACCTTGGTCTCGGCATGGTCGAGCGTGAAGGCGAGGATCGCGGCATCGAGGCGGGTGTTGAGCGTGTTGAGCACCGCACCGGTCATCGGCACGCCGTAGTGCGCCTCGAGCATCGCGGGCGTGTTGGCGAGCATCGCCGTGACGGTGTCGCCGTGCCCGACGCCGCGCTTTGCCAGCGCCGAGGCCAGCCGGCGCGCGCGGGCGTAGAACTCGGCATAGGAGCGTCGCAGCGGGCCGTGGATGATCGCGGTCTGGTCCGGATAGACGGCGGCGGCACGGTCGAGCGCCGACAGCGGCGTCAGCGGCTGAAAATTCGCCGGATTGCGCTCGAGATCGGTGTCGTAGGGCATTCCCGCCATGGCGTTTCCTCTCGCCGGCGGGCGGCCATTTCGGTCCGCCAAGCCCCGCACAGCATGTCGTAGCGTATCGCGGCGGGCGCGGAGGTAAACCGCTTTTTGCAGTGCAGGCGGCGTCGGCCGCGCCGACATGCCGGCTTGCAAAGCGCCGGGACTGCCGCACAATCGCACAAAACGACAGGAGGGCTCCATGGACGCCCGCACCAGCCGCTATGCCGAGGTCTATCGTCGTTCGCTCGCGGATCCCGAGGGATTTTGGCGTGAGGCGGCGGCCGATATCGACTGGATCCGGGCGCCGAAGGCGGTCTTCGACCCGAATGCCGGGGTCTACGGCCGCTGGTTCACCGACGGCGTGGTCAACACCTGCTACAATGCGGTCGATCGCCACGTCGAGCGCGGCCGCTCCGACCAGGCGGCGCTCATCTACGACTCGCCGGTGACCGGCACCAAGCGCGCCATCAGCTACGGCGAGCTGCTGGTCGAGGTATCGACCTTCGCGGGCATCCTGCGCGAGTTGGGCGTCACCAAGGGCGACCGCGTCGTCATCTACATGCCGATGGTCCCCGAGACGGTCATCGCCATGCTCGCCTGCGCGCGCATCGGGGCGGTGCATTCGGTCGTCTTCGGCGGCTTTGCCGCCAAGGAGCTCGCCACCCGGATCGACGACGCCAAGCCCAAGCTGATCCTCTCGGCGAGCTGCGGTGTCGAGCCCGGCCGCGCCGTTCCCTACAAGCCGCTGCTCGACGAGGCGATCGCGCTCGCCCAGGCGAAGCCGCAAGCTTGCATCATCCTGCAGCGCCCGCAGATCGAGGCGCCGCTCGTCGCCGGCCGCGACCACGACTGGAAGAAGCTGCGCGACGACGCCATGGTGTGGGCGAAGGCTGTGCACGATTGCATTCCGGTCGCCGCCACCGACCCGCTCTACATTCTCTACACGTCGGGTACCACCGGCATCCCGAAGGGCGTGGTGCGCGACAACGGTGGGCATCTCGTCGCGCTGCAATGGTCGATGAAATATCTCTACGACATCGAGCCCGGCGAGGTGTGGTGGTCGGCGTCCGACGTCGGCTGGGTGGTGGGCCACAGCTACATCGTCTATGCGCCGCTGTTTCACGGCTGCACCTCGATCCTCTACGAGGGCAAGCCGATCGGCACGCCGGATGCCGGCGCGTTCTGGCGGGTGATCGCCGAGCACCGCGCGGTCGCGATGTTCACGGCGCCGACCGCCTTTCGCGCCATCAAGAAGGAAGACCCGCAGGGCAAGCTCTTTGCGAAATACGACCTGAAAAAATTTCGCACGTTGTTCCTGGCCGGCGAACGCGCCGATCCGGACACCGTGATGTGGGCCGAAAACCTGCTGCATCGGCCGGTGATCGATCACTGGTGGCAGACCGAGACCGGGTGGTGCATCGTCGGCAACCCGATGGGCCTGGGCCAGTTGCCGGTCAAGCGCGGCTCGCCGACGGTCGCGATGCCCGGCTACGACGTGCGCGTCGTCGACGAGGCATGCCGCGAGGTCGCGCCGGGTCAGATGGGCTCGATCGTCGTCAAGCTGCCGCTCCCGCCCGCGTGCCTGCCGACGCTGTGGCAGCAGGACGCGCGCATGCGCGAAAGCTACCTCGCCGAGTTTCCCGGCTACTACAAGACCGCCGATGCGGGCTTCCGCGACGAGGACGGCTACTTCTTCATCATGGGCCGCACGGACGACATCATCAACGTCGCGGGCCACAGGCTGTCGACCGGTGGCATGGAGGAGGTGCTGTCGGCCCACAAGGACGTCGCAGAATGCGCCGTGATCGGCATCAAGGACGAGCTCAAGGGCGAGGTGCCGTGCGGCTTCATCGTGCTCAAGGCCGGCGTCAACCGCCCGCCGGCCGAGATCGAGAAGGAGATCGTGGCGCTGGTGCGCGAGAAGATCGGCCCGGTCGCGTCATTCAGGCTCGTGCTTACGGTCGCGCGGCTGCCGAAGACGCGCTCGGGGAAGATCCTGCGTGGCACCATGAAGAAGATCGCCGACGGCGAGGCGTGGACCTTGCCGGCGACGATCGACGATCCGGCGATCCTCGCCGAGATCGGCGGGGCTCTGAAGGGGAAGGGTGTGGGAGCGTGAGGACGGTTAGGTTGCCCCCGTTGTTTCCCCCAACTCCAAACGCAGGCTCTACAAGAATGCCGATCTCAGCAGGGGGAATGTTTCCTTGTAAATAACAAGGAAAATACAAGAACCATGCCGTGGACTGCACCCCTGCGGTGAGACACGAAACTACGGACTGGTTGCGATCGCAACTGCAGGCGCCCGCCGCGTAGCCGCCGCAAGCTGTTGCAGGTTTGCTTCTGGACTGCACCCCTCGTGTGAGACGCTGAACAGGGACAGCGCTCTCTCGCGGCAGCAAAAGACCACCGATGCGCAGCGACGGGCGACGAGGCACACAAGTTCAAGACTAGGGTTAAAGCCATCGCTGATCGGGAGTGCACATGCAAGAAGGAAAAAAACGGCTCCCCGTTATTCCGCCGCCGCCTCGAACGGCGTTAGGAGAGGAAGTCATGATGCTGCATCGTCGCAAGCTCCTGCATCTCGCCGCCGGCGCGACCGCAATTTCGGCGCTGCCCGCGGCCTCGCGCCTCGCCGCGGCTGAAACCTACCCGACGCGTCCGGTTCATCTGCTCGTCGGCTTCGCGCCGGGCGGTTTCACCGACATTACGGCTCGGCTTATCGGCCCGTGGCTGTCGGGCCGGCTCGGCCAGCAGTTTTTGGTCGAGAACCGCCCGGGCGCCAGCAGCAACATCGCGGCCGCGGCCGTCGCGCACGCGGCGCCGGACGGCTACACGCTGCTCGAGCTCGCGGACACGAACGCGCACAACGTGACGCTCTACAAGAACCTCAATTTCGATTTTCTCCGCGACATCACGCCGGTCGCCAGCATCGATCGTGCGCCGTTCGTGATGGTGGTCGGTCCGTCGTCGCCGGCGAAGACGGTGGGCGAGTTCATCGCTTACGCCAAAGCCCGCGTGGGCAAGATCAACATGGCGTCATCCGGCGCCGGCAGCAGCTCGGGCCTCTTTGGCGAGCTGTTCAAGACGATGACCGGAATCGACATGGTCGCGGTGCAATATCGCGGCATCGGTCTGGCGCTGCCGGATCTCATCAGCGGGCGCGTCGATGTGGTGTTCATTCCGGTCGCCTCGGCCGTGGGCCAGGTCGGCGCCGGCAAGCTGCGGCCGCTCGGCGTGACGTCGGCCAAGCGCGTGAGCGTGCTGCCCGACGTGCCGGCTATCGGCGAAACCATGCCGGGCTACGATGCGGTGAGCTGGACCGGCATCGGTGCGCCGACCGGGACGCCGCCGGAGATCATCGCACTGCTCAATCAGCACGTGAACGCGGCGCTGGCCGACGCGGCGTTCAAGGCGAAGCTGGCGACCTTGGGACTGGAGCCGTTTGCAAGCACGCCGGCCGAGTTCGGCAAGGTCGTCGCCGAGCACACCGAGAAGTGGGGAAAGATCATCCGCGCGGCTGGCATCAAGGCGGAGTGACTTTCACGAGCACGGCCGCCAGCCGCTTATTCCGTCGTGCGGATGGTCCAGCTCGCACTCTCGACCATCGGGTTGCGGTCGAGGCTTGCGACGATCGCGTCGAGCTCGTCAGGATCAGCGGAGGTCCCGAGCAGGGTGGCCACGATCTCGCTGTCGCCGCCGTCGCGGTCGATCACGTCGACCCCACGCACTGGATATTTGGCGGCTTCCAGCGCCGCGCGCAGCAGGTCGCGGCTGTCGTCGAGGTCGCCGGAGCGCGTGGTCACGCGCATCTCGTAGATCGCCTCGGTCGTGCCTTGGTCGATCGGAACGCGGTTGATCGCGTTGACGATCGGTCGCAGCAGCGTGTTGCCGGCGAGCACGAAGATAGTCAAGGCGATCGCCTCGAAGGCGAGATCCGCGCCCGCGCAGGCGCCCACGGCGGCCGAGCACCACAGCGTCGCCGCGGTGTTGAGGCCCCACACATTGCTGCCCTGCTTCATGATGACGCCGGCGCCGAGGAAGCCGACCCCGGAGACGACATAGGCGATGATCTGCGTCGCACCGGCATTGCCGTTGAGATGCTGTCCGATGTCGACGAAGGTCGCTGCACCGACCGCGACCAGCACATGGGTGCGCAAGCCCCCGCCGCGCTGGCGGTACTGCCGCTCGGCGCCGATCAAGCCGCCGAGCACGAAGGCCGCGAAGAGACTGATCAGCGAGTCGAGAAAGTCGCCAATCGCGAAGGAATGTAAAAATGCCATTGCGTGATCACCTGCGTGGCCGCCAAAAGCAGGCGCTTTCTTAGCAAGCAATCCCGGTAACGCAATCACGGCGCGGCTGGTCAGATCGATCGGTTGATGCCGCCGTCGACGACGATCGTCTGGCCCGTGATGTAGCCGGCCTGCGGCGAGCACAGGTAGGCGCAGAGATCGCCGATCTCGTTCGGCGCTCCCAGGCGGCGCACCGGAATGGTCTCGGCGAACTGCTTGAGCTGTTCGTCGGGCGTGCTCCCGGCCGCTTTCGCCCGCGCCGAAAATATCTCGGTGATGCGATCGGTCATGATCGGGCCCGGCGCGATGTTGTTGACCGTAATTTTGTGAGGCGCGAGATCGGACGCGATGGTCTTGGCCATGACGGTGACGCCGGCGCGGATCGAGTCGGAAACCACGAGGTCGGTGATCGGCTCCTTCACCCCGTAGCCCGTGAGGTTGACGATGCGGCCGCGCCCGGACGCCTTGAGCGCCGGCAGGGCCTCGCGGACGAGGCGCACGGCACTCATCAGGTTGAGCTGGAACGCGACGTCCCAATCGCGGTCGCCCGCCTTGTCGAACGGTGCGGTCGGCGGGCCGCCCGCGTTGGTGACGAGGCAGTCGAGACCCCCCAGGCGCGCGATGGCCTTGGCCATGACGCTCCTCACCTCGGCGGGTCGCGAAACATCGACCGCGGCCCATCCGGCGGCGCCGATCTCGGCCGCGGCCGGCGCCAGCGCATCGACGTTGCGCGCGCAGATGAAGACGCGGGCGCCTTCGTCGGCGAGCGCCTTGGCGCAGGCGAGCCCAAGTCCCTTGCTGGCGCCGGCGACAAAGGCTCTGCAATCCTTCAGGCCGAGATCCATCGTGAGTACCCGTAGCCCGGATGAGCGAAGCGATATCCGGGAGTTTAGCTGTCGTGCGAAAGGATGTCCCGGATGTCGCTTCGCTCATCCGGGCCAGGCATCACGCGATGCGGGGGGTCGCGAGATAGGCGTGCTCCAGCCGTACCGGCAGATCGGCCTCGCCGGTGCTCGCCTCCAGCACGATCGCGCCGCGCGCGAGCGCATAGACGCGGTCGGCGAGCGCCAGCGCCTTCTCGATCAGCTGCTCGACCAGCAGCACCGCAGTGCCGGCTTCGCGCAGCCGCCGCACCACCACGAACACGCGGTCGACCAGCACGGGAGAGAGGCCGGCGGATGGCTCGTCGAGCATCAGCAGGCGCGGGCGGCGGACGAGGCCCTGCGCCACCGCGAGCATCTGCTGTTGCCCGCCCGACAGCGCCGCCGCGCGCTGATGGCGCTTCTCGGCGATCTCGGGAAAGAGCGCGAGCGCCTCCTCGACGCGGGCGGAACGCTCGCCGCGCGGCAGGTCGTAGGCGGCGAGCAGCAGGTTGTCGACAACGGCGAGCTGGGTGAATACGCGATGGCCTTCGATGACATGTGCGAGGCCCGCCTGCACGGTTTCGCGCGGTGTTGCGCCCGCGAGGTCGCGGCCCGCGAAGGTGATGCGGCCGGTCCAGGGGAGAAGCCCCGAGACGGCGCGCAGCAGCGTGGTCTTGCCGGCGCCGTTGGGGCCGAGCAGCGCCACCACCTCACCCGCCGCGATCGTCATGTCGACGCCGTGCAGCACACCGATCTTGCCGTAACCGGTCGCAAGGCCCGCGACCTGGAGCAGAGGCTTGGCCGCCGAGCGCGGCGCGTCAGCCGCCGAGATAGGCATTGACCACCTCCCGATGCGAGCGGATTTCGGCGGGTGTCCCGGCCGCCAGCGTCTTGCCGAGGTTGAGCACGGTGACGCGGTGGCAGATGTCGAAGATGAGGTCGGCGTGATGCTCGACCAGCAGCACACCGGTGCCGACGCGAGCTATCGCGCCGATCAGCGCGCCGAGCCGCGCGATCTCGTCGGGCGAGAGGCCGGCCGCGGGCTCGTCGAGCAGCAAAAAGGCAGGGCGCAGCATCAGGGCGCGCGCGATCTCGGTGAAGCGCAGCTCGCTATGCTGCAGCCTGTCGGCGCGCGCCTCGGCGAGCCGCTCCAGCCCGACGGCGGCGAGTGCCAGCATGGCGGTGTCGTGCAGCGCCGCTTCGTCGCGGCGGTGGCGCGGCAGCGACAGCAGCGACTCCGTGAAGGTGCCGGTCCCGTCGATGGTGCCGCCGATCATGACGTTCTCCAGCACCGATGCGGCGCCGACGATGCGCGGGGTCTGGAATGTGCGCGCAATGCGCATGTGGGCGCGGCGGTGGCGCGCATACAAGGGCAGGGCGGCATCGTCGACGCTGACCGTGCCGCGCTGCTGCGCGTAATAGCCGGAGATGACGTTGAGCGTAGTGGTCTTGCCGCTGCCGTTGGGGCCGATCAGCCCGTGCACCTGGCCGGGATGGATCGCGAGATCGAGGCCGTCGATCGCCCGCACGCCGCCGAAGCTCAAGGCGACTTCTTTGAGCGTGAGTGCGCCGGCGGGCCGCTTCGTGCCGATCAGCTGCTCGAGCAATTCAGGCCGCGGGATGATGGGGCGGTGGGTCTCGAGCGGGCGGCGGTTCTTGAAGTCGAGAAGTTCGGCGATGCCGCCCGGGATCGCGAGCACGATGACGAGCAGCAGCACCGCGTAGAGGAACGTCGACCATGCGACGAGCGGCGCTGCGAACTCGGGCAGCACGGTGAGCAGGATGGTGCCGAGCAGCGGGCCGAGGATCGAGCCGCGCCCGCCGATGAGGATCGCGATGAAGAACAGGACCGAGAGGTCGAGCGTGAAGGCGTCCGGCGTAATGTAGGACTGCAGCGACGCGAACAAGCCGCCGGCGATGCCGGCGACGGCGCCGCTGAACAGGAAGACCGCGGTCAGCAGGCCGGGCTTGGCGATGCCGCACGCTTCCGCTGCCACTTCGGCGTCGCGGATCGCGGTGAGCGCGCGGCCGAATCGGCTCGACGCGATGTTTGCCGTCATCCAGGTGCAGACCGCGGCGAGGCCGAAGCAGAAATAGTAGAAGCCCCATTGCGAGTCGAATGGCGGCGGAAACGTCGGCCCGGCGACGCCCACCCCGCCGCCGGTCACGCTCTGCCAGGCGAGCGCCACCTGGGTGACGATGGTGGCAAAGCCGAGCGTCGTGATGGCGAAATAGAACGTGCGCAGCCGCAGCGCCGGCAGTCCGATGATCAAACCGAACGCGGCGCCGACCAAAGCCGCGATCGCCAGCGCGAGATGGGGCGGAAAGGCGGGCGTCACGTTGCCGGCGACCAGCACGCTCGTGGTGTAGGCGCCGAGGGTGAGCAGAGCCACCCAGCCGATCGCGATCTGTCCCGCGAAGCCGACAACGAGATTGAGGCCGGACACCAGCACCCAATAGACGCAGGCGCGTGTCGCGATCACGCCCCAGTAGCCGCCACCGAACAGCGGGAAGGCGAGGCCGATGACCAGCAGGACGAGGAACGGCAATGCGGCGCCGAGTTTGCCGGTGTTGCCGAGCACGCTGGCGCCGGTCGCGCTTACCGGTGCGGCCGGGGTCGCCATCAGACGCGGCGCTGCAGGGCTGCGCCGGCGAGGCCTTCGGGCCGTGCCAGCAGGACGACGATGAACACGGCGAAGACCGCAACCGACGCGAAGATGCCGCCGACCAGAAAGTTCGCGGCCTGCTGGAAGATGCCGAGCAGGAGCCCGGCGGCCACCGCGCCGCGGTTGTTGCCCATGCCGCCGAGCGCGACCGGAATGAAGCCGTAAAAGGTCAGCATCGGCGCCGTGCCGAAGAAGGCGAGCAGGAGCTCGCCGCCCGCAAAGCCCGCGAGCGCGCCGACCGCGCCGGCGAGCGCAAAGCTCGCCATGCGCAGGCGCCGCTCGGGCAGGCCGAGCGCGCGCGCCGCATAGGTGTCCTCGGCGATCGCCAGGAACGCGTGGCCGATCAGGGTGTGGCGATAGAGCAGTTCGAGCCCGACGATCACCACCACGCAGGCGAGCATCGGCAGCCAGTATTGCTGGTCGAAGTCGCCGCGGGCGAGATCGAGCAGGCGCGGGAACGGCCGCGCGTCCGTGCCCCATTCGATCGCAGTGAACTGCTGCACCATCAGCGCCAGCGCGAGCGTGGAGAGCACGTAGAGATGCTGCTCGATGCTGCGCAGCACCGGCCGCACCGCGACGATCTCGGTGATGATGCCGAAGATCGCGCCGGCGACGAGCACGAGGACGAAGCCGACCACCACGGGCACGCCGTACTGGGTGATGAACAGCGAGCCGAGCACGCCGCCGAGCATGCCGAGCGTGCCCGCCGTGAAGCTGAACACGCGCGAGGCGGAGAACATCACGTTGTAGGTGACCCCGATCAGCGCGTAGATGCAGCCGATCGCCAAGCCCGAGAGAATGATCGATTGGAGCACCGGCCGACCTACCTTCCGATGTCACGAAGGCACATTACGGCGTCATGCCCGCGCTTGTCGCGGGCATCCACGTCTTTCTTCCTGCGGACTTGTCAGCAAGCAAGGCGTGGATGGCCGGGACAAGCCCGGCCATGACGGAGAACGACCGACGAAGTTACGCCCCGTAACCCGGCGCCAGGTTGAACGCGCCGTCCTTGAGCGAGTTGGCCTCGACCATCACGACCTCGTCGTCCGGATAGCCGTTGTGCTCGTTGGCCGTGAAGCTGATGTCGCCGTAGACGCCGGGGAATCCCTTGAGCTTGTTGAGATAGGCGACGATCTGCGCCGGCTCGGGGCCGACCTCCCTCATCGCGTCGGCAATCATGCGCGGCGAGTCGTAGCCGAGCGCGATCCACCACAGCAGCGTGTCGCCCATGTCGATGTTTGCCTTCTTCAGGCGGGCGAGGAAATCGGTGGTGCGCTCGGGCAGCTTGCCGCCGGCGGCGTAGCAGACCGTGCGGAAATTGTTCGGATAGACCTTCGCCCAGTATTCGGGCTTCTCCAGCAGGGCCTTGGTCTGCCCGGAGCCGAGCGTGGTCTGGCCGACGATCGGCACGTCCCAGTTCATCTGCCCGCGGGTGTTGATGATGCGCGACAGGAAGCCGGCGTTCACGCTCCACGGCATGATCGCCTCGGCGCCGGCGGACCGCATGCGCAGGAGCTCCGGTTTGAGATCCGGATTGGCCGCGTCGATATTGCCCTGGTAGACCACCTCGGCGCCCTTGGCCTTGAGCATCGGCACATAGGCATTGACCGACGCCGTCCCGTAGCCGGTGGTGTCGCTGACCACCGCGACCTTCTTCTTCTTGAGCACCTCGCCCACGTAGCGGTTGGCGGCGCCGCCGATCTGCTGGTTGGTCGGCGCGTTGCGGAAGCACATCGGGTACTTCTTCGGGTCGGTGAGCGTGTCGACCCAGCAGGGATGGATCTGCGGGATCTGCGAGCGGGCGAGCAGCGGCACGACCGCGAGCGACTCGCCGGAATTCACCGGACCGAAGACGACGCTTACCTTCTCGCCGTGCGCGAGCTCGGCGGCGCCGTTGACGGCCTTGGTCGGCTCGCTCTGGGTGTCGCGGGTGATGAGCTCGATCTTGCGCCCCTTGATGCCGCCGGCCGCGTTTATCTCCTGCACGGCGAGCTGGATGCCGCGATTGATGCCGATGCCGGTGGAGGAGGAGGGCCCGGTGAGGGCCGGCAGGTAGCCGACGCGGATCGGCTCGTTGGCGGCGATCGCGGGTTTGGCAAGGCTGGCCGTAATGGCAGCGGCGCCGGCGGATGCCAACGCTTGGCGACGAGTCAGCGACATTTTGATTCCTCCCGAGGCGTTTCGATTCACTCCCGACGTGCTTGTTGTATTGCGGTTGTTTTGCTGGACTTATGCGCGGCATTATAACCGCGAACCGAGGGTCCGCAATGCGGCGGCGGACCGCGACCGGCGTGGGATATATGTCAACTTTGGCCAATTGAACGTGAGTGCGAGGAGCGCGAAGCCCGCCGAAGCAATCTCGTCCCACGGGTGCGTGTGTTGAGCGAGATTGTTTCGCGGAGTTTATCCTCGGGCTCGCCTTGACCAGGAGAAATGCCATGCCGGCCAACACGCCACCGCTCCCTGCCGCAACGCCCACCTACATCCCGGTGCGCCAGGACTGGCTCGATCGCCGGCGCGAGCCGATCCTCGAGCCGGCGCTGCCGATCATCGATCCGCACCATCATTTGTGGGACCGCACCGGATGGCGTTATCTGCTCGATGAGATCCTCGCCGACACCGACACGGGCCACAACATCGTGGCGACCGTCTTCGTGCAGGCACGCTCGATGCATCGCGCGTCAGGGCCCGAGGAGATGAAGCCGATCGGCGAGACCGAGTTCGTCAACGGCATCGCGGCCATGTCCGCGAGCGGCATCTACGGCCAGATCCGGGTCGCGGCCGGCATCGTCGGCAATGCGGATCTCACGCTCGG
>DASXCK010000204.1:0-6095 GCA_036491235.1 Xanthobacteraceae bacterium | reverse complement strand
AAGATCGGCGGCGAACGCGGGAGCTGTTGCGGCGAACGCGATCGCCGCAACGCCCATCAGCACTGCGCGTGTCACGGGATGGAAACCCCAATTGTCGCCCGGTGACAACATAGCCCAGAGCCGCGACCGTAACTGTGTCGTTTCGGCCACAGTTGCCCACAAAGCGACCTGCGGAAGAGCGACCATGAAATACAACCGCGCCCGGGGCTGCAGGCGTGGCGATCGAGGCCCCTAAGCCACCCCGTCTTTTTCTCGCCCCAACTATGGCGCTTCCTCCGAATCACGTTCCAAGGGGGGAATGTGCGCGGCATGGGACCTGCGGGGGGAGCTTTTTGGCTTCGGTGCACGGCCGCCTTCGCCGGCTGCGCCATGCTCGCTGACGTTTCGGCGCAAGCCGCCGTCACGGCGCGCCAGCGACACACGGCGGCCAAGTCCCACACAGTGGTTGCCTCGCACACCAAGGACTGCATCAAAAAGCCGAATTCGAAACCGCACGCCGCCGCGCCGGCCAAGCGGCGGCATCGCGATAGTGATTGCGCCACCGTACCGCCCCCGCCGCCCGTTGCCGAGCTCCCCGGCCAACTCGGCGTGCTGCAAAAGGCGATCAGGCTAGCGCACGCGGACAAAGTCTCGGAGGCTGCCGAGCTCGCGCCGTCGCTCACCGATCCGGTGGCGCGAACTCTGCTTGAGTGGGTCCGCTTGCGCAACGCGGACACCCGCGAACGCTTCGAACGTTATGACGCCTTCATCCGGGCGAACCCCGGGTGGCCGAGCGCGGTGCTGCGGCGCCTTGCCGAGGTCAGGCTATGGCAGGAACACCGCGACGGCGCGACCGTGCGCCGGTTCGTCGCCGGCGAACCCACGACATCGAAAGGCCGGCTCGCCCTCGCGCGCACGCGCATCGCGGATGGTGACCGTGCCGGGGGCGAACGCGACATCCGTAACGTCTGGCGGGCGGACGATCTCTCCGCCGAGACCGAAGACGCCGTCATCGAGGCGTTCGGCACCGTCCTGACCCGCGCCGACCACCTCGCGCGCATGGACCGGCGCATCGGCGCCAAGGACTTCGGCACCGCGATGCGCGCCGCGCGGCGCGTTGATGACGACGCGGTCGCGATCGTCAAGGCGTGTGTCGCGTCCGAGAAGAATGCGAGTGACGCCAAGAAGCTGCTCGATGCCGTGCCCGACGACGCGCGCGGCGATCTCGGCTACGCGCTCTGCCGCATCCATTACCTCGTCAAGCACGACGACCTCGAGGCCGCGGCCCGACTGGCCCTCGCCGCTGACCCCAAGGCGCTGCAGGCGCAGGACACCGACGAATGGTGGCGCGAGCGTCGCATGCTCGCCCGCAAGCTGCTCGACCAGGGCGAGGCCAAGCGCGCCTATCTGGTCGTGCGCGATGCGGCCGAGCCCGCCCTTCCGCCCTACCGCGCCGATTTCTATTTCATGGCCGGCTGGATCGCGCTGCGCTTTCTTTCCGACCCGGTGACGGCGCTCGCGCATTTCTCGAACATCGACACCGGCTCGAGCGCCCCGATCACGCTGGCGAAGGGTGCTTATTGGCGCGGCCGCGCCCTCGAGGCCGCGGGGCGGTTAGACGAGATGCGGGAGCAGTACGCGTCGGCGGCCGCCTTCCCAGTGGCCTATTACGGGCAGCTCGCACGTGAGCGGCTCGGGCTCGGCGAGATGGCATTGCACCCGATGCCGCAAGGCACGCCCGGCGAACGTAACGACCTCGTGCATGCCGCCGCGCTTCTCTACGCGATCGGCGAGCGCGACCTCGCCTTGTCGTTCTCCCTGGACGTCGCCGCGCACAGCGACACCGTTCCCGTGGTGGCGGCGCTTGCCAACGTCGCGCAGCGCAATGGCGACGCGCGCGCCGTGCTGCTGATCGGCAAGCGCGCGCTCGAGCGCGGGCTTCCGTTCGAGGCCTACGCGTTTCCCGATATCGGCGTGCCGTCGTACACGGCGATCGGGCCGCCGGTCGATCGCAGCATCATCTATTCGATCGTGCGCACCGAAAGCGAATTCAACCAGCGCGACGTGTCGCCCGCCAAGGCGGTCGGGCTCATGCAGGTCACCCCGGAAGCCGGCCGCGACACCGCCAAGCGCCTGGGCATCGCCTACGACTGGAAGCGGCTGGTCGCGGACCCGATCTACAACATGCAGTTGGGCGCCGGAGAGCTCGCCGCACTTCTGGCCGAATATCGCGGCTCTTACATCATGAGCTTCGCCGGCTACAACGCCGGGCGCGGCCGGGTGCACGAGTGGGTCGCAAAGCACGGCGATCCGCGCAACGCCAAAGTTGACGCGGTCGACTGGGTCGAGCGCATTCCGCTGTCCGAGACGCGCAATTACGTGCAGCGCGTGATGGAGAACCTTGCGGTGTACCGGGTGCGCTTTGCCAGCGGTGCCGTGTCGGCGCGGCGCGGCGCCGACGAAAAGAAAACCACGGCGCTATCTGCCAACCCCGGTGCGGAGCTTCGGGAGGCCGTCGCCCGATAGCGAAGTCGGCGACCCTCTGGTCCTCTGAACTAAATTTAGTGCCTACGACGCGGTCGCCGGGGGGCGCTGCTTCGAGCGTGGATCGAGACCGATGCGCGAACTCTCCGTGAGCCGCCGGGGCCGGGATGGGGAGCGCGCCGTTTCTTTCTTGCCTTTGCGCGCCAATGCGGCAATGGCTGAAATCCTAGTCTTGGATTTGTGTGTGTGTCGCCCGGGGCTACGCACCGGACAAGCCTTTGGCTACCGCCAAGGAGAGCGGCCCCGGGTTTGCGCGCCTCCAGGAGGGATGCGCTCGCATGCAGTTGCGATCGCAACCAATCCCTAGTTTCGGGCCTCACCGCAGGGGTGCAGTCCAGGCACCCGCCCTTGTATTTTCCTTGTTATTTACAAGGCGACGCCCTGGACTCCCCGCTCCTTTGAGACAGGAAAACGAGGAAGAGATTGGATGGGCTCCAGCGTGCGGCTGCCCTATCCGCCCGCGCTCACCTTGGCCCAGGTGTCGCGCAGGCCGACGGTGCGGTTGAACACCGGCTTGCCGGCCTTCCCGTCCGCGTCGGGCACGAAATAGCCCTGCCGTTCGAACTGCACCGGAACCACGGCGTTGTCGCCCGCGAGGGCCGGCTCGAGCTTGGCGTCCGAGAGGATCTCGAGCGAGTTCGGATTGAGGTCGGCGACGAAATTCGCGGCACTCGGGTCGGGTTTGTTGAACAGCGGATTGTAAAGCCTCACCTCGGCCGTGACCGCATCGGCGGCCGCGACCCAGTGCATGGTCGCCTTCACCTTGCGCCCATCCGGCGCGTTGCCACCCTTGGTCGCCGGGTCATAGGTGCAGACGATCTCGGTAACCTCGCCGTTGGCGTTCTTCTTCACATCGCGACAGGTGACGAAATAGGCGTAGCGTAGCCGCACCTCGGCGCCGGGCGCGAGCCGGAAGAACTTTTTTGGCGGATTCTCCATGAAGTCGTCCTGCTCGATGAAGAGTTCGCGGCCGAACCTGATGCGGCGGGTCCCGGCCGCCGCATCGTCCGGGTGGTTGGCGGCCTCGAGCTCCTCGGTCTGCCCGACCGGATAGTTCTCGATCGTCACCTTGAGCGGCCGCAGCACCGCCATACGGCGCAGCGCCGTCTTGTTGAGTACCTCGCGGATCGCGTGCTCGAACATCGCGACATCGACCGTCGAGTTCGCCTTGGCGACCCCGACGCGCTTGATGAAGTCACGGATGGCCGCCGGCGGCACGCCGCGCCGGCGCAGGCCCGCGAGCGTCGGCATGCGGGGATCGTCCCAGCCCGCCACGTGCCCGCCGCGCACGAGTTCGGTGAGCACGCGCTTGGAGAGCAGCGTGTAGGTGATGTTGAGGCGCGCGAACTCGTACTGATGCGGCTGCGACGGGACCGCCAAGTTCTGGATGAACCAGTCGTAGAGCGGCCGGTGATCCTCGAACTCGAGGGTGCAGATCGAATGCGTGATGCCCTCGATCGCGTCCGACTGGCCGTGTGCGAAGTCGTAGCTCGGATAAATGTGCCAGGTTGTTCCGGTGCGCGGATGCGGCGCATTGAGGATGCGGTAGAGCACCGGGTCGCGCAGGTTGATGTTGCCCGAGCCCATGTCGATCTTCGCCCGCAACACCCGCGAGGCGTTGGGGAACTCGCCCGCCCGCATGCGGCGGAAGAGGTCGAGGTTCTCCTCGGCGCTGCGGTCGCGGAACGGGCTGTTGCGACCCGGTTCGGTCAGGGTGCCGCGGTTCTCGCGCATCTGGTCCTGGGTCTGATCGTCGACATAGGCCTTGCCGGCGCGAATCAGGTCCTCGGCCCAGCCGTAGAGCCGCTCGAAATAATCGGAGGCATGAAACAGGTTCTGACCCCAGTCGTAGCCGAGCCAGCGCACATCGCACTCGATCGCATCGATGTATTCCTGGTCCTCCCGGGTCGGGTTGGTGTCGTCGTAGCGCAGGTTGCAGCGCCCACCGAACTCTTCCGCGATGCCGAAATTGAGCGCGATCGACTTGGCGTGGCCGATATGCAGGTAGCCGTTCGGCTCCGGCGGGAAGCGAGTCACCACGGTCTTGTGCCGCCCCGTCGCGAGGTCGTCCGCGACGATGTCGCGGATGAAGTCGCGTCCCGCCTCGGTCGTTGCCGCGTCTGCCGCCATGTGGTCCGGGTCCGGTTATCGCCTGAGTGCCGGCGGCCTATGTGCCAAATTCGCGCCGACACGTCGAGACAAGCACTCAATTTTGCTTTGTCGGCACCCGCCATGGTACATGGGCTCGCCGCCCGCAAGGGTCCCGCCGCTACGGTTTCTCTCGAGGCATGCCCGACCAGATCGTCACGCGCTTTGCCCCCTCGCCGACCGGCTTTCTGCACATCGGCGGCGCACGCACGGCTTTATTCAACTGGCTCTACGCCCGCGCCCGCGGCGGCCGGATGCTGCTGCGCATCGAGGACACCGATCGCGAGCGCTCGACCCAAGCCGCGATCGACGCGATTCTCGACGGGCTCAAGTGGCTCGGCATCGAATGGGACGGCGATGCCATCTACCAGTTCGCCCGGGCGGCGCGCCACCGCGAGGTGGCCGAGCAGATGATCAGGGCGGGCACCGCCTACTACTGCTTTGCAAGCCCCGAGGAGCTTTCGCGGATGCGCGAAGAGGCCCGGCGCGCGGGCCGCTCGAAACTCTATACCGGGCTCTGGCGCGACCGCGACCCGTCCGAGGCGCCCCCCGGGGTCAAGCCCGTGATCCGCCTCAAGGCGCCGCTCATCGGCGAGACCGCGGTCGACGACCAGGTCCAGGGCCGGGTCACCTGGCAGAACGAGAACCTGGACGACCTAGTGCTGCTGCGCTCGGACGGCACGCCGACCTACATGCATGCGGTCGTCGTCGACGACCACGACATGGGTGTGACCCACATCATCCGCGGCGACGACCACCTCACCAATGCGGCGCGCCAGACCCAGATCTACCAGGCGCTCGGCTGGGATGTGCCCGTGATGGCGCACATCCCCCTGATCCACGGGCCGGACGGCTCGAAGCTTTCGAAGCGTCACGGCGCGCTCGGCGTCGATGCCTATCGGGGCATGGGCTACCTGCCGGCCGCGCTGCGCAACTATCTGGTCCGGCTCGGCTGGGCACACGGCGACCAGGAGATCTTCTCCACCGACGAGATGATCGCGGCGTTCGACCTGCCGCAGATCGGCCGCTCGCCGGCGCGGTTCGACTTCGCCAAGCTGGAAAACCTCAATGGCCACTATATCCGCGCCGCGAGCGACGCCGACCTTGTCGCCGCCATCAAGAGCGTGCTGCCGCATATCGCGAACGGCGGCGAGCTTGCCGCCAAGCTCACGCCCGAGCTCGAGGCAAAGCTCATCTCCGCCATGCCGGGGCTCAAGGAGCGGGCCAAAACGCTGGTCGAGCTGATCGACAGCGCCAGGTTCCTTTACGCCGCGCGGCCCCTTGCCCTCGACGAACGCGCGGCCGCCCTGCTCTCCGCCGAGGCCCGCACCCTCATGGGCAAGCTCGCGGCGCGGCTCGCGGCCGTCGAGCCCTGGAGCGCCGGCGCGACCGAAGCCGCGGTGCGTGCCTTTGCGGAGGCCGAG
>DASXCK010000203.1:0-7095 GCA_036491235.1 Xanthobacteraceae bacterium | reverse complement strand
TCCGCAATAGTTGTTTTCGAGACGGCCAGCGCGCTTAGTGCGGTGGGTTTGAACGCGATACCGTTGTCGACGAAATTCTGAATCGTCGTGTTCTCGACAAGCAACGACTTTCCGGTCGTAAACAGAATTCCATTTTGACCGGTGCCAAAGCCTTCGATGACGAGGCCGTGCAACTGGATCTTGTCGTTCGGACCGGCATTGATGGTGATGGCGTTGCCGCCCGGGGACCCGTTCAACGAAGCCCAGCCGTGTCCCTGAATGCTGATCGCATGGGTAATGGTGAGCTGTCCGTAGCCGGTCGGGTCGAGCACCTCGATCTCGCCGCCGGGGGGCGTCGCGTTGAATGCCGCCTGTAGGGTGCGGCATGGTTCCGTGATCGTACACGGATTGGTGTCGTTGCCGAGGGCGGAGACCAGGGTGCGGTTGGCGCCGGCAGCCGATGTGGCGGTGAGGGCGCAGAAGAAGCCGGTGGCTAGCAGGATGATTGGTCGTGTGGTCTTGGTCATGAGCTATGTCCCCTCCAACGTGTGAAATCTGCTCCGGCCGAATGGGCGCTCTGAGCATGCCGTTGGTTCGTCGGTTCGGGAAAAAGTTCATAGGCCGAGGCAAAAAAATGACGTCGCCGCCGCGCCAATAGCTTCCGCACGGGCAAATCGCCGAACGGGCTAACAATCTTGTCGAAAACGTTTCAGCGCACGCCGCCGCAAGTCACGCGGACAGCGTCACGGCCGCATCCAGGTCAACCGGGACACACGTTACCCCTCGATCCTGTTGCGCCGACCGTCAGTGTGCGGCTGCGGGCGCAGCGGCGGTGGGACTGAGTGCGAGTGGTGCGGGCTTGTGCGCGGGGCGTGGCGGCCGCGGCGGGGGCGTCGCGAGCTTGGCGAGCACGTCCTGCTCGGAGGCTTGCAGCCGCGCAATGTCGGCTGCCATCTGCTGCTGGTTCGACGCGGCCTGTTGCTCGTTGGACGCGACTTGCGCGGCCAGCGTCTCGACGCTCCGGCGTATGTCCGCGAGACTGATCGAGACGGCGGCAAGTTGCTGTTGACTGGGGGTCGCAACGGGCGCCGCGGCACCGACCGTCGTGGAGGCAGCAGCCGCCGGCGTCGGAGTGGGCGCGGCCGCGCGCCTCGCCAGCGCCAAAAAGCCCAGCTGCTGCGGATACGCGGCCGCGGCCCTCTCTCGTGCCGTGTCGCCGAAGGCCTGCCACGCCAAAGTGCCGCTGACGCCGACGCCGACCGTCAGCAGGAAACGAAAGAAGGCGCGCAGCGGGCGCCGCCGGCGTAGCGCCGCATACGCGCGCCGCGGGTCCTGCGCCTGCATCGCAACAGGCCTCGCCTCGCCGGGCCGTTCGCCGTGAAATCTGTCCCAGAAATCTGCTGGTTCGGTCGAAGACATTGTTACGCCCTTTCGTCCCCAAAGGAACCTGAAGCAGGCCATCGCCCTGTGACTGGAACGGGGCAAAAGCGGAGCATCGATGCGGGCAAAATTTGGCGACCTTGGCGCAAAATACCGCGCGACGGAGCGATCCACGCAGGGCGGGGCGGAGGTATTGGCGGTCGTCTGCCCGCGCCCTGCTCACCCCGTGGGGCCGAACAACTTCTCCCGGTACGTCCCCTCCCGGTACGCGCGTTTGTACATTCCGCGCTCCTGCAGCCGCGGCACGACGAGGGCGATGAAATCCTCCAGGCACTCCGGCACGACCGTGCGCGACAAGTTGAACCCGTCCACATCTGTGTCGGCGACCCACGCCGCCAACGCCTCGACCACCTGCTCCGCGTCCCCCACGATCGGCGGCTGGCGGCTGCCGAGCGCCAACCGGTCGATCAGCGCGCGCTTGGTCCAGCCGGCGCCGAGCGTGCGCGCCATTGCGTCGACGTTCGACTGGATGGCCTGCGAGGCGCTGCCGTCGACGGGCTCGTCCATGCCCAACTTCGCGAAATCGATGCCGAGCGAGGCCGCCGCGTGCGCGAGCGCGCCCTCGGTCGAGGCGTGACGGCGGTAGTCGGCGAGCTTCTCCTGCGCATCGGCTTGCGTGCGGCCCACCACCACGGTCGCGCCCACATAGACCTGCAACGGCCGCGCGCCGCCCGCGCCCGCAGGTCGGCCACGAGTCGCTTGACGTTGGCCTTGCTGCTCGCATTGACGAACACGCATTCCGCGTGGCGTGCCGCAAACGCGCGTCCGCGCTCGGAGGCGCCGGCCTGGTAGAGCACCGGCGTTCGCTGCGGCGAGGGCTCGCAGAGATGGATCGCGTCGATCCGGTATTGCGCGCCCGTGTGGCGCACGCGATGCACACGCGCCGGGTCGGCATAGACGCCGCGCGCGTGATCGGCGCGCACGGCGCCGTCCTCCCAGCTCTCCTCCCACAGAGCGCGCACCACCTGCATGTACTCGTCCGCGAGGTCATAGCGATCGTCATGTGCCATCTGTGCGTCAAAACCCATGCCGCGCGCCGCGCTATCGAGATAGCCGGTGACGATATTCCAACCGATCCGTCCGTTGGTGAGATGGTCGAGCGACGACATGCGCCGGGCAAAAAGATAAGGCGGCTCGTAGGCGAGATTGCAGGTGACGCCGAAACCGAGATGCCTGGTCGCGTGCGCCATCGCGGGGATCAGCAGCACCGGATCGATCAACGGCACCTGCACGGCGTTGCGTAGCGCCGCGTCGGGCGCGCCCGCGTAAACGTCATAGATGCCGAGCACGTCGGCAAGGAAAAGCCCGTCGAATAGCCCGCGCTCGAGCAGGCGTGCGAGCGAAACCCAATGGTCGAGCGAGCGGTAGTCCGCCGAGCGGTCGCGCGGATGGGTCCACATTCCCTGCTGGATGTGGCCGACGCAGGCCATGTCGAAGGCGTTGAGGCGGATCTCGCGCGGCCCGTGTCCCGGCGAAGTGGCCGCCGGTTCGCCGACAAGGACATGGACCATGTTGGATGCCTCACACCATTCGCTGCATGAACAGGAGGCCGCGCGTCGCGGATCAGCATCGGTACCGCTCCACGCTCCAACTGGACGTCCTCGGCCGTCGTCCATTATAGTGGACATTATGATGAAGATGCAAGACGACGACGCTTCAGCCGCCTCGCTCGCGGCGCGTCTAAAGGCGGAGCGCGAGGCGCGCGGCTGGTCGATCGGCGATCTCGCGGCACGTTCCGGCGTCTCGCGCGCCATGATCAGCAAGGTCGAGCGCAACGAGGCGAGCCCGACCGCTGCGCTGCTCGGCCGCCTGTCGGGCGCCTTCGGGCTTACGCTCTCGGCCGTGCTGGCGCGCAGCGAAAGTGACGCGAGCGGGGAGGGGCGCCTCATGCGGACGGCGCACCAGCCGCGCTGGACCGATCCGGCGACCGGCTATGTCCGGCGCGCCGTGTCGCCGCCCGGCGCGCTGCCCGAGCTGGTGCAGGTCGAGTTGCCGCCGGGCGCGCGTATCGACTATCCGGCCTCCGCCTTCACGTTCCTGCGCGGTCAGTGCGTCTGGATGCTCGCCGGCGCGCTCGACTTCGTCGAGGGAGCGATGACCCATCGCCTGCGCCGCGGCGACTGCCTCGCGCTCGGCCCCGCTATGGCGTGCAGCTTCGTCAATCCGTCGGCGAGCGCCACGAGCGTCTATCTGGTCGCGCTGACGCGGTAAGCGTAGCATCGAGATGTGTGCACGGAACCCGACGCGCCGCGATGACGGAGGAAGCCATGGAAGCGAGCAAGGCTATTTTCATGGTGCGGGCGCAGGTCGCGAACGAGGCTGACCGCGCCAGGTTCGATCAATGGTACGGCGGCCGTCACGTGCCGATGGCGATGAAGTACTTCAAGTGCGAGAAGGCTTGGCGCTTCTGGAGCCGCCTCGACCCCGCCGTGCACTACGCGATGTACCAATTTCCCGACATGGCGGCCCTGCGTGCGGTCGTCGATGCGCCGGGCTTCGAGGCGCTGGTCGACGATTTCAATGACGCCTGGCCCAACGTGCCGCCCAGTCGTGATCTGATGGAGACCGTGCAGGCCGTGTAGCCCCGGCGGGACGTCGGCCGTATGGATTCGTCATGCCCGGGCTTGTCCCGGGCATCCACGTCTTTGTAGCCTCGATGCGAAACACAAACCTCCCCTGCGACGGGCACGTTGGAGTCCAGCATGAAAATCACCCTCATCGAGCCGATCGCGGTCGCGTTCCCGATGAAGAAGCCGGTCCACATGGCGGGCGTCGAGATCCGTCAGGCCGACAACGTGCTGGTGCGCCTCGAGACGGACACTGGCCTGGTGGGCTGGGGCGAGGCGGCGTCCGCTCCGACCATGACGGGCGAGACCGTCGAAAGCATGATGGCGGCGATCGCCTACATGGTCCCGGCCGTGCTCGGCCGCGATCCGGAGGATATCGCCGGCGCCTCGGCGGCGATGAATGGCCGCATTTACGGCAACCAGGCCGCCAAGGCCGCGGTCGAGATCGCGGTGCACGATCTCGTCGGTCGTGCCACCGGCCGGCCTGCCTATGCGTTGCTCGGCGGCAAGGTGCGCGATCGCATCCCGGTGCTCGGTGTGATCAGCAATGGCGAACTCGCCGCGGACTTGCGCGACGCTGCCCACAAGCGGCTCGAAGGATTCGAGGCGTTCAAGATCAAGGTCGGCATCGACAAGCCGCTGGTCGATGCCGAGCGCACCCGCCGCATTTGCGACGTGCTGGGCGGAGACTGCCTGATCTCCTCCGACGCCAATACCGGCTGGAGCACGGAGGAGGGGATGCAATACGTGCGTGCCGTGGCAGGCAGCGGGCTGACATTTTTCGAGCAGCCGGTCGCCGCGGACGACATCGACGGCATGGCGGCGGTCGCGGCCGCGGCCGGCGAGATTGCGATCAGCGCCGACGAGAGCCTCCACAGTCTCCTCGACATCCGCCGCTACCACGAGCGCCAGGCGGCGCGCGGCGCGAGCCTCAAGACTATCAAGCTGGGCGGCATGCGCGGCGCGGTTGCAGCCGGCCGCCTGTGCGACGAGTTCGGCATGTCGGTCAACGTCGCGTGCAAGACCGGCGAATCGAGCATCGCGTGCGCCGCGGGGCTTCACATCGCGGCGGCGCTGCCGCAGCTTGCCTGGGGATTCACGCCGTCGATCGAAGGCCTGGCCGAGGATGCGACCGCGCGCCCCATTCGCATCGAGCGGGGCCATGTGAAAGTATCCGACCAGCCCGGGCTCGGCATCGACGTCGATGAGGATCGGATCCGTCGTCATCGCCGCGACACCGCGCATCGGCATGTGGCATAGTAGATGTAATGAATAAATCAAATCCGTCACCCTGAGGCGTTCGGCCGAAAGGCAAACCCCGAAGGCAACGGCCGAGGCGGCGCAACAAGCGTATGTCACTGCGCATCGGCCGTTCATCTTCGAGGCTCGCTGAGTTTACCCCTTGGGCGCGCTCGGCGCGACCCGAAGGCTCGCACCTCAGGATGACGGATCAACAGAGGAGGATGTGATGGGCGGCTTGCGAATGAATCGGCTCTCGCATGCGATTGCTGCCTTTGCTGCGCTCGCCTGCCTCAGCACTCCGGCGCGCGCCCTCGAAAAGGTGAAGATTTCCACCTTTCAGGCCAATCTCTGCTGTTTCACGGTCTATGTCGCCAAGGAGCTCGGGCTGTTCGAGAAGCATGGCATCGACGCCGAGCTCGTCTACGGCACCGGCATCCAGGCGGCGAACATCATGATCAGCGGCTCGGCTGACGTCGGGGCCTTTGCGGTCGAGCACGGGGTCGCGGTGGCCGCCAAGGGACAGGACGTGAAGCTCCTCGTGCTCAACGAGCAGCTTCCGCCGCTCGGCCTGATCGTGCGCAACAATGTGCCGACGCCGAACGCGAGCAAGCCGTACCCCGAAATGGTGCGTGACCTGAAGGGATTGAAAATCGGCATCAGCTCGGTCGGCGCCTCGACCGACACAACCTTGCAGTATCTGTTGCGCCAGGCCGGCCTCGATCCCAAGAAGGACGTGACCATCGTGCCGGTCGGCGATCCCAACACGACCCTGGCGGCGCTCAAGAACGGCGTCATCGACGGCGCCATGGCGGTCGAGCCGGCGCAGACCGTCGCCGTGAAGGGTCTCAAGATGGCGAAGATGGTGGTCGACGTGGAGGGCGGCGAGGCACCGCTGTTCAAGCAGTACGCCTATAATGGCATGTTCGTGCGCTCCGCCTTCCTCAAGGACCGCCCGCAGGTCGCGCGCAGCATCGTCGCGGCGGTGGTCGAGGCCGAGCAGGCGATCAACGACCCGGCGCGCACCGAAGAGATCATGAAAGTAGGCTTGAAGACGATCAAGGGAATGGATCCGGCGTTGTTGCGCGCCTATCTCGAGCGCTATCGTGCGATCTTCCGTCCGGTCGCGACCGCGCAGGCGATCGAGAACGTCAACTCGCTGCTCTACGGGAACAAGCTGATCCCGCACACGGTGCCCTACGATCAGCTCGTCGCTACGGACTTCATGCCGAAGGACTTCGCAGAGCCGAAGACGCACTGATCATTTTGCTCGCAGTAGGCGCGTTGTATCGCCATGACAGTCGCATCCGCGCCCGAGGACCTGAGCCTCGCGGCCGAGCCCGATCCGGGCACCCGCCATCGTCGCGTGATCCTCGCCCGGCTTGCCGTGGTCGGGGCCGTGTTGGCCGTTTGGCAGACGGTGGTCGGGGTCGGCTGGGTCGACCCGTTCTGGATCAGCAGTCCCAAGCTCGTCGCCGAGGAGCTGTGGAACGAGATCGTCAGCGGCTCGCTGTTCGTTGACGTCTTCGTCACCGTCTTCGAAGCCCTGATCGCCTTCGTGATTTCCTCGGCGCTCGGAATCCTCGCCGGTCTCCTGCTTGCACGCTCGCCGTTCTGGGATGACGTGCTCGCGCCGCTCGTGCTCGCGCTCAACAGCCTGCCGCGGATTGCGCTCGCGCCGCTGATCATCCTGTGGTTCGGCATCGGCATCACCGCCAAAGTGGTCACCGCCTTCACGCTCGTCTTCTTCATCCTGCTGGTGAACACGCTCGGCGGCGCGAAGAACGTCGACAACGACATCCTCACCATCGCGAAGCTCATGGGCGCATCGCAGCGCGACATCCTATGGAAGGTGACGCTACCCTCGACT
>DASXCK010000202.1:0-5705 GCA_036491235.1 Xanthobacteraceae bacterium | reverse complement strand
GCGTTTTCTGCGTGACGAGAGTGGCGCGACGGCCATCGAGTACGGCCTGATCGCCGCCGGCATCTCTGTCGCGATCATCGCGACCGTCAACACCCTCGGCGGCCAGCTGAAGAACACGTTCTCGAACGTGTCGACCCAGCTTGGCACCGCTGGCAAGTAAACAGCCGTCGCACCAGCTTGAAGCGGCCCCGCCCTCGGGAGCGGGGCCCTTTTTTTGCCTGCCGTCGCGGCGATGAATCTTGCGGCCGCGAGGCGCCGCCTCTTTACATTCCGTTGTGAGGTCCTGAGGTATCTTGGCCGCGGGTTGGGTCCGCAGTTACCTCGGGAGGGTGGAATGTCCATCGTCATGCGCTTTCGGCGCGACGATCGCGGCGCATATTCCGTGAACTGGACAATATCGGCCAGCGCGGCCTCCGCACTTGCGTTGCCGCCGCTCTCCCAGCACGCCTCGTTGGCTTGAATGACCGCGATCGTTCGCTCGACCACAGCATCGCATCGGCAGATGCCTCGAGATCGAATTTCTCCACGAGTCGACCCATGATGAGCTTGATCATCGACGCGGCGCGGCTTCTGGTTTTTCCGAGCGTCATGGCGTTCGCGGCGTCCAGCGATTTCTTCACGATGACGATCTCGAACCGGATCTCTCTCATCCTGGTGGCTGGATTCGCGGCGCTGGCGCTGGGGACCGGCATGCCATACGCCGACATGCTCAATCACGCGGGTGCCGCCGGCCTCGTGCTTGCGGTGACGTTCACTTTCTTCCTTTGCGGCTGGGTCGGCGGCGGCGACGCCAAACTCGCGGCCGCGACCGCCCTGTGGCTCGGCTGGGCGCATCTGATGGACTACCTGCTCTACGCTTCGATCTTCGGCGGCGTTCTCACCCTGGCGCTGATCGAATTCCGCAAATTCGCCATGCCGTCGGTTTTGACGGGCAAGGAATGGGCCGAGCGGCTGCACAAGCCGGGCGGCGGCGTGCCCTATGGCATCGCGCTCGCGGTCGCGGCGCTGGTGATCTATCCGTCGACGATCTGGATGCAGACGCTGGCCCATTGAGCGCCGCGTCGGCCCGGACGGCGGAAACGATCGATTAGCTTCATTTAGATACGCCTCATTAACCATGAATTGACCTTTGGCTGGTGAAATCCCGCCAAGGCGGCCGGCTGGCTGCCGTGTCTTGCGGGAAGTGAAGCGTATGAAAACCGCGCGTCTTGTCGTCCTTGGTATTGCGGTCGCCGCCGGCGGCCTTGCAGCCTATATGGCAAGCGGAGTGGGCTCGGCGCCTCCGGCGCCCGCGCCGCAAATCGCCATGGCCGACGTCCTGGTCGCCACCAAAGACTTGGGCATCGGCGCGGCTCTGGGCGCCAATGATCTGCAGTGGCAGGCATGGCCCGCCGCCTCGGCTGCGAACCCGGCCCTCATCCGCAAGAACGATCATCCCGATGCGCTTGTGCAATACAAGGGAGCCATCGTCCGGGTCCCGTTGGCGGCGGGCGAGCCACTTCGCGACAACAAGGTGATTCGCGCCGGCCAGACCTCCGGCTACATGGCGGCGATTCTGCCGACCGGGATGCGCGCCTACTCGACGGAAATCTCGGCCGAGACCGGGGCGGGCGGTTTCATCCTCCCCAACGACCGGGTCGACGTGATCCTGTCGGGCCGCGATCGCGAGGCCGAAAAAAAGACCGGCGTCGAGGCGCACGTCAGCCGCACGATTCTCAGCAATGTTCGCGTGCTCGCCATCGATCAGCTGGTGCAAGAAAAGGAAGGCCAGCGCGTCGTGGTCGGCAAGACCGCAACCCTCGAGCTGAACCAGCATCAGGCCGAAACACTCGCTGCCGCGCGCCAAACCGGCACGCTATCGCTCACGCTGCGCAGTCTCGTCGATTATAAGCCGACGGACACCGCCCAGGACGTGCTGCCGTCGCGGCCGCTCAAGCACGACGATGGCCTCAAGATGATCCGATTCGGGGTTTCGACCTCGATCACAGCGAAATGACATTCGGGAAAGGACGAGCGCATGGCTAGCAGGGCGCTGATCCGCATCGCGGCGTTGGCAGCAATCGTCACGCTGGCGCCGACCTCGCTCGAGCGCGTCCGTGCCGCCGAGCTCGCGGTCGATGCCCCCGTGCCGACCGCGCATGTCGGTGGGCCGGCCACGACGCACGTCGGCGCGCCAGGGGGCGCGCAGGTGGCCGCGAGCGACGCCGGCTCGAGCTTCATCCCGCTCGGGATCGGGAAGTCCGTGGTGATCGACCTGCCGGGGGACGTCAAGGACGTGCTGGTCGCTGATCCGAAGGTTGCCAACGCGGTGGTGCGGTCGGCGCGGCGCGCCTATCTGATCGGCGTCGCGATCGGCCAGACCAGCGTATTCTTCTTCGACGCGCAGGGCCACCAGCTCGCCGGCTTCGATATCGCGGTGACGCGCGACCTCAACGGCGTGCGCGCGGCCCTGCGGCAGATGTTTCCCAACGCGGACTTGCGCATCGAAGGCGTCGGTGACGGCGTCGTGCTTTCCGGCACGCTATCGAGCCCCATCGAGGCGCAGAAGGCCTTCGATGTCGCGACCCGCCTCGCCGGCGACGGCAAGGTCGTGAACGCGATCGTCGTGAAGGGGCGCGATCAGGTGATGCTCAAGGTGACCGTCGCGGAGGTGCAGCGCGACGTCATCAAGCAGCTCGGCATCAACCTCGACGCCAACCTCAATATCGGCTCGGCGGTGCTCAATTTCACCAGCTCCAATCCGTTCAGCGCGTTCGGCCAGCCCCTTACCAGCAGCGCGGTGTCCGGCAACTTCGGCACCACGTCCGCGACACTGCAGGCGATGGAGCGCGCCGGGGTGATCCGCACGCTCGCGGAGCCGACGCTTAGCGCCATCTCGGGTGAGAGCGCGACCTTCCTCGCCGGCGGCGAGTTTCCGATCCCCGCAGGCCTGAGCTGCGACACCACCAAGTCACCGCCGCTCTGCCAGGCGACGGTCGACTTCAAGAAATTCGGCGTAAGCATGAACTTCACCCCTGTGGTGCTGTCGGAGGGACGCATCAGCCTCAAGGTCATGACCGAGGTCTCCGACCTGTCGACCGACAACGCGCTGGCCCTGACGGTGCCGGGCGCGACTCAGAGCATCACCATCCCGTCGATCCGGGTGCGCCGCGCCGACACCACGGTTGAGATTCCGTCCGGCGGCTCGCTCGCCATGGCGGGCATGATCCAGGAGCAGACCAAGCAGGCGATCAACGGGATTCCCGGCCTGCAGCAGCTTCCCATCCTTGGCCCGCTCTTCCGCAGCCGCGATTATGTCAACGACCAGACCGAACTGATGATCATCGTCACGCCCTACGTGGTGCACCCGGTCGCGCCGAAGGACCTGTCGCGGCCGGACGACGGCTACGCGGACGTGAGCGATCCGGCACAGATCCTGATGGGGCGGCTCAACCGCATCTACGGGGTTACGGGCGGCGTCGAGCCCAAGCGCACATACAATGGCAATTTCGGCTTCATCATGAATTGAGGGGCCGAGGAGACTTGAGGATGACATTCGTGATGCGCGCAATCATCAGGCACGGCGCAAGGGCCGGGCGCCTCGCTGCGGCCGCGGCTTTGGCGGCGTCGCTCGCCGGTTGCTACACGACGACGCACAGTACGGCGGACGCGGTGCCGGTCGATTATCGCGAGCGCCATCCGATCACGCTGCAGGAGGGGACGCGCACCGTCGCGCTCTTCATCGGCTCCAGCCGGGGCGATCTCACCCCGGGACAGCGTGCCGATGTGCTGGCGCTGGCGCAGCGCTGGAAGCACGAGGCGACGGGCGGGATCGTCATCGACGTGCCGGCCGGCACCCGCAACGCGCGCGCGGCCGCCGACGCGACCCACGAGATCACCTCGATCCTGACCTTGGCTGGGGTTCCGCCTCAGGGCCTTCTGGTGCGCTCCTATCGGCCGGTCAACTCGGATCGGCTTGCGGCCGTCCGCCTGACTTACCCTCGCATCGCCGCCACCGCAGGCCCTTGCGGGCTGTGGCCACACGATCTCGGCCCGGCGGATGTGGCGGAATACGAGCAGAACAAGCCCTATTGGAATCTCGGCTGTGCGACCCAGCACAATCTAGCCGCCATGATCGACGACCCGGCCGACCTCGTGCAGCCGCGTGGCGAGACGCCGGCCTACGAGGCGCGTCGTACCATGGTGCTCGACAAATACCGCAGGGGCCAGAGCACGGCCACCACCTACCCGAACGAGAACAAGGGCAAGATCAGCGACGTTGGAAACTGACATGAAGCCCAACCTTCAAACCGCCGAGACGATGGACGGCGCCGCCACGCCGGGGGAGCTCGAGGACCACATCGCGCCCGCGCCGCGCGTGTCGGTCCAGGCCTTCTGCACGAACGTCGAAACCGCCGCGTCGGTGCAGGCCGCGGCCGAGGATCGCCGCATGGCCAAAGCCCATCTGCGGGTGCAGATGGGTGGCATCGCGGCCGCGACCGAGGCTTACCGCAGCTCGCCGACACCCAATGTCATCATGATCGAGACCGAGACGCGCACCGACGACATTCTCGCCGGCCTCGATGAACTCTCGGAAGTCTGTGACGAGGGTACGCGCGTCATCGTGGTCGGGCGCTTCAACGACATCACTCTGTACCGCGAGCTGATACGGCGCGGCGTCAGCGAATATCTGATTGCGCCCGTGCGGACCATCGACGTGGTGGCGGCGGTGTGCGGGCTGTTCTCGTCGCCGGATGCCAAGCCGGTCGGGCGCATCATCGCTGTGGTCGGTGCCAAGGGCGGGGTCGGCGCCTCGACGGTCGCGCACAACGTCGCCTGGGCGATCGCGCGCGATCTCTCGCTCGATTCGGTGGTGGCGGACCTCGATCTCGCGTTCGGCACCGCCGGGCTCGACTACAATCAAGACCCGCCGCAGGGCGTCGCCGACGCGGTGTTCTCGCCGGACCGCATCGACACGGCATTCATCGATCGGCTGCTGTCGAAATGCACCGATCACCTGAGCCTGCTCGCTGCGCCCGCGACGCTCGATCGCGTCTACGATTTCACGGCGGAAGCGTTTGAGCCGGTGTTCGACGCGCTGCGCGCGAGCGTACCGTGCGTGGTGCTCGACGTGCCGCACATCTGGACGGCCTGGACGAAGCGCGTGCTGATCGGCGCCGATGATATCCTCATCGTCGCGGCGCCCGATCTCGCCAACCTACGCAACGCCAAGAACATGGTCGATCTGCTGCGCGGCGCCCGTCCCAACGACCGCCGCCCGCTCTACTGCCTCAACCAGGTCGGCGTACCGAAGCGTCCCGAGATCAAGCCGGCGGACTTCTCCAATGCGCTCGAGGATGAGCCGATCGCCGTCATCCCATTCGAGCCGCCGATTTTCGGCACAGCGGCGAACAACGGCCAGATGATTGCCGAAGTTGCGGCCGGCCATCGTACGGCCGAGATGTTCCGCCTGATCGCGCAGACGCTCACGGGCCGGGCCGCGGTCAAGAAAACGCGCGGTGGCTTGTTCGGGCCCCTGCTCGGAAAACTGATGGGCTAACGCGCATCCGGGCGGGACGTGCGGGTGAATTGGAACGGGGAGTAGGGTCGTGTTCGGCAAGCGTTCGGTTCCGGGAGAGGCTGGCAGTGCATCCGCAGCGCCTGCGCTGCTGACGCCTGCGCCGACGCCTGCGCCGACCCCGTCCGCCCCCTCCGAGCCGGACTCG
>DASXCK010000201.1:0-12985 GCA_036491235.1 Xanthobacteraceae bacterium | reverse complement strand
CTACAAGGACGTGAAGCTCTTGCAGCGCTACATCTCGGAGCGCGGCAAGATCGTGCCGAGCCGCATCACGGCGGTGTCGGCCAAGAAGCAGCGCGAGCTTGCGACCGCGATCAAGCGGGCGCGCTTTCTCGGGCTGCTGCCCTACGTCATCCGCTGAGGCGGACGACGCGACGACACAGAGCATGATCCGAAAAGGCCTCTGCCGACTTGATCGGGGGCTACCGGTTTTCGACAAAGATCATGCTCTGGGCAAAATGAAGAGCGCGGGTGGTCCCGCGCTCGAGGTTGGGACGGGCATCCGTCTCTAACCGCCTCGAAACCGGGCGGGACAGCTGTGCGATGACGCGATTCTGGTGGAATATCGGCTTGGTCGGACTCGCCGCGGGGCTTTGCTCCGCGCTGCTGTTCGCGTCGATCTATTCCGGCTCCTCCCTCTCGCTCCTGCTGTGCTGCCTCGTCCCCCTGCCGATCATGATCGCCGCCATGGGCTGGAGCCATTGGGCAGGCCTCGCCGCCATCGCGACAGCCTCGGTCCTGCTCGGCCTCGCGATCGATCCGCTCTTCCTCTTCGGGTTTCCGGTCACCGTCGGGCTGGGGGCGTGGTGGCTCGGCTACCTCGCGCTGCTCGCCCGGCCGGCCGGACCGAACGGCGAGCTTGAATGGTACCCGGTCGGTCGCCTCGTTCTGTGGGCGGCGATCTTGAGCGCACTCGTGACCTTGGTCGGGCTCGCGGCGTTCGGTGGCAGCGCGGCAACGATTCAGAAAACGCTGCACACCATGTTCGAGCACATGCTGCGGCTGCAGCTCGCCATCCCGGCCGATGCGCCGCTGGTCGTGCCGGGCGTCGAGAAACCCCAACGCCTCATCGACATCATCATCGCGGTGCTGCCGCCGGCCACCGCGGTGCTGACGACGATCACCCAGCTCCTCAATCTGTGGCTGGCGGGCCATGTGGTAAAAATTTCCGGCCGGCTGCGGCGGCCGTGGCCCGACCTCGCGGCGATGCGGCTGCCCCCTGTCGCCATGGCGGCGCTCGCGATCGCGTTCGTGGGCTCGTTCGTTCCCGGACTGCCCGGCATGGCGGCGCAGCTGCCGGTCGCGAGCCTGATCGTCGCCTACGCGGCGCTCGGCTTCGCGGTGATGCACGGCATCACCCGCCATCTGCAAGGCCGCACCGTCGTGCTGGTCGGCCTTTACACCGGCTTCGTGCTGCTCGGCTGGTCGGGCTGGCCGGTCCTCGTGATGGCGCTGCTCGGGCTCATCGACTCCGCCGTCGATCTGCGCCGGCGCGTCGCCGCAACGCGCGGGCCGCCGCCCCTGCCCCCACCAGAACGGACATAACCCATCTCACGTAACTGCAACGATTGAACGAACACAGGAGAAAGTCATGGAAGTAATCTTGCTCGAACGCGTCGGACGGCTCGGCCACATGGGCGACATCGTGCGCGTCAAGGACGGCTTTGCCCGCAATTTCCTGCTGCCGAAAGGCAAGGCCCTGCGCGCCACCAAGGAGAACAAGGCGAAGTACGAGGGCATGAAGGCCGATCTCGAGACGCGCAACGTGGAGATGCGGGGCGAGGCGCAGAAGGTCGGCGGCGGTCTCGACGGCAAGAGCTTCGCGGTGATCCGTCAGGCCTCCGAGGTCGGCCAGCTCTACGGCTCGGTGTCGGGCCGCGACCTTGCCGCGATCCTCAACGAGGCCGGCTACAAGGACGTCACCCGCAGCCACATCGTGCTCAACCACCCGATCAAGAACATCGGCCTGCACAAGGTGCCGGTCGCGCTGCATCCCGAGGTCGAGGTGACGATCACCATCAACGTCGCACGCAGCGCCGATGAGGCCGAGCGCATCGCGCGCGGCGAGAACGTGATCGCGCGGCGCGATGAGGCCGATGAGGCCGAGACCGCCGCGGCCAGCGACTTCTTCGAGAAACCGGCGCCGGAAGGCGCCGAGGCAGAGGCGCCCGAGGCAACCGAAGATGCCGACGAGAAGAACGCCAAGCCGGCGGCCAAGCCGCGCAAGGCGGCTGCGGAGAGCGAGGAGTAAGACGCTCTTTACAGCGTCATGGCCGGCCTTGTGCCGGCCATCCGCGCCTTCCTTGCCAGATCGCCAAGACGTGAATGCCCGGCACAAGGCCGGGCATGACGACTAATTATTGCCGATAGGGCGCTGCTGCGGCGGCGCTGGCTTCGGGGCCCGCGGGACGGCGGTGCTTTCGGCCGTGTCGGTATCCTTCTTCTTTTTCCGGTGCGTCACCTTGCGCTTGCTGCCCGGTGCGGCATCGTCATGCGTGCCTGCGTCGGGTGTGAGCGAGGGTGAGCCGGAGTTCGCGTAGGATTCGAGCCGCTGTTCCGGATTGGCGAGATGGGCGGTGTCCTTCGCGGGGCCGCGCGCCGAGCCGTAATACTTGAGCTTGCTCACCACCGGATCGGCCCCCTTGGGCGGCTCGCGATCGCGCGTGCGCTTCGGTCCCTCTTCGTGGGTCTCGGCGGACGCTTCCGCGCGCTTCGCCGGTTCGGCGCGCGGCTTCGGCTCGGGCGCAGGCCCGACCTTCGGCTCTTCTTCGCGCTCGGCCCTGCGCGGCTTCGCTTTCGGGCCACTCGGCACGTCGACCCTGTCGCGCCTCGCATCACCTGGTCCGGCGCCCAGCAAAAAAGCGGCGAGCAACTGCGCGGACTCCCGCCTGGAGGTATAATGCTCCGCTAAGAAGGTCGTCAGCGCACCTTTGTCCTTGCCCTTGGCGAGACCGCCCGGCGAGTTGTGGCAGGCCGAACAGTCGGACGCGAAAAGCTGCGGGCCGGTCTTGCCGGCATCGTAATCCTGCGCGGCGGCCGGACCGGCGAAAATCGCAGCCGCCAGCACCAGGGCGCCGACGGAAGAGTGACAGCGACGTTTAGACACTAGGCCAATCCCCATTTATTGCTGTGCTCGTGAAAACCTTGGCCGGCCCAGCGCGTTATCCCCACGCGCCACCCCAAGGCGCTGAGCCAGATTTAGCCTATTTCCGGAAAGTGACCAATGTTCGGAGACACTTTCGCGCACTTGTCCATAGGTGCCGCATCGGTCATATTTTGGGCCGTGAAGGGACCGGAAAGCGGTCGCCTCACGAAATCGTGGGGGGGACTGACATGGCCGTCGAGGCCGACATCCGGCGGGCGACGTCTCGCTGGACATAAGCCGGCCGCGGGCGGCCTTGGCGTTGCGGATTTAGCGCCATGGACTTGTTGCTGCGATTAATCATTGCGCGGTTCATCCGGCGCGGAAATTTGCGCCTGACGACCGCACGCGGGACGACCCTGACGTTCGGCGACGGAACCGGGCCGGTGATCGCGGCGCGCTTCATGACGTTCGCCGCGGAGCTCGGTGTGCTCTTCGAGCCCGAGCTCAAGCTCGGCGAAGCCTACATGGACGGCACCTTTGTGATGGAGCGGGGCTCGATCGCCGACCTGCTCGACCTCGTCATGGCGCGGGTGCCCTACCATGCGCTGCGCTGGTCGCACCCCACCGAGGCATTGCGGCGCATTTGGCGACGAATCAAGCAGCTCAACTTGCGTGGCCGCGCGCAGCGCAACGTCGCGCACCATTACGACCTCGACGAGAACCTCTATACGCTCTTCCTCGACTCCGACCGGCAGTACAGCTGCGCCTACTTCGAGACGCCCACCACCACGCTCGACGATGCGCAACTCGCCAAACGGCGCCATCTCGCCGCCAAGCTGCGGCTCGGCCCCGACACGCGCGTGCTCGACATCGGCTGCGGCTGGGGCGGCCTGGCGCTTTACCTCGCCGAATACACTGGCGCGAAGGTCACCGGCATTACGCTGTCGAAGGAGCAGCATGCCCTTGCCCGCGTGCGCGCCGACGAGAAGGACCTCACCGATCAGGTCGAGTTCCGGCTGCAGGACTATCGCGACGTCGATGAGACCTTCGACCGCATCGTCTCGGTCGGCATGTTCGAGCACGTGGGCGTCAATTTCTACGATCGCTACTTCCGCGCCTGCGCGCAGGCATTGTCCGACGACGGCATAATGGTGCTCCACTCGATCGGCCGCTCGGAAGGCCCCAACATCACCAATCCGTGGATCGCCAAATACATCTTCCCGGGCGGCTACACCCCGGCGCTTTCCGAGGTTCTGCCCGCGATCGAGCGGGCCGGCCTGCTGGTGACCGACATCGAGATCCTGCGGCTGCATTATGCCTACACGCTGCACGCATGGCGCGAGCGCTTCCTCGCTCACCGCGAGACGGTCGAGAAGCTCTATGACGGGCGCTTCGTGCGCATGTGGGAGTTCTACCTCGCGGCCTCCGAGATGGCCTTCACCCAGCAGAATATGATGGTGATGCAGTTCCAGCTCACCAAGCGGCAAGGGACCGTGCCGATTACCCGTGACTACATCGTGGACGAGGAGGCGCGGCTGCGCAGGCTCGAAGGCGCACGGCGGGCGCCGATGCGGCTCGCCGGCGAGTGATCCACCGAGTCGAGGGGGCCCCGCCATCGGGGTGCCGCGGTCAATGTTTTTTGTGCCGAAAATTTGCCACCGGACTCATTTGCGAGATTAGCGGGGAAAGCCTCGAGGACCGACGCCCAACCGCGTGAAGCCGTGCTAATTGCGGCTCTGTCACTGCGTGCGCGACGTCTGGTCTGCGAGTAGTTCGTGCCGTGTCAAAAAATGTAGCAACAACATCGGGATGTCATGGCCGTCGAATCGACTGCTCGCAAGCAGCCGGCGGAGAGCACGCCGCTCTTTCGCTCCGCCCCCCACAACATCGAGGTCGAGCAGGCGCTGCTCGGCGCGATCCTCGTCAATAACGAGGCCTTCTACCGCGTCTCCGACTTCCTCGAACCGGAGCACTTCTTCGAGCCCCTGCACCAAAAGATCTACAAGGATATCGGCTCGCTCGTCCGCAACGGAAAAAGCGCGACCCCGCTCACGCTCAAGACCTTTTTGCCGGCGGATCTCGACGTCGCGGGCCTGAACGCGAGCCAGTACCTCGCGCGTCTCGCGACCGAGGCGACCACCGTTATCAATGCGGGCGACTACGGCCGCAACATCTATGACCTCGCGATCCGCCGTTCGCTGATCAGCATCGGCGAGGTGATGGTCAACGTCGCCTACGACGCGCCGATCGATCTCGCGCCGCAGGCCCAGATCGAGGACGCCGAGCGCCGCCTCTACGAGCTCGCCGAGACCGGCCGCTACGATGGCGGCTTCCAGCGCTTCGCCCAGGCGCTCACCACCGCGGTCGAGCTCGCGGCGCACGCCTATGAGCGGGACGGCAAGCTGTCCGGCCTCGCCAGCGGGCTGCGCGACCTCGACCGCATGATGGGCGGGCTGCAGTCGTCCGACTTGATCATCGTCGCCGGACGTCCCGGCATGGGCAAATCCTCGCTCGCCACCAATATCGGATACAACGTCGCCAAGGCCTGGCGCGGCGAGGTGCAGCCGGACGGGCAGATCAAGTCGGTCGACGGCGGCATCGTCGGCCTGTTCTCGCTCGAAATGTCGGCCGAGCAGCTCGCCACCCGCATCATCGCGGAGCGCGCCGGCATCTCCTCCTCGCGCATCCGTCGCGGCGAGATCGACGCGGCTGACTTCGACCGCGTCGCGGAGGCGGCGCGGGAGATGGAGTCCCTCCCCTTCTACATCGACGAGACCGGCGGCCTCGCGATTGCGCAACTTGCGGCGCGCGCGCGCCGTCTCAAGCGCCAGAAAGGCCTCGACCTGCTGATCATCGACTACATCCAGCTGCTGTCGGGCTCGTCGAAGCGCGCCTCGGAAGGCCGCGTGCAGGAGGTGAGCGAGATCACGACCAGCCTCAAGGCGCTCGCCAAGGAATTGAACGTGCCCATCATCGCGCTCTCACAGCTCTCGCGCGCCGTCGAAAGCCGCGACGACAAGCGCCCGCAGCTCTCGGATCTGCGCGAATCCGGCTCGATCGAGCAGGACGCCGACGTGGTGCTCTTCGTCTATCGCGAGGAATACTACCTGCGCAATCGCGAGCCGCGTCCCGGTACCGACGAGCACTTCAAGTGGCAGACCGAGATGGAGCTCGCCCACGGCAAGGCCGAGGTCATCATCGGCAAGCAGCGTCACGGCCCGACCGGCACCGTGCAGCTCCAGTTCGAGGCCGAGTACACGCGCTTCGGCGACCTCGCGGACACGGACCGCCTACCGACGCAGCACGGATAGGCGCTGATCTGCCCACGACACAGTCCCTGAGGTGCTCGGCGCGAAAGCGCCGAGCCTCGAAGGGCCGCTGCGACGCGACTTGCCCCTTGCGGCACGACGCGGCCGATCATCCTGCCGCCTTCACCCTTCGGGCTACGGCGGGACAAGTCGAGGCTCGCGGAGTTTATCCTTGGGCGCGCTCGGCGCGACCCGAGGGCTCGCGCCGAGGATGACGGGTTAGTTTTGAATTCCTTCGCATCACATCATCGCTTGCCGTGATGATGCGCCCCATGGTGATGGTGCGCATGCGTCGTTCCATCGTGCCGGTGGTGGTGCTCCGCATAATGCTGGCGCAGCAGGTCCCGGCCGTAGTCGTTGCCGTTCGGCGTGCGCACCACCGTGTGGATATGATCGCGCGTGGGCTTGTCGTTGTCGTAGACGATGCCCGCCACGTGGTCGAACTCGACGAGGATCACCGGGCTGAAAATCCGATAGTAGAACGGGCTCACGTCGTCGCACGGACCGATCCAGGCGAAATGCGTGTCGTCGAGGTGACGCTTCACCTCGCCGTAGCGCACCTCGGCGTGGCCCGGGCGGATGCGGCCCGTGTAGGTCGCGAGCAGCGCCGCGAGACGCTCGCGGCCTTCCACCGGCAGGTCGCCGTAACGGATCCCGGCGGGCTCGATCCGCCGGTTGTCGGAGAACGCGGCGCCGAGCAGCTCGCCCGGCAGGTCCTTCCCGATGGTCGCGCGCGCCTGCTCGCCCACCGACAGCGCGCGCATCAGCGCAAGGCCCTGCTCCTCCTCGGTCGCGAAGACGCGCGTCCCGGCGTATTTGCCCGAGCGCGCCAGCACCGGCTCCGAGCCCATGAAACCGGGCGTGAGCACGAGTTGGTCGCCGAGCACGAAGCCGTTGAGGTTGAGGTGGTGGCCGTCGATCTGCCAACCCCAGGGCTCGCTCGACGACGGCATGCCGAAGAGGCTCACCCAGTAGAACCATTCGCTGTATTCCTCGGCCCGGCCCGTCACCTCCAGCATGTGCTCGTTGAGCCGCATGATGTCGCGCGCCGTGCCGTAGCCCGCGGCGCTCATGGTCTCCCGGAGCAGCGCGAGCGCGCGCTCGCGCCCGCCGCCGTCGAGGTCGGCAAGGCAAACCCCATGGCGCATCAGCCAGGGATGGATGTTCGACCAGTGGCGCCAGGCTTCGTCCTCGATCGTAAAGCACGCGGCCTTGCGCTGCTCGGCCGTGAGCGCCGCGAGAAAAGACCGCACGGCCTCGGCGAGCGACGCCAGCGAGACGCCGGTCGGCTCGCGCGCAAAAAGCCCCGGCACGATGCCGCCGGCGCCCGTGATCCCGCGGAAAGGCTCAGCCAGCGCCGCCTCGCCGCGATCACGCATCGCCTTGATCATCGGCGGCAGCTCGAATGGCCGCACCGCCGGTACCGGCGGTCGCGGGCGCAAGCCGAAATGCGCCGTCTCGCCTGCCATGTCGGTCCTCCCGTGTCGCCGCGCGACCATGTCGGCCGGCGTCATCCGGAAACATGATCGTTCCCGGCGAGACCGCCGGCAAGCATCGCGTCGGCGTCGCGCGTCGTCTCGTCCCATCGCAGGTCCGACGAGCGGCTTGCGCCGGCGCGCCATATGCCGATATTGCGCCCCATTCGTCCGGCACAGCAGGCGCCGGAAATCGTCGGGGCTGGAGCATCCATGGCGCTGCCGGAAAAAAGCAATCCGCCGACCGCGGAGACGGCGGCGCCCGAGCCCGAGATCACGACCAGCGGGCCGCCCGAGCTCGAGACCGGCGGCGTCCTCACCATCGATATCGGCGCGGTGCAATCGAACTATCGCGCGCTGTCGGCGCGCGTCTCGCCGACCGAATGCGCCGCGGTGGTCAAGGCCGACGCCTATGGCTGCGGCATCGAGCCGGTCGTGCGCGCGCTCGCCAAATCCGGCTGCAAGACCTTTTTCGTCGCGCATCTCGCCGAGGCGCGCACCGTGCGCGCGCTCGCGCCGGAGGCGACCGTCTATGCGCTGAGCGGCCTGCCGAACGGTGGGGCTGCCGCCTTCGCACAGGCGAACGTGCGTCCCGTGATCGGCTCGACGCAGGAGCTCGCCGAATGGGATGCGTTTCGCGCGACCAGCGGCTGGCGCGGCGGCACGGCCCTGCATTTCGACACCGGCATGAATCGGCTCGGCATTCCGGTCGACGAGGCGGCGGCGCTCGCCCAGCGCATCAAGACGCCCGACCACGGCATCACCCTGATCATGAGCCATTTCGCGTGCTCGGAGACGCCCGCGAATGCGCTCAACAACCGCCAGATCCAGCTCTTCCGCGAGCTGCGCATGATGTTTCGCGGCATCCCGGCCTCGCTCGCCAATTCCTCCGGGATCTTTCTCGGCGCGCTTGCGCATTTCGACATGGTGCGGCCGGGCTATGCGCTCTACGGCGGCAACCCGACGCCCGGCGCCGCGAACCCGATGCTGCCGGTGCTCGGCCTCAAGGCGCACATCGTGCAGGTGCGCCAAGTCGCCCGCGGCGAGACGGTCGGCTACGGCGCCGCCTGGAAGGCGCCGCGGCCGACGCGCGTCGCCATCGTGTCGGTCGGCTATGCGGACGGCTATCTGCGCGCGGCGAGCGGCCCCGACGCGCGCCGGGGCGCCGAGATGATGATCGGCAACACGCGCTGCCACGTCGTCGGCCGCGTCTCAATGGACCTGCTCGCCGTCGACGTCACCGCCGTCCCCGAGCACATCGCGCGGCGCGGCGAATGGGCGACGCTGATCGGCAACGGCATCGATATCGATACGCTCGCGGCCCAATGCGGCACCATCGGCTACGAGCTGATGTGCGGCATGGGCCGCCGCTACAGCCGGATTTGGAAGCAGTAGCGCGCTTCTGCGAGGACGTCCGACTTGCGAGCCGGACGAAGCAATCGCGATCCGCGCACACATGACTCTGCCGTTCGCGGTTGTTTTGTCACACACAAGTCGGGCTTGCCCGACTTGCGCATGACTGGTGCCGATCCGGTAACCCGAGATCGGTGCGCGGTCCCCGCCATATCCGATTTAATTGTCCATTGACATTTGTTCTCTATATGTTCACATCACGATGTGCCCGATACCCTACTCACATACCCCTACGTCATCATGCGTCTCGCGTGCCGTTATTGCGCACGAGTGGGCGCCTATCGCCTGACCCGGCTGGCGGTGAAATTCGGCTGCGAGGCGCAGCTCGCCGATGTCGTGGTCAAGCTCGCGGCCGACTGTCCGCACTGGCGTTCGAACAAGCGCTGGCCCGAGGGTTGCGGCGTCTACCTGCCGGACCTCGAGGCGCCTCGGAAGGTGCCCGACGACCCGCGCCGGCATGTCATGCGGGTGATCGATGGTGGGAAGATCGACGGTGGAAAGAACAAGGAACCGAAGCGGTGAGCCCGATCACGCATGATACCCTCGCGGACGCGCGATTCTTGCCGCGCGCCCGCTGCAGCAAAACCTGAAAACGGTACTTCGTCATGGCCCGTCGCGGACCGACCTTCGTGTGCCAGAACTGCGGTGCAGTCTCGGGGCGCTGGCAGGGCAAGTGCGACGCCTGCGGCGAGTGGAACACGATCGTCGAAGAGAGCGCTGCCGCCGACGCGCGTCTCGCCGGACCCGGCAAGCCGCCGCGCAAGGGCCGCCCTTTTGCGCTCGAGCCGCTCGCCGGCGAGACGCTTGATGCCCCGCGGCTTCCCTCCGGCATCTCCGAGCTCGACCGCGTCACCGGCGGCGGATTTGTACGCGGCTCGGTACTCCTCGTCGGCGGCGATCCCGGCATCGGCAAGTCGACGCTCTTGATCCAGACCGCAGCCGCCCTCGCCCGCGCCGGCCATCGCGCGGTCTACATCTCGGGCGAGGAAGCCGTCGCCCAGGTGCGGCTGCGCGCCGACCGGCTGGGCTTGGCCTCCGCGCCGGTCGAGCTCGCGGCCGAGACCTCGGTCGAGGACATCGTGGCGACCCTCACGCAAGGCAAGACGCCGCGCCTGGTGGTGATCGACTCGATCCAGACCATGTGGACCGACATGGTCGAGTCCGCGCCCGGCACCGTCACCCAGGTGCGCGCCAGCGCGCAGACGCTGATCCGCTTCGCCAAGCGCTCCGGCGCTGCCGTCATCCTGGTCGGCCACGTCACCAAGGACGGCCAGATCGCCGGCCCGCGCGTGGTCGAGCATATGGTCGATGCCGTGCTCTCCTTCGAGGGCGAAGGCACGCATCTCTTTCGCATCCTGCGCGCCGTCAAGAACCGCTTCGGACCGACCGACGAGATCGGCGTGTTCGAGATGACCGGCGGCGGCCTGCGCGAGGTCGCCAACCCGTCCGAGCTTTTTCTCTCCGAGCGCGACCTCGGTAGTCCCGGCACCGCGGTCTTTGCCGGCGTCGAAGGCTCGCGCCCGCTGCTCGTCGAGATCCAGGCGCTGGTCGCGCCGACCACGCTCGGCACGCCGCGCCGCGCCGTCATCGGTTGGGACCAGAGCCGGCTCTCGATGGTGCTCGCGGTGCTGGAGGCGCATTGCGGCGTCAAGCTCTCGGGCCACGACGTCTATCTCAATGTCGCGGGCGGCCTGCGCATCCAGGAGCCGGCCGCAGATCTTGCCGCCGCCGCCGCGCTCGTTTCCTCGCTCGGCAATGCGCCGCTGCCGCCCGACGCCGTGTTCTTTGGCGAAATCTCGCTCTCGGGCGCGATCCGCCCGGTGGCGCAGAGCGCCGCGCGCCTGAAGGAGGCGCAGAAGCTCGGCTTCGGCCGCGCCTTTCTGCCGGAGGCGGCCCGCGGCGAGGCCGGCGCGGACAGCGCCCTCGTGCTCAACAGTATCGGCGGTCTTGCGGATCTCGTCGCCGATATCGCTCAGCGCGGCAAACGGCGTGGACCGGAGCTCAGGGCTGCGGCCGGGGATCGCTGATCCAGTTTCATTTTTCCTGCAACACGCTCTTCCCCACGGTGAGGAGCGCCGCGCGGCGGCGCGTCCCGAACCATGGGCCGCGAGAACGGGTGGCGCCGCCCAGGCCGCCATTGTCCAGCGAGGCGCTCAAGCCGCGCCCGACCGCCGCAGCATTAATCTTCGTTACGTTCGGCCGGCCGATTTTGCGAAAAAATTGCGCGGTCGGAACCAGTTGTTCACAACGATTGCGCGTCGCCGCGTCGCGGCAAAAGACCGGATGACGCGGGGTTCGCCGATCGCTATATACGGGGCGCGCAATCGACACCGCTCGAATCGGGAACCGGCCCGGCCGGCCCCGCCGCCCAAGCACCGCCTTGTCACCGCCCAATGCAGCCGCAGCGCTCGTAAGCCCCTGGCCGATTCGATGGCTCTCGACATTTCGCTGATCGTCGTGATGCTGATTTCCGCGTTCCTCGCGATGGTGCGCGGGTTCATACGCGAAATCCTGTCGCTCGCGGGCTGGGCCGCAGTGGCGGGCGCGGCCGCCTTCGCGTATCTGCGCCTGACCGGCCCGGTGCAGCAATTTTTCAACGGCGCGAACGAGATTCTCGTCAAGGCCGGGACCGTGGCCGCGGTCGCGATCGTCGCCCTGATCGTCGTGACGATCATCACCACCCGCATCTCCGACAAGATCCTCGACAGCAAGGCGGGTGCCCTCGACCGCACGCTCGGCGTCCTCTTCGGGCTCGCGCGCGGCCTCGTCCTCGTGGCGGTGATGTTCGCCTTCTACCACTGGTGGGCGCCGAACGATCCCTATACGCGCAATGCAAAATCGCAGGGCACCCTGCTCGCCACCGCCGGCTGGCTCGAGAGCCTTATGCCGGACAACCTGGATGTCTATATATCCGACATGCTGAACTCGCTGAAGAAGCGCAACAAGCGTGACGAAGAAGATACGCCCGCCGAGACGCCGCCCAACCAGCGTTCCGATCGCGGAACGCTCCATCTGGCGGGGCTGACGGGCATCCGAATCATGACACGGTAAGTCGCCCCGGGCCGGGCAGCAGCGGAGACACGATGTCAGAGCAGGCGCAGGACGGCATCCAACCGGGCCACCCGATCGACGACGGCGACCCCGAGCGGGCGCTGCTCGATCTCGAGCTCAACGCCGACCGGCTGCGCGAGGAATGCGGCGTATTCGGCATCTACGGCCACCCGGACGCTGCCGCGATCACGGCACTCGGCCTGCACGCCCTGCAGCACCGCGGCCAGGAGGCCGCCGGCATCGTCAGCTACGACGGCAAGCGCTTCCATGCCGAACGCCACCTCGGCCTCGTCGGCGACCATTTCTCCCGCCGCGAGGCGATCGACCGCTTGCCCGGCTCGATGGCGGTCGGCCACGTGCGGTATTCAACCACCGGCGCCACCATCCTGCGCAACGTGCAGCCGCTCTTTGCCGAGCTCAACGCCGGCGGCTTCGCGGTCGGCCACAACGGCAATCTCACCAACGGCCTGACGCTGCGCCGCCACCTCGTCAGCGAAGGCGCCATGATGCAGTCGACCACCGACACCGAGGTGATCCTGCATCTCGTCGCCCGCGCGCGCGGCCGCTTCGTCGACAAGTTCATCCAGGCGCTGCGCCAGCTCGAGGGCGCCTACTCGCTCGCGGCGCTCACCAACAAGAAGGTGATCGGCGCGCGCGACCCGCTCGGCATCCGTCCGCTCGTCATCGGCGAGTTCGAGGGCTGCCCGGTGATCACGTCGGAGACCTGCGCGCTCGACATCATCGGCGCGCGCTACGTGCGCGACGTCGAGAACGGCGAGATCGTCGTGTTCTCCGACGAGGGGATGCAGAGCCTCAAGCCGTTTCCGCCGGCGCCGCCGCGCCCGTGCATCTTCGAG
>DASXCK010000200.1:0-7490 GCA_036491235.1 Xanthobacteraceae bacterium | reverse complement strand
TGATCGATCTCGGCGCGGGTCGCCTCGGTGTCCTCGATCGTGTCGTGCAGCAGCGCCGCGACGATGGTGGCGTCGTCGACCTTGAGGTCGGTGAGGATGGCGGCCACCTCGAGCGGATGCGAGAAATAGGGATCGCCCGAGGCGCGCAGCTGCTCGCCATGCGCCTTCATGGCGTAGACGTAGGCGCGGTTAAGAATGTCCTCGTCGGTATTGGGATTGTATTTGCGGACGCGCTCGACCAGCTCGTATTGCCGCATCATCCGTGTCTTGGCCTTCGGTGCGGTCGGCTCGACCGGCTCGGATGCGACCAGCCGGCCGCGCTCGGCCGGCGCGCGCGCGCGCGGCGGCGGCTGCTTGCGGGACAGGTCGGTATGCGCCATGGGCGACCCACGAGCGTTTCCGGCGACAACCGGATCTGCTGCATGCGGATGCCCGTTGCCGGCGAAAATGCCACTTAATCAGGTTCAGCGCTTGCGGCGCGAATGGGGCGCCGTCACGCTCGCGCCCAGACTAGCACGGTCCAGACCGAACCTGCGGTTAACAAAGTGCAATAATTTGCCGGCGCCAAGCCTTGCCAGGGATGGAGATTTGACGAAAACGGCCCGGACGTGCCGGGCCGCTACGCGAGCTATCCCGCTTTCCCGGCTATTCCTCGTCGTCCGGCTCGACCGGCTCGGGCTTCTCCTCTGGCGGAGCGAGGCCTTCGAGGCCCTTGAGCAGCTCCTCCTCGGTCATACGGTCGGCGATCACCTCGGTGTCGTCCGCGTCGATCCCGGTGCCCGGCGCACCAATTAGGGGCATGGCCTCGGGCTCAGGCTCGTCCACTTCAACGTATTTCTGAAGCGAGTGGATCAGTTCTTCCTTGAGGATGTCCGGCGAAATGGTCTCGTCGGCGATCTCGCGCAGTGCCACGACCGGGTTCTTGTCGTTGTCGCGGTCGATCGTGATCTGCGAGCCGGACGAGATCATGCGGGCACGATGACTCGCGACGAGCACGAGGTCGAAGCGGTTCTCAACTTTGTTGATGCAATCCTCAACCGTGATACGGGCCATGGGCTCGTCACTCCTTTGGCGGGATGTCGCGGGTTCCCCGCTAGGTATCGTGCTCCCAGGCCGAGCGCAAGAGCTTCCGGGTGCAACATTTAACACTTGGCGTCAGCGAAAAGCTCTGTTACGCAGCACGCGGGAATACGGCGTTTTCCGCCAACATTGCGGGCGGCCACGCCGAAGTGCCGCGGTTGTCGCGGCCGCTCACAAGTTCCCGGGAAAGGCGGCCCTTGGTGCCGTCCACAAATTGCCACCGCACCACCGGAATTGCCGGATACGACCGGCTTGCCCGGCTTTAAATCTGCTCGAACAAGGGTTCGGCACGAGCCCGCGAGAGCACTAGCTACCAACAAGAACTGGCCACCAACAAGAAAAGAAGAGACCCACAGATGCCTGTACCCGCCGAAAAAATCGCTCTGTTCATCGACGGCGCCAACCTTTACGCAACCGCCAAGTCGCTCGGCTTCGATATCGACTACAAGCGGCTCCTCCGCGAGTTCCAATCACGCGGCTATTTGCTGCGGGCGTTCTATTACACGGCAGTTGTGGAAGATCAGGAATACTCGTCAATTCGCCCCCTCATCGATTGGCTCGACTACAACGGCTACACCGTCGTCACCAAGGCCACCAAGGAATTCGTCGACCAGACCGGGCGGCGCAAGGTCAAAGGCAACATGGACATCGAGCTCGCAGTCGACGCCATGGAGATCGCCGGTCACGTCGATCACATCGTGCTGTTCTCGGGCGATGGCGACTTCCGCTCGCTGGTCGAGGCCGTGCAGCGGCGCGGCGCACGCGTCACGGTCGTCTCCACCATTTCGACGCAACCGCCGATGGTCGCCGACGAGCTGCGCCGCCAAGCGGACATCTTCCTCGACATTGTCGAGCTGCAGCCGAAGATCGGCCGCGACCCGTCCGAGCGCACGCCGCGTGAGGCGCGCGAGCCGCGCCATGGCGGCCACACGCCGCAGTTCCTTCAGCGTCCGACCACGCCGCAGCGCGCGACCGCGGACGCGGGCGACGACGACGATTTCGAGGATTAGGATCATCCACCATGCCGGCGGGGGCCGAGATGTCGGCGGGGGCCGCTCCGGGGCGTGATTGCCCACGCTGTCCGCGGCTCGTCGCATTCCGCGAGGAATGGCGCGGGCGCGAGCCGGCTTGGTTCAACGCCCCCGTGCCGGCCTTCGGGTCAAGCGACGCGCGCCTGCTGATCGTCGGGCTCGCGCCCGGCCTGCGCGGCGCCAACCGCACCGGGCGGCCGTTCACCGGCGACTATGCGGGCGACCTCCTCTACGCGACGCTGCTCGCCTTCGGCTTTGCGCGCGGCACCTACGCGGCGCGGCCGGATGACGGGTTGACCCTCGTCGACTGCCGCATCGCCAACGCGGTGAGCTGCGTGCCACCCGAGAACAAGCCGACGACGGATGAGATCAAGACGTGCCGGCCGTTCCTCGTCGCTGCGCTAAGCGAGATGCCGCGCCTCGCCGCCATCGTGGCACTCGGCCGCATCGCGCACGACAGCGCCGTGGTGGCGCTCGGCGAGAAGCGCTCACGCATGCCGTTTTCACACGGAAGCACGCATCAGTCCGGCAAGGTGACGCTGTTCGGCAGCTACCACTGCTCGCGCTACAACACGAATACGCGCGCGCTCACGCCGGAGATGTTCCGCTCGGTGTTTGCCGGCGTGCGGCACCATCTTGACGCGGCGGCCTGACGCCGTCCTTGCAATTTCAACTTGTATCCTTGCGGCTTTCGATTGCAGTGTTTTTCAGCGGGTAATACTGTCCCGGCTGCAAATCGGGGCTGTATTCCATGTTCATCAGAATAGCGCTTCTCGTGGTGCTCGCGCCCGCGGTCGCCCGATGCGCAACCAACTACACGGGCATCGGGAGAGACCAGTCCCTTGACACCTTGCGCACGCAGAACGTGGGACTCGTCCTCATTCATACCGCGCTCAACAATCAACATTGCACAAGGGTGCTGGCTCAGCCGATAGCGAAGTTCAGCGTGCATGCCGGCGAATTCGTCGACGTTGGCAGCTTGCAGTTACCGACCCGCACGACCGGCACGTTCTTTCGGACCGGCGAGTTCAACGCATATGTCGTGCCGAGCGACGAAGCCGTGATTCAGACGCTCGCGGCGAAAAGGCCGGAAATCTACGCGCATCTGGTCCGACGGCTGATGACCATTCCCGGCCAACAGCAGGAGCCCGGCCAAATCGTCGCCCCACAGGCGGCACATTGAATGTCTGCCATCGCGGAGCGCCGCCATGCGCGCAAGGCAAGCGCTGGCGTGGCCGTCACCGCATCCCTTCGTATGACATGAACTCCATCAGCGAGCCGTCCGGATCGCGGAAGTAGACGCTGGTGCCGCGCCCCTTGGCGCCGAAGCGCTCCATCGGTCCGGACTCGATCTTGACGCCGTGGCGACCGAGATGCGCGACCGCATCCGTGATCGGCCCCACCCATTCGAAGCACAGGTCGCTGTTGCCCGGCTGCACCGGCAGCCGCGCGACCTCGGCCGGCCTGACGCCGGGGCCGTGCACGTTGAGCTGCTTGTCGCCGAACCGGTAGGCGAAGCCCGCCGGACGCGCGACCAGGTCGGCGCCGAGGACGTCGCGGTAGAAAGCGTTCGAGCGTTCCCAGTCGGAAATATGGATAACGCAGTGATCGAGCTTGGTCGGCGATGCCATGACTATCCTCGGGATCAGCTTCACAGACTTGCCAGTTTGCGCCCCACGCGCTCGGCGACGGTCTTGCGTGCCTCGCCGAGCATGGCCAATCGCGCCCTGACGGTCGCCACGGTCTCGGGTGCCGCGACGTCGGGCGAGCCGGAGCGAAACGGCGGGTCGGGATCGTACTCGATCTGCAGCTGGATCTCGCGCGCGACCTCCTCGCCGGCCAAGATGGCGGCGAGCTTGAGCGCGAAATCGATTCCCGACGCGACGCCGGCGCCGGTGACGACATTGCCGTCGACGACCACGCGCTCGCGCACCGGAACGGCGCCCATCAGCGCGAGGTTGTCGATCGCCGCCCAATGGCACGTCGCCCGCCTGCCCTTGAGCAGCCCGGCGGCCGCCAGCACGAGCGAGCCGGTGCAGACCGAGGTCACGAACCGCGCCCGCGCGGCCTGCGCGCGCAGGAACGCGAGCGCCTCCTCGTCTTCCATGAGGTCCTGCTGGCCGGGACCTCCCGGCACCATCACGACATCGAGCTGCGGGCATTCCGCATAGGTCGTCGTCGGCACGATCTGCATGCCGCGATCGGTCGTGACCGGCGCGGGCGTGCGGGCGACGAGGTCGACGGTGGTGTCGGGAAGCCGCGCCAGCACCTCGTAGGGGCCCGTCATGTCGAGCTGGGTGAGCCGCGGGAAGATCAGCATGCCGACGCGCCGCATCGAGCTTATCCCTTCATCCGCATGAGGCGGCTCTTCTCGCGATCCCAGCTGCGCTTCTTCTCGGTCTCGCGCTTGTCATGCAGCTTCTTGCCGCGCGCCAGCGCGACCTCGACCTTGGCGCGCCCCTTTTCGTTGAAATACATCTTGAGCGGCACGATGGTCATGCCGTCGCGCTCGACGCCGCCGGCGAGCTTCTCGATCTGGCGGCGATGCAGCAGCAGCTTGCGCGAACGCTTGGGCGCATGATTGAAGCGGCTGGCCTGCAGATATTCCGGGATATTGGCGTTGACGAGCCAGAGCTCGCCGTCGCGCGTATCGGCGTAGGACTCCGCAATCGTCGCCCGCCCCTGGCGCAGCGATTTGACCTCGCTGCCCGTCAGCGCGATGCCGGCCTCGAACGTCTCGCCGATCTCGTAGTTGAAGCGGGCGCGACGGTTGTCGGCCACGACCTTCTGTGGCCGTTCTTTCTTCTCCGCCATCGAATAGGCCTCGGTGAAGTACCGGCCGCGCCCGCCTCACAAGGCGGCGGGCTGCCGCTCATTGCTTGGCCTTCAAGAGGTCGCGGATCTCGGTCAGGAGCAGGACGTCTGCCGGTGGCCCCGCGGGCTTGGCCGGCTCCGGCTTGTAGAGCCTGTTGATCAGCTTGACCACGAGGAATAGCGCGAACGCAATGATAACGAAATTGAGCAGGATCGTGAGGAAATTGCCCCAAGCCAATACCGCACCTTGCTTTTTCGCGTCCACCAGCGCCCCGGCCGTGACCTTGGCGGAGAGCGGCACGAAATAGTTGGAGAAGTCGAGCCCGCCCGTGATCGCGCTGATGATCGGCATGATGATGTCGCCGACCAGCGAATTGACGATGCCCCCGAAAGCCGCACCGATCACGACGCCGACTGCGAGGTCGACGACGTTGCCGCGCATGGCGAATTTCTTGAATTCCTCGAGCATGGTCCCCTCCCGATGACGAAACGTCCCGACGCGGCCGATCGAGCGGCGAACCGGGTATCTGCCGGGATCGCGCTCAGTTCATCAGCCCCGCATGAACCATGGCTTCGCGCACCGCGGCCTTCGACTTGTCGCTCAGCGACACCATCGGCAGGCGCACCGTATCGGCGATCTTGCCGAGCAGCGAGAGCGCATACTTGGCGGGTGCCGGGCTGGTCTCGATGAACAGGTTCTGGTGCAGCGGCATCAGCTTGTCCTGCAGCTTGAGCGCCGCCGCGTAATCGCCGCGCAGGCAGGCGCCTTGGAATTCGGCGCACAGCCGCGGCGCGACGTTAGAGGTCACCGAGATGCAGCCATGGCCGCCATGCGCCATGAAGCCGAGCGCGGTCGCGTCCTCGCCGGATAGCTGATTGAACCCCTCGCCCATGGCAGCGCGTTGCTGCGAGACCCGCACGATATTGGCGGTCGCATCCTTGACGCCGGCGATGTTCTTGAGTTCGAAGAGGCGCTTCATGGTGTCGACCGACATGTCGACCACCGAGCGCGCCGGAATGTTGTAGATGATGATCGGGATGTCGATGGCGTCATTGACCGCCTTGAAGTGCTGATACATCCCCTCTTGCGTCGGCTTGTTGTAGTAGGGCGTCACCACGAGCACCGCGTCGGCGCCCGCCTCCTCGGCGTGTTCCGCCAGCGCGACCGCTTCTCGCGTCGAGTTCGAGCCGGCGCCGGCGATCACCGGCACGCGCTCCTTGGCCTGGTCGATGCACCATTCGACCACCTGCCGGTGCTCCTCGTGCGAGAGCGTCGGGCTTTCGCCGGTGGTACCGACCGGAACAAGGCCGTTGGTGCCCTCGGCAATCTGCCAATCGACGAGGTTGCGGAAGGCCTGCTCGTCGACGGAACCGTTCTTGAACGGCGTCACCAGGGCGGTAAACGACCCCCGAAAACTGGTCTTGGCAGCCATGGCATTCTCCCCGGACCGGCGAAACACCGATCGGATAACGGTTTTTCCCATTCAAGACTAACGAATTTCCACGATCGCGCCTAACGAATTTCGTGAAGTCTGCCCGGTTCCGGCTGCAAAAACCTACCACTTCGGGTGACGACCTTGGGGCTCCGTCTCAACATCGCCACGTTTGCGCTGGATTAGGCTTTCGTCAATCTTATCAACGCAATACGTAGTGACCCAAGCGACTCGGCCGGGGAGGAGTGGACCTGTGACCAGGGGAAGCCGCACGGCGCTGCTCGCAACTCTCGCGGCGTTCATGGCGTGCGCGCCGCTCGCGGCCGCCACGGCCGAGACGTCACCACCCGATAGCAAGACCGGCACGAAGACGCCCGCCAAGCATGCGGAGAAGAAGAGCGCGGAGAAAAAAAGCCCCGAGAAGAAGAGCCGCGAGCAAAAGGCAGAGAACAAGAGTCACGACAAGAAGGCCGAGAGTCACGACAAGAAGGATGACAAGCGCGACAAGCAGGGCGCCAAAAACGACGTCAAGAAAGGCGTCAAGAAAGACGTCAAGAAGGACACCAAGCAGGACGCGAAGAGGGACGCCAAGAAATCCCACGCCGACAAGAAGGTCACCAAGGTCACGACCGCGCCTACGGAAGAACCGCGGATGCCGGTGTCGCACACACGGCCAGGCGTCACGGCGCCGAGCCGCAGCGTCGAATTTCCCGTCCATCGCGTCACCGCGCACCTCGAGCCGCCGCCCGCCCCCATCACCCACCCAGCCCCCCTTTCGATCGGGATTCCGCTCGCAGAAGCGCCCACGACGTCGACCCCTTCGTCCGACGTCGATGCCGTCAGGCAGGCGATCGGCTTCGCACGCGCCGGCAAGGCCGAAGCGGCCACCTCAATCGAACGCGGCATCTCGGATCCGCTCGCCCGCAAGCTGGTGGAGTGGGTCATCCTGCGCAGCGACGACAACGGGGCCGATTTCGCCCGTTACAATGCCTTCATTACCGCCAACCCCGGCTGGCCGAGCATCGTCACGCTCCGCCGCCGCGCCGAAGCGATGTTGTGGCAGGAGCGCGCGCCGTCGGCGACCGTACGGGCCTACTTCGCCGGCACCAAGCCGCTCAGCGCCAAAGGCCAT
>DASXCK010000199.1:0-12128 GCA_036491235.1 Xanthobacteraceae bacterium | reverse complement strand
CATCAAGACCTCGAAATTCGGCCTCGGCCTCCTCGCCATCGGGCAGAACGAGGATGCGGCCGCGATCCTCGGGGTGCCGACGCCGCGCTACAAGGCGCTGGTGTACAGCGCCTCCGCGTTCCTGCCCGCGGTCGTCGGCGGGCTCTACTTCTTCAAGAGCGCGTTCATCCAGCCGACCGACGCCTTCGACCTCAATCTCTCGACCGAGGCGATGGTGATCACCATGCTCGGCGGGCAAGGCACCGTCGCGGGCGTCGCGCTCGGCGCCTATCTCTACGAGGAGTTGCGCGGCTACCTGCTGACCTCGGAAATGTTCTCGAACTTCCAGCTCGTCATCGCGGGCGCCCTGCTCCTCATCATCGTCCTTTTTTTCCCGAGCGGGCTCATGGGCTGGCTTTATGCCCGTTTCCCGCGCCTGCAGCGGGTGCTGGAATGACCGCCATCCTCGAGCTCGAGAAGGTCGGCAAGCGCTTCGGCGGCTTGCAGGCGGTGCGCGACCTCTCGTTCCAGGTGCAAGAGGGCGAGATCGTCGGCCTCATCGGACCGAACGGCGCCGGCAAGTCGACGCTGTTCAACCTGATCAACGGCGTGTTCAAGCCGGACACCGGCCGCATCATGTTCGCCGGCACCGACATCACCGGCGCCAAGCCTTACGACATCGCGCGGGCCGGCCTCTCGCGCACCCACCAGATCGTCCAGCCGCTCACCAACCTGTCGGTGGTGCAGAACTGCATGGTCGGCGCCTGCTTCGGCCATAGGAACCTCTCGCTCGCCGCAAGCCGGGCAGCCGCCTGGGAGGCAGTGCGGGTCTCGGGGCTCGACGATCGCGCCGACATGCTGGCGCTGCATCTCACCATCGCGGGCAAGAAGCGGCTCGAGCTCGCCCGCGCGCTCGCGGCACAGCCTAAACTTCTCCTGCTCGACGAGGTGCTGGCCGGCCTCAACCCGACCGAGGTCGAGCACATGATCGGCGTCATCCGCCGCATCCGCGAGCGCGGCGTCACCATCGTCATGATCGAGCATCTAATGCAGGCGATCATGAATCTCTCCGACCGCATCGTCGTGCTCAGCTCGGGCGCCAAGCTCGCCGAGGGTCTCCCCGCCGAGGTGTCGCAGAATCCCGACGTCATCGAGGCCTACCTGGGCGATCCCAAGCTCGCCGCCGAGCTGCAAGGGGTGGCTTAGACAGCATGGCCGACATCATCCTCCAGGCCGACGCGATCGAGGCCGGCTACGGCGAGGTCCAGGTGCTGTGGGGCGTTTCGCTCGCGGCGCAGCGCGGCAAGCTCACCGCGATCGTCGGCGCCAACGGCGCCGGGAAGACCACCACATTGCGCTCCATCGTCGGCGCCATCACGCCGTGGCGCGGCAAGGTGACGTTCGAGAGCGAGGACATCACGCGCATGTCGACCCACGCCAAGGCGGCGCGCGGTCTCGTCCTGGTGCCCGAGGGCCGACAGCTGTTCACCGCCATGACGGTCGGCGAGAACCTCGAGCTCGGCGCCTATTCGAAGCGCGCGGCGCGCAAGTACGCGACTCGCCGCGACGAGGTGTTCAGCCTGTTTCCGCGCCTCGCCGAACGGCAGAACCAGCGCGCCGGCACGCTGTCGGGCGGCGAGCAGCAGATGGTGGCGATCGCGCGCGGCCTGATGTCCGATCCGGACATTCTCATCATCGACGAGCTTTCGCTCGGCCTCGCGCCCGTCGTCGTGCACCAGCTGTTCATGACGCTGAAACGCCTGAAGGAAGGTGGCCTCACCATCCTGCTGGTGGAGCAGAACGTGCATCTCGCGCTCGCGGTCAGCGACTACGCCTACGTGATCGCCGAGGGCCGGCTGTTCACCGAAGGGGAACCGGGCAAGCTCGCCGCCATGCCCGAGATCCGCAAGGCGTATCTCGGACTCTGAGTACCCGGCTGCAGCACGGAACAGCGTCTGCAGGGGCCATCACTATCCAAAAACCGTTTTCTGACGTCCCGTCAAAATCAATTGCGGCGGTGATGTGATGCACTCTTGATCGTCCGCTCTGCGCTCCCAGGTAAATCGCTGCGTGCGAGCCGCCACGACCGGAATGGTCAAAACTCCGCGTAGGAGGCCTGCGACACGCGACGGAACGGGTGCGATTGCACCCCATCGACAGGAGCATGCGATGCGATTGACCACCGAGCAGGTCGAACTGACCCTCAATCAAATCGACGCCCAACCGATCCCGGCGGACCATCCCGCGATAGGCCGCCTGCACGAGATGTTCGGCGATCACACGTTCTTTCTCGACATCAACGGGCTGAATGTGATCGAGCCGGCCGAACCGACCGACGGGGCCGCGGCCGGACAGGTCGTGAAAGTCGCGCAATGGAGCGACGACAAGCTGACTCAACTCGCGCCGCATCAGCCGGAACCGACGGATGTCGTCGTCCTTCTCGAGACCACGCACTGACGGGCGCATCGGAGCACGAGAGCCCGACATCTGTCGCTCCCTCGCGCCCCCGCGCTCGCGGGGTGGAGGGAGCGCAGACCCCCGTGTTGATCATTCAATAGGATTGCGTCGTTTGGCGCCTCGGTGGAACGGAGGGTTTGTCCCTCACGTTTCTTCCGAGAAAGGACCAATTTTGCGTGCGCCTGCGGCCTCGCGCATCATAGCGCTGGACGCTTGAGGAATTTCGCGTGGAACCGCGAGCCTTCTCCCAATTGCAGATCAATCCGCGCGAGGTCAAACCGCGCAAGCGCGGCATTACCGAGATTCGCGGCCCCTACTACGCCGTCATGGGCAGCCGCTATCTCACCGACCTCCTCGAGACGATGGGCGACTACGTTGACGGCATTAAATACGCCGGCGGTTCGTTTGCGCTGATGCCGCGCAGCCGCGTGGCGGAGCTCAACAACCTCGCGCACAAATATTCCGCCTACGTCTCGTCAGGCGGCTGGATCGAGCACGTGCTCGCCCGCGACGGCGCCGATGGCGTCAAGCGTTACCTCGCGGAAGCGCAGGCGCTCGGCTTCGACGTCATCGAGCTCTCCACCGGCTTTATCAGTCTGCCGCCCGACGATCTCGTCGCCCTGGTCAGGACCGTCATCAAGGCGGGCCTCAAGGCAAGGCCCGAGCTCGGCATCCAGTTCGGTGCCGGCGGCGCCACGCCGAACGCCGAGCCGCGGCCGAAGGCACCCGCGATGTACGCTGGGTCGTGTCGCAGGCGCGCCGCTGCCTCGATGCCCGCGCCGACCGCATCATGATCGAGTCGGAAGGCATCACCGAGAACGTGGACACCTGGCGCACCGACGCAGTCGCACAGATCATCGACGAGCTCGGGCTCGAGCCCGTGATGTTCGAGGCTGCCGATCCGCCGGTGTTCGAGTGGTACATCAAGAACTATGGCCCGGAGATCAACCTGTTCGTCGACCACAGCCAGATCGTGCAGCTCGAATGCCTGCGCTCGGGCCTGTGGGCATGAAGAGCAGCTGGGGGTGGATCGTCACCTACAAGCCGTGATCGGCGCCGCCAGACGGCCGTCACTCCGCTTGATTGACAGCCGGCGGCGCTCCACGTAAATCCGCATCCTCTGGGGTCAATGCAGACGCCCCGTCAGACGGCCTCCGTCCAAGCTCTGCGCATCTCGCTCGTGCGAGGAGTGCGCATATGGACGTGCAAGGCTCGCCTTCGACTTCCTCCCGACAAGTTGCGCCGCCGCCGACCGCGCCGACACCCGTGCGGGTGCGGCCGTTGCTGCTCAAGCCACATCGCATGAACGGCCTTTCCGATCGGCTGCTGCTCAGCCACTACGAGAACAACTACGGCGGGGCGCTGCGGCGGCTCAATGCCATCGGCACGCGGCTCGCCGGCCTCGACTGGGTGCGCGCGCCGGTGTTCGAGATCAACGGCCTCAAGCGCGAGGAGCTGATCGCCGCCGGCTCGGTCATCCTGCACGAGATCTACTTCGACTCGCTCGGCGGGGAAGGCAACGACGCGCCGACCGGGCGGCTCGATCCGCCCGCCGAGCTCGCGCGAGCGATCGAGCGCGATTTCGGCAGCGTCGCGGCTTGGCACACCGAGTTCATCAGCATGGCGAAAGCGCAGGCAGGCGGCTCGGGCTGGGTCGTCCTCGCGTGGTCGGATCGGCTGGGCCGGCTGGTCAACCAGTGGGCCGCGGATCACTCCCAGGCCCTGTCGGGGGCGACACCCGTGCTGGCGGTCGACATGTACGAGCATGCCTACCATCTCGATTTCGGCGCCAAAGCCGGTGCCTATGTCGATCAGGTGATGGCGAACCTCAATTGGCGACGTATCGGCGCGCACTACCGCGTCGCGATCGGCGAAGGGACCGCCGAAGACGCCGCCCCGCTTCCGTTCGGCTCGCCCGCGCAGGCGGAGGCGCGGATTTCGGCCGAAGCGTTGCGCGCCGTGCTCGATGGCGGCCCGGAGCGTCGGCCCGTCATCCTCGATGTCTGCCTGCCGGTGGACCTGCCCCGCCGCACCGATATGCTGCCGGGCGCCACCATGCACGCGCCCGACGCGTTGCCGCGCTGGGCCGAGACGCTTCCCCGCGACCGGCCGATTGCGGTCTATTGCATCGCCGGCTTCCAGGTCAGCGGCAACACCGTCACCGAGCTGCGGCGGCGCGGCTACGACGCCCGCGCCCTCGTCGGCGGGATCGCGGCGTGGCACGCGATCGGCGCCGCGACGGTGCCGCTCGACACGTCGACATATGAGAGTGCCTGAAGCTTCGTCCGATCCGAGCCTGAACGCGGGCGATCAGCCCGCGCCCACGCGGCGATGCGCCTCGACCGGATGGGCGTGCACCCGGCCGAGCCGCGACGTGAGGTCGGCGATCTGACGCTGGTCCAGCGTCTCGATCACGTCGGCCAGCGCATCGCGCGCCGCCGGCGCAATGAATGCGCGAGTCAGCCGGTCGAATTTCCGCCGCGCCGCCCGCCAATCGAGCGGATCGGTATGAAATCCGTGATAGTCCTCGCGCGTGGCGCAAAACCGCGTGCCGTCGTCGAGCATCACCTCGAGCTCGGCTGGCATCCGCTGCGGAAATCGCGCGCTCAGAGCCGCGTCGGCGGAAACCTCGACGCGCCGCAGCAGACCCTGCACATCAGCCGCCGCGATGCGCCCTGGCGCGGACTGCTCCGGCTCGACCCGTCCGTCGATCAGCGCGACCGCCAGGAGATAGGGCAAGCTGTGATCCGCCTCCTCCTTGGTGCGGACGACGCGCTTGTCGCCTTCCTCACCACCGCCGATGATCGCATAGGCGACCGCGAAGGTGCGCAGGTGCACCGATACGATTCGGGCAGCCAAAAATCCCGGCTGCTCGCGAATGTCGAGGGCCGCGTCGATCGCCGACTGCGCGTGGATTTCGGCATTGTGCCGCTTCACGATGGTGAGCCGCACCCGTTCGAGGTCTTCCTGGCTCCAGTTGATCGCGAACGGGCCCGCGATCGTCTCCTTGAAGCCCTTGTTGCCCTCGAAGACCTCGGCCGGCCCGGTGATCCCGTGCGCCGCCAGCAGCGCGGCGTGCGTCGCCGCCATGGCGACATTCGGATAGGCGAGGCCCTTCCACTGGGAGAGCGCGCCGGTGCGCGTTACCCGCAACGCATTGTTGGCCGTGCCGCTGATCGCGATCGCGTTGGCGATCTGCTCGGCTGGCAGCGCCAGCGCCTTGGCGACGCCGGCGGCCGCCGCATAGGCACCCTGCACGGTGTGGTCGAAGCCTTTCTGGCGCACCGGCGCGACATCGCTCAGCCGGCACTGGATCTGGTAGGCGACCGCGAGCGCGACGAGGAAATCGGCGCCGCTCGCACCGCTGAGCTCGGCCGCGGCCAGCACCGCGGCGAGGTTGTCGGACGGATGACAGGTCTCGCCCGGCGCGAGGCAGCTGTCCATGAAGTCCAGGTAGCGGCTGAGCGCGCCGTTGTGGAAGGCCGCGCGGTCGGGCGCGGTCCGGCCGCCGCCGATCAGCGCGCAGCGCGGCCGCCCGCCGAGCTCCGACGTCAACCGTCCGAGCGCGCGCATCGGCTCCGCATCGAGCGCCGCGATGGCGACGCCGATGGTGTCGAGCACGCGAATCTTGAGTTGCGCCTGCGCGTCGGTGCTCAAATCTTGCACTCTCGCGCGCTCGACAAAGCGCGCAAGCTCATAAACCTCCGTCACGGCCGCCTCCTTCCCCCTCCCTCCGCGTTCATATGGGGGCGCAAGCCGCCGATGCCGACCCCGCCGGGTCGCGAAACCGCCATACGGAACTTCAGCGGCCGCCGAACAATGACGCGAATACTGCGCGGATCCACTGACTGCCCGGCTCGCGATGGAACCGGGCGTGCCAATATTGCCAGATGTCGATCGTCGGCAGCCGGATGGGCGGGCGGATGATGGCAAGGTCGAGGTCGTGCGCGAGGACTGTCGCGATCGAGCGCGGCAGCGTCGCGACCGCGTCGGTGTGCTTCGCCAGGACCGCGGCGCTGATGAACATCGGGACACGGCACACAATGTTCTCCGGCGCGACGGCGCGCTCGAGCGCGCGTTCGGCATGCTGGTGCGCGTGCCCGGTGCCGACGGTCGAGACCAGGACGTGCTTCTCGGCCGCGAACGCCGCCGCCGAGGGACGCCGGCCAAGCCGCGGGTGCCCGTTGCGAACGAGGCTCACATAGGTCTCGGTCCACAAAAACTGGCGGCGGACCGCCTTGGTGAGCGCCGGAAACGAGCCCATGGCGAAATCGATGTTGCCGGACGCGAGCCACGGCTCAAGCTGCTGGGCGTCGAGCGTGATCGTCCGCAGGCGGACGCGCGGTGCCTTCTCCATCAGCAGATTGACCAGCGGCGGCAGGAGCTTGATCACGCCGGCGTCGACGACGCAGAAATTGAAGGTGCGGGTCGAGGTTGCGGGATCGAACGCGACGTGCTCGCTCTTCAGCGTGCGCACCTGCGCCAGAATCGCTCCGATCGAGCCCGCGAGCTCGAGCGCCTTGGCGGTCGGCTCCATGCGCAATCCGGCGCGCACGAACAGCGGATCGGAAAAATAGCGCCGCAGCCGCGCGAGCGTCTTGCTCAGGGCCGGCTGCGTGACGTCGAGCACCTTGGCGGCACGCGTGAGGCTGTGCTCGCGCAGCAGCACCTCGAGCACTTCGAGGTCGCGCAGCTCGAGTCCACCTTCATAACCTTTGGGAATAGTCTCAATATCCATAAGCGCATAGAGTATGCGACCGATCGGGACTAGGCTAGCGCCATAATGATAAACTGCCTGCCGATGGATGCGTGCCCTCGGTGCCGCACAGGGAGGCGACCATGGACGCCCAGAACCGCGAAAAGCCGGCCACCCGCGTCGCGCTGCGCACCGGCGAGCATTACCTCAATGCGCTCAATGACGGGCGCGTCGTCTGGGTCGGCAATGAGAAGATCGACAACGTCGCGACCCACCCGCTCACCCGCGACTATGCGCGGCGCACGGCCGAGTTCTTCGACCTGCATCGCCGCGAAGACCTTCAGGGCGCCCTGACCTTCGTCGACGAGGACGGCACGCGCCGCTCGATGACCTGGTTCCAGCACCGCAGCAAGGAAGCGCTGGTCCGCAAGCGCAAGTACCACGAGTTCATCATGAAGCATTTCGTGGCCGCGTCCTGCCCGCGCACGCCCGACGTGCAGAACTACATCATGGTCACCTATGTGGACGATCCGCAGCCGTGGGAGACGGCCGCGGTCGGCGCCGAGGGCCGCGGGCTCGCCCGCAACATCGTCGAGTTCTATCGCCACGCGATGGAGAACGACCTCGTCTGCGCCCCGCATTTCGTCGACCCGCAGGCCGATCGATCGAGCGCCGACGCGCACGGCGACTCGCCGGCACTGCGGGTGGTCTCGACCAATGACGAGGGCATCATCGTCAACGGCGTCAAGGCGATCGGCACCGGGTCGGCCTTCGGCGACTTTCTGCATCTCGGCGTATTCTTCCGGCCGGGCGCCAAGGGCGACCAGGTCATCTACGGCGTCTGCCCCGCCAACCAGAAGGGTGTGACCATCGTCTGCCGCGAGAGCGTCGTGAAGGCGGACGCGACTGAGCACCCCCTCGCGGCCCAGGGCGACGAGCTCGACTCGACGGTGCTGTTCGACAATGTGCTGATCCCATGGAAATACGTCTTCCACATCGGCAATCCGGACCACGCCAAGCTCTATCCGCAGCGCGTATTCGATTGGGTGCATTATCACGCACTGGTGCGCCAGGCCGTGCGGGCGGAGCTCCTGGCCGGCCTCGCGATCCTCGTGTGCGAGCATCTCGGCACCGCCAAGATCGACGCGGTGGCGTCGCGCCTCGCCAAGATCATCGGCTTCCAGCAGTCGGTCTATGCCCACGTGGTCGCGGCGGAGGACCTCGGTTTCTACACCCCGGGCGGTCTCTACAAGCCGAATATCCAGCTGTTCAACTGGGGGCGGGTCTATTTCCTCCAGCAGTTCGGCAGCATGATCCACGAGCTGATCGATCTGTGCGGCCGCAGCGCCCTCATGTTCCCGACCGAGGCACAATGGCAGGATCCCGCCATGCGGCCGTGGTTCGAGCGGCTCAACAAGGGGCCGGCAGGCGAGCCCTATGACCGGATCAAGCTCGCCCGGGTGATCCGCGATCTCTATTTGACCGACTGGGGCGGCAGGCTCTACATGTTCGAGAACTTCAACGGCACGCCGCTGCAGACCTTGTTGTCCCTCACCCTCAAACGCGCCGAGTTCACGGGCGCGGGGCCGTTTGCGGCTTTCGCGCGGAAAGTGGCCGGGATCGACGTGAAGCAGGACCAAGCCACCGAGTACAAGACCACGGCCGATTACGCCAAGGCACAGGACGCCGCGCGGGAGGAAAGCCTCTCGGCCGCGCTCGTGCGCGGGGGCGGACGCGCCGCCTGACAACCCTACCCATCGAGGAGACCCAAATGCCCAAGCAACGCATCAGCTACATCCCGTTCGACAAGATGGACGCCGCCATGCAGGAGGAGATGCGGCGGTGCGAGCGCGAAGGCACGCCGCGGCCGGAGAGCACCGCGGTGCGCGCCCACGTGAAGGCGGCGTTCTGGTTCTTCGCCAATTCATGGCGCGACCTCTTCCACACCGGCGTGCTCGACCATGCCATCAAGGAGCTGTGCCGGCTCTACGTCTCGCGCTCGGTGCAGTGCGAGTATTGCGGCAACCAGCGCTCCGAGAAGACGACCCAGAGCGGCGCCTTGATGGAAGACCACGTCAAGGACCTGATCAATTTCGAATCGTCCACCAAGTACAACGACCGTCAGAAGGCGGCGCTGGCCTATGCGGAGGCGATCGTCTGGCGCAGCGAGACGGACGACGCGTTCTGGGACCGGATGCACAAGCACTTCAGCGAGCCCGAGCTGGTCGAGCTCGGCTGCATGATCGGGTTGACGCTCGGCCAGCAGAGCTGGCTGCGCCTCCTCAACATCGACCATCACCAGGTGATGGCCACCACCGCCGCCTCGATGGCGCCGGGCTACGAGGACGCCGATAAGCTCGCCGCGACCAAGGCGTCGGGCGAATACTGGGCTAAGAAGAAGACAGCCCCGTCGAAGGTGGACGCGTAGCGCATCTTCCGGCGAAAGCCCCTCCCCCGACTTGATCGGGGATGGGCGCCGGTTCGCCGATGAGAACATGCGCGAATAAAAACCAGCGCGGTGATGCCGCGCCGTTGAGGGAGGCGTAATGCGTAAGAGCGACGAGCGGCTGCTGGTAACGCATGTGGGCAGCCTCCCACGCGGCGCGCGGCTCAATGAGCTGCTGATCCGCTCCGAGCTCGGCGAAACGGTCGACAAGGCGGAACTCGACGCCGAGGTCGAGCGCCGTGTCGCGCTCGTCTTCGGCAAGCAACGCGAACTCGGCATCGATATCGCCAATGACGGCGAGCAGGGCCGCGTCGGCTTCCAGACCTATGTGGCGCAGCGCATGACCGGGTTCGGCGGCCAGTCGAACCGGCCGCGCCCGCGCGACATGGCCGACTTCCCCGATTTTGGCCAGCTCCTGGCCGAGCGTTTCCCGCGCCGCGGCAAGCAGTTCAACGCGCCGCAAGCGATCGCGGACGTGCATTACAAGGACACGTCGGCGATCGACGCCGAGGTCGGGCGGCTGGGCCGGGTCGCCAAGGCCGCCGGCCGCAGCCCGGGCGATTGCTTCATGACGGCGCCCTCGCCCGGCATCATCGCGAGCACGCTCATCAACGCCCACTATCCAAGCCACCGCGACTACGTGTTCGCGCTCGGGCGCGAGATGCGCAACGAATACGCCGCCATCACCAAGGCGGGGTTCGTGCTGCAGATCGACGCGCCCGACCTCGCCATGGACCGCACCATCGGCTTCCAGGACAAGTCCGAGACGGAGTTCATCGCTGCCGCCGAAACCATCGTGGCAGCGATCAACAGCGCCATCGAGGGCCTGCCGCGCGAGCGCATCCGCCTCCACTGCTGCTGGGGCAATTGGGAAGGGCCGCACACCCACGACATCCCGTTCGCGAGCGTGCTGCCAGTGCTCGAGCAAGCGAAAGTAGGCGCGCTCAGCGTCGAGTTCGGCAACCCGCGCCACCAGCATGAGACGGCGGTGCTGCGCCGGCGCAAGCTGCCGGACAATCTGCTGCTGATCGCCGGCGTGATCGACACCACGACGAATTTCGTCGAGCATCCCGAGGTGGTGGCGAAGCGCCTCGAGGAGACCGTCGCGGCGGTCGGCGACCGCGAGCGCGTCATCGCGTCGACCGACTGCGGTTTCGGCACCTTCGCGGGCCGCGAATGGGTCGCCGAGGACGTCGTGTGGGCGAAGCTCTCGTCGCTGCGCCAGGGCGCCGACATCGCCTCGGCGCGCCTATGGGGCAAGGCGCACTGACGCAACACGCCAGGGGGGCAGCATGCACGCCTTTTACAATGATCCGTCGTGGCTCGTGACCATCGGCCGGTGGTGCATCGTCTTCTTCTTCCTCGCGGTCGGCAGCCGCAACTGCCTCAAGCCCCAGGTCGAGGACCACGTGAAGCGGCTCGCGATGTTCCGCGCCCCCTTCCCGGCCGCGACCTTCTGGATCGGCCAAACGCTGGAATTCGTCGGCTGCGCCCTCGTGCTGTTCAACTGGCATCCCGCCATCGGCGCCGGCTGCCTGATCGTGTTCACGGTGCTCGCCTCCGCGCTGCTGCTGCGCTTCTGGGAGGTGCCCGATCCGTTCAAGAAGATGGTGATGCGCAACGCCATGCTGGCCAACACGGCGATCGTCGGCGGCCTGCTCTTCCTGCTCCAGTGCAGCCTCGGATGACGACCTCCGGCCCCCGCCTCGCGCCGCTGCCGCCCGGATATGCCCCGGAGCTCGCCGACCAGTTCGCCTCGTTCCTGAAATCGCTCGGCTTCGTGCCGAACAGCGTGCTCACCATGCAGCGCAAGCCCGCGCTGGTGCGCGCCTTCGTGGCAATGCAGGCCGTCATCTGGAGTCCCGACAGCAAGGTCGATCGCGGGCTCAAGCGGCTGATCGCCTTTGCGGCGAGCGGCGCGGTCGGCGACGCCTACAGCATGGCGCACACGGCAAGCGGCGCCATTCATTTCGGCATCGATCCCGCCCGGCTGGCGGCACTGGCGGATTTTCGCAACAGCCCGCTTTTCACCCCGGCCGAGAAGGCCGCCCTGGCGCTCGCGATCGGCGCAAGCGCCGTGCCCAATGCCGTCACCGACGAAACCTTCGCGGCGCTGCGCGCCCATTGGGACGAGGAGCAGATCGTCGAGATTGTCGCAGCCGTCGCGATGGCGGGTTTTCTCGCCCGCTGGAATGGTACGATGGCGACGCCGCTCGAGGACGAGCCGCGCGAGGTCGCCGAGAAACATCTGGCCCCCCAGGGCTGGACGGCGGGCGTGCACGGCGATTGAGCGGCGGACGTGCATTGCGCATCCGCGCGGCGCGCGACATGCTCACGCCATTCGACGAGGTCACGTCAAGATCAAGATAATGAGCCGTAGGATGGGCAAAGGCGGCCAGGGTCGACGCGTGCTCGCACCGCGCACGGTCCGCCGCGCCCACGGGCGCAACGCCGCGTAGGCCGCGTGGGCAGGGTGGAAACAGCGCCATGCCCCGAGGGATGGTCGTGGCCGCCTTTGCCCACCCTACTGCGTTACGAGGCAAAAAACGA
>DASXCK010000198.1:0-2056 GCA_036491235.1 Xanthobacteraceae bacterium | reverse complement strand
GATCACGCTCGCGCTGATCGCGCGCACGACGCGGCCGATGGCGTACCGGGCGGTCGCGGCCGGAGCGAGCGTGCTGCTCGCGCTCGCCTTCCTCACCCTCGAGGTGACGCGCGCCTATCACGGGCCGGTGCTGACCGCCGGGGCACGCACCGCCGCCGAGCAGTACACCTATTCGGCGGTGTGGCTCGCCTATGGGGTCGTGCTGCTGCTCGTCGGCATCGCGCTCGCATCGAAGCCGGCGCGGCTCGCGTCGGCCGCCGTGGTGCTGCTCACGATCGCCAAGGTCTTTCTGGTCGACATGTCGGACCTCGGCGGGGCGTGGCGGGCCCTCTCCTTCATCGGGCTCGGCCTGGTGCTGGTCGGCATCGGCTATCTCTATGAGCGGCTGCTGTTTCCGCGCCGTCCGGTGCCGGCAATCCCGGCCTGATTGATCGCCGCTGGTTCCCCGGGCGTTCTGCCCGGAACCTCCCGTCCTTAAATGACCACAATATCGGACGATGCGCTGGGCGAACGCGCCCGCTATGATTATCGGTGATGTCCATGTTCAATGTCCGCCCGAAGCTGCTCGCCGCCGCGCTCGCGGCCGGCCTTTGCGCTCTCGTCGCAGCTCCCCCGGCCAGCGTGGCTGCCGAGCCGACCGCCGCAGGCCTGTGGCAGAAGACCGACGACGGTAAGCCGGTCGTCTGGGTCCTGATGGTCGACCACAACGGCACGTACGAAGGCATCATGGCCCGGCTCTTCCCGCGCCCCGGCGACGATCCCAATCCGGTCTGCAAGAAATGCACCGACGACCGCAAGAACGCACCGGCGCTCGGCCTCTCGTTCATCCGCGGCATGAAGCGCGACGGCCTGAAATACGAGGACGGCACCATCCTCGATCCGCGCGACGGCAAGGTCTACAACGCCGTGATGTCGCTCAGCGAAGATGGGCAGACGCTCACGGTGCGCGGCTATATCGGGATCCAGCTGTTCGGGATGAACGAAGACTGGCAACGGCTGCCCGACACCGCCATGGCGCAGCTCGATCCCACCATCGTCGCGCAGTATCTGCCGGGGCAGACGCAACCGGCGCCCGCGCCAGCACCGACGCGGCCGAACACGCCGACGCGCGCCATCGCCAAGCCGAAGAAATAACAGCCGGCAGCTGTTTTTCAGTATCGCGGTTTTTCAGCCGTATTGGTTGTCAGTAGTGCGATGGCCGCAACGCCATCGCCGACTCGCCCCGACGGTGCGTGCTGCCCTTCTTCTCGCGCTCTGCGAGATCGAGGCGCCCGTTGCGGTGCTCGAAGTCGCAATAAGCGAAGCCCAGGCCCCTGAGCGAGCCACGGAAGCTGTGCGAACTCGTCTGCTCGACGTTGAAGCACGGCTGGAAAAGGGCGCGCGGCAGCGATGCGCAGATCGAGTCGGAGGTGAGGCGGATGGTGCCGGACGGCAGCGCGAAATAGCGCGTCCTTCCGTTGGCCTCCATGCTCCCGATCACCGAGCCGTCCGCGTGAATGCGGCCGGCACCCGTGGTGCCGTCGAAGCAGGAATAGGAAAAGAGCTTGTTGGCGATGAAGCGCTTGGCTTCCTCGGGCTTCATCTCGCCCGCCATCACGGGCGACATGAGTGCGGCGCCAGCGACAACTCCGCTCGCCACCACCGCCGAGAGATACGCGATACGACGTTGCATGCCCGACTCCGTAGCTTCCCCGCGTCCCTGTCCGTTCACCGAATGCTTACCATAAATCGTTGACCGACCATGAACCAAGCCCCCTTCAGGGTTAAGAAAATTTACCCGATCTTGACCACGATGCGGCCGCGGACCTGACCGCCCAAAATCCGTTTGGCGGCGTCGATCGTGCCGGAGAGCTCAACTTCAGTCGTGATTTGGGCCAATTTTTGCCGATCCAGCCCGGCATCGAGCCGCGCCCAAGCCTCGCGCCGCAATTTTAGTGGGCACCGCACCGAGTCGATCCCGATCAGCGCGACCGCACGCAGAATGAACGGAGCGACGCTGGACGGTAAATCCATGCCGCCGGCGAGGCCGCAGGCCGCCACCGTACCGCCATAGCGG
>DASXCK010000197.1:0-1750 GCA_036491235.1 Xanthobacteraceae bacterium | reverse complement strand
GTGTCGAGCAGCACCACGTCGTAGCCGCCGAGCTTGCCGGCTTCCAGCGCGCGGCGCGCGATCTGCGGCGGCTGTTGTCCCGCGACGATCGGCAGCGTTGGAATGTCGAGGTCGCGGCCGAGCACCGCGAGCTGTTCCATCGCCGCCGGGCGATAGACGTCGAGCGAAGCCATCAGCACCTTGCGTTTGTCGCGCTGGACCATGCGGCGCGCGAGCTTGGCGGTGGTGGTGGTCTTGCCGGAGCCCTGCAGGCCGACCATCATGATGGCGACCGGCGGCACCGCGTTGAGGTCGATGGTCTGACCCTCTGAGCCGAGGGTAGCGATCAGCTCGTCATGGACGATCTTGACCACCATCTGGCCGGGGGTGACCGACTTGACCACGGTGGCGCCGACAGCCTGCTCGCGTACGCGCTCGATGAAGCCGCGGACCACGTCCAGCGACACGTCGGCCTCGAGCAACGCGCGGCGGACTTCGCGCATCGCGGCGTCGACGTCGGCTTCCGACAGCGAGCCGCGGCCCGTCAGCCGATCGAGAATGCCACCAAGCTTTTCCGACAGATTGTCGAACAATGCCGTTGCTCCAAACACTATTGCGCCCGAGGGCGCATCGCGCTGTCGGGCGTTGGCCTCCGGCCTCACGGACCGGTCGGCGGGTCGAAGAAGTCTCTTCGAGAAGTGGCGGCGTTAAACCCTCAGTGCGGCCGAAAGTCAAGGAAAGTCGGCAAATGGTAATTTAGTAGGGAAGATAAACGATTGTAATAATTCATCTTTTCTGGGGTAGCCAATTTTTGACGAGCCTCGGAGTTCCCTCGCCGCTTGGCAGCGCCATATAACTCCCACGATTTCAGGACTGCATCCCGCCCCAGCCCCCATGTCGATCACCCGCCGCCGTCTCCTCGGATTTTTCGCCGGCGCCGCCGCCGCGATCGGCGTGCCGACTGTCTGGATTTCCCGCATGAAAGCCTATTCCGGTCCGGTCTCCGATCATTTCGACGGGGAGCGCTTCTTCGACCGCGACGGCATGCCGCCGAAATCGCTCGGCGAGGTGCTGCGCTGGCAGTTCGGCGAACGCAAGCGCTTTGCCTGGCCGGAATGGGTCGACAACGAGCACGCCGACACGCCGCCGCCGAGCGTCGAGGGCAACAAAGTGCGGTTCTCGTTCGTCGGGCACGCCAGCTGGCTGATCCAGACCGCCGGACTCAACATCCTCGTGGATCCCGTGTGGTCGACGCGGGTCTCGCCGGTGAGTTTTGCGGGCCCGAAGCGCCACAACGATCCCGGCATTGCGTTCGACGCGCTGCCCAGGATCGATATCGTGCTCGTCTCGCACGGCCATTACGATCATTTCGACATGCCGACGCTGTCGCGGCTCGCGGCAAAATTTGCGCCGCGCGTGATCACGCCGCTTGGCAACGACATGGTCATGCGCGACGCAGATGCTGCGATCAAGGCGGAAGGATTCGACTGGAACGACCGAGTCGAGCTCGGCAACGGCCTTGCGGTGACCCTGGTGCCGACCCGCCACTGGTCGGCGCGCGGCGTGTTCGACCGCAACAAGACGCTGTGGGCGAGCTTCGTGCTGGAGACGCGTGCCGGCAAGCTCTACATCGTCTGCGATTCCGGCTATGGCGACGGGACGCATTTCCGCAGGATTGCCGAGGCGCATGGGCCGTTCAGGCTCGCGATCCTGCCGATCGGCGCCTATGAGCCGCGTTGGTTCATGCGCGACCAGCACATGAATCCGGAAG
>DASXCK010000196.1:0-5861 GCA_036491235.1 Xanthobacteraceae bacterium | reverse complement strand
TGCTGGCGGCATGAATTTGCTGAGCATCAACTCGCATGTCGCCTACGGCCACGTCGGCAACTGCGCGGCTGTGTTCGCGCTGCAGCGGCTCGGCGTCGAGGTCTGGCCGATCCACACGGTCGCGCTGTCCAACCATCCGGGTCACGGCGACTTTCGCGGCGGCACGAGCGATGCGGCCGCGATCCGCGACCTGGTCGCGGGCCTTGCGGCGCGCGGCGTGCTGGCGAGCTGCGACGGCGTGATTTCGGGCTATCTCGGCAGCGCCGAGATCGGTACCGAGGTTTTGGCCGCTGCAACGCGCATCAAGGCAGCTAATCCGTCGGCTCTTTATTGCTGCGATCCGGTGATTGGCGACAGCGATCGCGGCATCTACGTGAAGGCCGAGGTTGCCGATTACATCCGCAATCGCCTCGTGCCGGCCGCCGACATCGTCACGCCGAACCAGTTCGAGCTCGATGTTGTGAGCGGCCGCAGCAGCAAGACGCTGCGCGACGCGGTGGCGGCGATCGATACGGTCCACGCGCTCGGGCCGTCCGTCGTCCTCGCGACCTCGGTCGCGACCGACGAGACGCCGGCAGACGCAATCGATCTCATCGTGTCCGATGCCGCCGGCCGCCTCCGCTTCCGTCTGCGTACGCCGAAGCTGACGCACGCCGCCAATGGCGCCGGCGACGCCATCGCGGCATTGTTCTTTGCGCATCTGCTGGAGAGCGGCTCGGCCGCCACGGCGCTCGCGCGCGCCGCCGCGTCGGTGTTCGGCGTCATACGTCGTACCGCGCAGGCCGGGGCGCACGAATTGCTGCTGGTCGAAGCACAAGACGAGATCGTCGCGCCGAGCGCGTCGTTTCAACCCGAACCGATCTAGGAGGCCAGATGCGCCGCCGCTTCGTCACCCTCGACGTCTTCACCACGCGCCGCTTTGCCGGCAATCCGCTCGCCGTCGTGCTCGAGCCGCAGGGGCTCGACACGGCCGCGATGCAGGCGATTGCCCGCGAGTTCAATCATCCCGAGACCGTGTTCGTGCTGCCGCCAGACGATCCGGCGCATCGCGCGCGCCTGCGCATCTTCACGCCTGCCGCCGAGCTGCCCTTTGCGGGCCATCTGACGGTCGGGACGGCGGTCCTGCTTGACCGCCTCGACGGCGGCCAAGGTGAGCGCGAACTCGTGGTCGAGGAGGGCATTGGGCCGGTGCGTTGCCGCACCGCCATGGCCGACGGCGACACCGGCCGTGCCTCGTTCGCGCTGCCGCGCCTACCGGAAGAGTGTCGCCCGGGTCCCGATGTGGCCGCCGCCGCGGCGGCACTGTCGCTCGATCCTGCCGACATCGACTTGCCCGGCTTTGCGCCGGCGCGCTGGTCCGCCGGCATGGCGCAGAACTTCATCCCGGTGCGCTCGCGCGCCGCGATCGAACGGGCGCGGCCGCTGGCGGAGCGCTTTGCGGCGGCCTTCATGATCGACGGCCGCGACGTCGCTTACCTTTATTGCGCCGAGGTCGCCGAGACGGGAAATCAATTCCACGCGCGCATGTTCGCGCCCACCCTCGGCATACGAGAGGACCCGGCGACGGGCTCGGCGGCGGCTGCGTTCGCGGGGCTGTTGGCGGCGAGCGGCCGCTATGCGGACGGTGAGCACATGGTGCGCATCGAGCAGGGTTACGAAATGGGCCGGCCGAGCGTGATCGAGCTCGCGCTCACGTTGCGCGGCGGCAAGCTCGCGGCCGCGACGGTCGGCGGCGGCGCGGTCGTGGTGACCGAGGGCGCGATCGAGGCTTGAGCACCGCCGCGCGCGGCATGCGTCATTTCAACTCGAGGCGCGCCGTGGTGGTTTCGATGGTCGTACGGATCATGATGTTGAACGCGATGACGATCCGTTCTTCCGGCGAATCGGACCGGCCGGCGTCGACCGCATGCAACAAATAGCTCGGCCACATGAGCAGCCGGCCTTTCTCTGCCGCGACCACGAACCTGTTCGAGTTGAAGGGCGTCATCTCGACGTACTCGGGCTCGATGATTCGCGCGCCCGGCCTCGGATCCTCGAATACCGTCGGTCCACATTCCTTCGGCGTTGTCACGTAGAGGATGCCGCTCAACAGACAGTTCGGATGAATATGTAAGTGGTGGCGGTGATTGGGGTGGGTAATATTCGCCCACATGTTCGAGATATAGTGCGACTTTCGTTTCACCCGCAAAAAGTTGAGCGCCTCGTTCGCCTCTTTCATGATGAGGTCGACGACCGACTTGAGCTCATCGAGCTTCCAGATGTCGTCCGGCGTCACATAGGCCGTTCGGTCGACCGATCCGCAGCCCGATTTCCGCAATTCCCGGAGCTTTTTGTCGGCCCGATCGCACACCCCGATATCGGATAGCTTGCCCGAGAATAAACACGTCGGGAAAAGCTGCACCACCTGCTTGCCGAGAAGTTCCATGCTCGCCCCCCACAGACGGTGCATGTGACAACTGGGTGAAGTCGCGAAGTGACGTTCAAAGCCCCTCACAATAGCACGCCGGCTGCGGGGCTGGAAACAGGCATCGAGGCGAGATCGAGCCTTGACCGCGTCGGCGCGCTTCGCCACGACTGATCGAATGAGTCTGCCGATCATCCCGATCGATCATCTGGCACTGACATGCGAGCCGCGGCGCTGGCCATTTGCCGAGACGCGCCGTGTCGAGATCGACGCGCATTTCGCCGAGCGCCGCGCGCACCAGCCCCAGATGTGGAATGGCCGCATCCTGCTCGTGGGCGCCGACTATCGGATCGCCGGCCGCAAACTATCGGGCACGTGCTTCGAGTCTGATTTTGCGAGCCTCCTTGCCTGGCGCGACTGGAGCTTTCCGGACACGGACGCGGTCAACTGCTTCGCCATGGGCGCGCTGCGCTGCGGCGACGGCGCCTTTCTGCTTGGCGTCATGGGCGGGCACACGGCCAATGCCGGCCGTATCTATTTTCCCGCCGGCACGCCCGAGCCCGCAGACCTTGTGGACGGGCACCTGGATCTCGCTGGCAGCGTCACGCGCGAGGTCGTCGAGGAGACCGGCTTGACCGCCGCCGACTACGTGGCCGCGCCGCAGTGGCATGTGGTGCCGGTCGGCCCCAGGCTGGCGGTGATGAAGCTGCTCGCCGTGGATGCTCCCGCGGTGGAGCTGCAGCGCAAGGTCCGTGACTTTCTCGCGCGGGAAGATAATCCGGAGCTGGCAGACGTACGGATCGTGCGCGGGCCGGCCGACTTCGACCCGCACATGCCGCCCTTCGTCATCGCCTATATCGAGCATTGTTTGTGCAGGTGAGGGCGGGGCGCGCTTGCAACCGGCGCCTGATCGTGGATGCTCATGCCCATGCAGTTCGCCACGGCCATCAGGCGCATCCGCGTCGGCAACCCCAGGAGATTTCAGATCGCCGGCTGCGACCCGTCGGCGACCTACGGCGTCGACAAGGACGCGGCCGAGAAGATGCTCGCGGACGCAGCGGCGCAGCTCGCCGATCTGCATGAGCGCCTGTGGGCGCAGGGACGCTGGGCCGTGCTGGGGATCCTCCAGGGCATGGATACGTCGGGCAAGGACGGCGTCGTCAAGCATGTGATGTCGGGCGTGAACCCGCAGGGCTGCGAGGTCCACTCGTTCAAGGCGCCGACCGCGGAGGAGCTCGATCATGATTTCCTCTGGCGCGCGGTGTGCAAGCTGCCGGGGCGCGGGCGCATCGGCATTTTCAACCGCTCCTATTATGAGGACGTGCTGATCGCGCGCGTTCATCCCGACATGCTCGCGCATGCGCGTTTGCCGAAGCAGGTCGTCACACCGGCCATCTGGCGTCAGCGTTTCGAGGACATCTGCGCCTTCGAGCGCATGCTCGCCCGCAACGGCACGCTGGTGCTCAAGTTCTTTCTCCATATCTCGCCGCAGGAGCAGCGCGAGCGCCTGCTCGCGCGCCTCAAGGAGCCGGCCAAACGCTGGAAGTTCTCGCCGAACGATATTGTCGAGCGCGGGCGCTGGCCACGCTACATGCGGGCCTACGAGGACATGATCCGCGCGACGAGCCACGCGGACGCTCCTTGGTACGTCGTGCCGGCGGACCATAAGCCCATCGCTCGCCTCATGGTGGCCCGCGTCATGGTCGATGCCTTGTCCCGGCTCAACCTCGTGTTTCCCGAGGTCAGAGGAAAAGCGCTGGCGGAGCTTAAAAAAGTCGAGCGCGCATTGAGGTCGGAGCGCGCGCCGCGCAGACGCTCGCGCTAGCGTCGCGGGCGCCTGCCGCCGGCGTCAGAGCTTGCAGTCCATGCCGTACTTCGCGATCGCGGCTTCCGCCTGCTCGCGAGGTTCGCGCCGGAAGAGAACGCAGGCCGTGTAGTTGCCTTTCATGCGGCCGTTCTCGAGGTAAAGCCAGTCGACGATCTGATCTTCGCCGAACGTGACGGTGTCGCCCAGCTTGACGTTCTTGGCGAGCTCGGGCTCGTTGTCGATTTTTCCGGAAAAACGGCTATCCGTATGGGTGAAGGGGCCGATCCAGAAATATTCGACGTGGCGATCATCGGCTCGGATCCCGACCTTGACGGCGAACAGCGAGGTCGACTGACGTGGAGCCGCAACCAGCGCCAGGAAGTCGGGGAGCGTCGAACGGGCCTTTTGCATCGCGGTTGCCATGTCGGGGTCGCCATTAGGCACCCACAGCGTCTGATCGCGATCGAGTTTCTCTTGCAGGGTTTGCGCAGTAGCGCCCGCCGCCGCGGCGATCATGATGGCGGTCAGGCTGGCACGGGCCAAGCGGTTGAACAACATGATAAAAATCCTTTGTCGGCAATGCGCTATAGGCTTGCATCATAACTGACCCGGAGAGACGCCTGCAAAAGGCTCTTGCTCGGGCGGAGCCGCGCGACTAGAAACAAATGCACGGCCCTCGGGTTAACGCGACATTCATTGATCTTCGCGACCCTGGCAGCCGTCGAGGGAATCTAAGGCAATGTCGATTCGCCGCCATAGCTGCGCGATCGCCCGGGGCACTGCCCCCGGTGCCGCCCTCATTCTTGGGACGCTCCTTCTGCTTACCTGCCCCTGAGGGCCGGACGGGCATTTGTGCCTGGGCACTCAGGGGGTGAGCCGACCGAACCCCGAGAGCGCCCGAACGGCACGCATGTAGCCCGAGGGCGCAGTCCCGAATAGAAGGAACCTTGCCATGACCACGCCAACCCAGTCCGACAAGGACCGCGTCGTCATCTTCGATACCACCTTGCGCGACGGCGAGCAGTGCCCGGGCGCGACCATGACCCACGAGGAGAAGCTCGAGGTCGCCGAGCTCCTCGACCAGATCGGCGTCGACATCATCGAGGCCGGCTTCCCGATCGCGTCGGACGGCGACTTCGCGGCCGTCAACGAGATCGCCAAGCGCACCAAGAACGCGGTGATCTGCGGCCTCTCGCGCGCCGCCTTCAAGGACATCGATCGCTGCGCCGAGGCGATCAAGCCGGCCAAGCGGAGCCGCATCCACACCTTCCTCTCCACCTCGCCGGTCCACATGAAGTGGAAGCTGCAGATGGAGCCCGAGAAGGTCTACGAACTGGTGATCGCGCAGGTTACCCGCGCGCGCAACTATACCGACGACGTCGAGTGGTCGAGCGAGGACGGGACGCGCACCGAGATCGACTTCCTCTGCCGCTGCGTCGAAGCCGCGATCAATGCCGGCGCGACCACGATCAACATCCCCGACACCGTCGGCTACACGGTGCCAGACGAGTATTTTTCGCTCTTCCGGACCGTGCGCGAGCGCGTGCCGAACTCCGACAAGGCGCGCTTTTCGGTGCATTGCCACAACGATCTCGGCATGGCGGTCGCGAACTCGCTCGCCGGCGTGCGCGCCGGCGCGCGGCAGATCGA
>DASXCK010000195.1:0-2322 GCA_036491235.1 Xanthobacteraceae bacterium | reverse complement strand
CGCGCCGCCTCGATGGTGGCGTTGAGCGCGAGCAGGTTGGTCTGCCCCGCGATGGCGTTGATCATATCGACCACGTCGCCGATCTTCTGCGCCGCTTCCGACAGGCGCTCGATCGACGCGCTGGTGCCCTTGGCGCGCTCGACCGCGTCGCCGGCGGCCTTGGCGGCGTGGCCGACCTGTCGGCCGATCTCGGTGATCGACCGCGCCATCTCCTCGGTGGCGGCCGCGACGCTGCTGACGTTCGAGGAGGCGACCTCCGAGGCGGCGGCAGCCGCCGTCGACTGCCCGACGGTCTGCTGCGCACTCGCCGACATGGCGTCGGCGACCATGGTCATCTGCGAGCCCGCTGCGTCGACCGCGTCGAGCATGCGGCTGATCGAGGTCTCGAACTGCCGGCACTCGGTTTCCATCGTGGCGGCGCGCTTGAGGTCGGCGTCCTTGCCGGCCATCTGCGCGGCGGCGAGGCGCTCGGCCTCGACGCCGCTCAGGCGCAGCGCCTCGAGGCGCTCCGACATGGTGCCGAACTCGTCGCGACAGGCGCCGCGCTCGACCGGCGTGTCGTACTGGCGCTGCGCCAGCCGATCGATCGTGCGCGTGAGCGCGGCAACCGGCGCCGCCACGCGGCGGCGGATGAGCAGGAGACCGCCGATGCAGAACGCGATCGCGACCACCAGCGCCACCGCAATGATGCCGAGGCGCCACTGCGCCGCCCGCTCGACTTGGCCGGCGTACTGCAGCATCAGATCGAGCGCGCCATTCGCGACGACGTAGATCTTGTCGAGCGGTCCGGCGCACAGATCCGTCCACTCCTGCGCCGGCACCGCCGGCTTGTTGCTGCCGTCGAGCTTGGCGTAGACCGCGTCCCGCGCCGAAACGATGTTCGTGATGACGTCCCGCGCCGTCGGGTAGGCACTCGCAAGCTGGGGCGCGATGCCGGGCCGGGAGACATAGCCGTCGAGCTCCTCCAGCATCACGTTGGTGCGCGAGCGCATGTCGTAGACGGCGTCGCGTGCCTGCGGCGTGAACGGCTTGGAGTGGGCGACGAATGTCCGTCCGGTGCCGCATTCGCGGCCGGAAAAGTCGCGGACCGCCCAGGAGAGCTGACGCACCTCGATGAATTCGGCGATGGCCGGATCGGTCATGCGCGCCGAGTTGTCCATGTAGAGCGAGAGCCTGCCGAACTCGTCGAGCAGGTCGCTCGCGGCCTTGTACCAGGGGCCCAGTACCTTCGCGTCACGGTCCTTGAGGGTGGCCGCGGTCTGCTCGAGCTCGTGGCTGCGGGCGACGAGGGCATCCCAGCGGGCGCGCGTGGGGGCGAGCAGGCTCTTGGAGTCGATCCCCGGCGTCGCCTCGACAGCCGCGATTCCGGCCTCATAGGCCCTTTGCGTCTTGGCCTGGATGTCCCGCACCGCCTTGGCGAAGTCGCCCTGGCTCTGGAACAGGGTCTGCAGGTCGGTGCGCTGCTGGCGGAGGTCGTAAGTCGCGGCAAACACCGCCTTGTCGGTGCGCGCGAGGATCTCCGCCCGCTTGGCTGCCGCGGTCTGGCCCCAGGCCCCGAGGAGCTGCGAGCCCAGCGCTGCGCACAGCGCGAGGGCGAAAAGAAGGAAGACTCCGGTCAGGATGCTGCGGACCGAGACGTCACGGAGGATGCTCATTTGCGATTCCGAACTGCTTGCAGCGGGTTGTTTTGCAACAACATGTCAGCGCCCCTTTAAGCTTGGATTAATCCGGCGGGACGCGCGCATTTGCCTCATGCCGCAGCGGCATAGCTAATTACCGGCCTTTCGTTGGGGCATGCGCCGGGTCTATCAAGGCGTGGGATGAGGCAAGCGATTCGCATTCTCGGCATCGATCCGGGGCTCCGCCGCACCGGCTGGGGCGTGATCGACGTCGAGGGCAATCGCCTGATCTACGTCGCCTGCGGCTCGGTCGCCTCCGACGACAAGGCGGCGCTGGCGAACCGGCTGGTGACGTTGCATGCCGGCCTGATGCGGGTGGTCGACGAATTCCGTCCCGCCGAGGCGGCGGTCGAGGCGACCTTCGTCAACAAGGATGCGGCCGCGACCCTCAAGCTCGGCCAGGCGCGCGGCATCGCGCTGCTCGTGCCGGCAAGCGTCGGCGTCGCGGTCGCCGAATATGCGCCCAATTTGGTGAAGAAGACGATCGTCGGGGCGGGGCACAGCGAGAAGGCGCAGATCCGGGTGATGATCGGCGTGCTGCTGCCCAAGGCCGACCCGAAGACGCACGACGCCGCCGACGCGCTGGCGATCGCGATCTGCCATGCGCATCATCGGCAGAGCGTGCTGCACAGGATCGCGGCGG
>DASXCK010000194.1:0-17734 GCA_036491235.1 Xanthobacteraceae bacterium | reverse complement strand
AACCGGGCTTGCGCTCGGTGTGGGAGGTCAGGCGCTGCGGTAGAGCTTGGTGAGGGAGTATTCGCGGTGGCCGAGCGCCTCGGCGGCGGTGAGCCGCCCGTTGGCGGTGCGCATGATCATCTCGATCAGCGCGTCGCCGGCATCGGGGATCGTCATGTCGCGGCGCAGGATGCCGGACACATCGACGTCGATGTGCTCCGACATGGTGCGGACGGTGCGCGGGTTGCCGCTGATCTTGATCACCGGCACGATCGGATTGCCGATCACGTTGCCCTGGCCGGTCGGGAAGGTGTGCAGCACGTAGCCGGCGGCCGCCATCAGCGTCACGCACTCGGCTGCCGCCGACGACGTGTCCATGTAATAGAGGCCTGCGCCCTTGGCAGGCGCCTCGGCGGGCTCGAGCACGTCGATGTACCGGCACTCGCGGCCGATCTTCTCGAGATTGCCGAGCGCCTTCTCCTCGATGGTGGTGAGGCCGCCCGCGATGTTGCCCTTGGTCGGCTGCGAGTCGGAGAGGTCGTCGGTCTTGTGCGCCTCGATGACGTCGTCCTGGTAGGCTTTCCACATCTTATACCACCGCTCGCCGATCTCCTTGCTGGCGGCACGCTCCTTGGCGAGGTGCTCGGCGCCCGTGATCTCGGAGGTTTCGCCGAACACGCCGTGAATGCCCTGCGGGATCAGCTTGTCGTACATGTTGCCGACCGTCGGGCAGGACGCGAGGCCGGTCGTGGTGTCGCTCTCGCCGCACTTGGTCGAGACCCACAAGTCGGAGATGTCACACTCTTCCTTCTTGAGCTCCGAGGCCCACTGCACGTAGTCCTTGGCAACGCGCGAGGCCTTGGCGACCGTCGCGATGTCGCCGAAGCCCTCGATGCCGAAGCCGGTCACGGGTTTGCCGGTCTTGGCGATGCCGTCGGTGACGATCTTGGTCCAGCCGTCCTCGATGCCGATCACCACGCAAGCGGCGACGTTCGGGTTCGCGCCGGTGCCGATCAGGGTGCGGAAGAAGGTCTCGAGATCCTCGCCGAACTGCAGGCGTCCATAGGCGTGCGGGATCGCGAGCGTACCCTTGATGTTGTTGGCGACCGACTCGCAGGCCGCATTGGAGAGGTCGTCGAGCGGCAGGATGAGGACGTGATTGCGCACGCCGACGCGGCCGTTCTCGCGACGCCAGCCCGAGAAGCGCAGGTTCGACTTGGCCTTCGACGTACCGTTACCGTTGGATGTTGCGCTCTTAGCCATGACTCACCACCGCTTGGTCTTGAGATTGTGGGTGTGGACGTGCTCGCCCTTCTTGATGTCGGCGACCGCCTTGCCGATGTCTTGGCCGTACTTCCACACGGTGTCGCCCTTCTTGATGTCGACGAGAGCAACCTTATGACCGATCGGCACGTCCATCTGCGACTTGATCTGGAAGGAGGAGTTGTCGGCCGTGATCACGGCGGTCATGTCGGTGCCGCCCTTGAGATCCTCGACGACGACGACGCCGACCGTATCCTTCTTCTCGTGCACCAGAAGCTGTGGGGCGCTCATAACTCCTCCGAAACCATGGACCGAACCACGAAAGTCTTCTATAAGACATAAGACATGAGAGTCAACGTGGGGATCGGAACCGTGAGCGACGAGGCCCGGGCGGCGACGAGCGAGCGTGACGCGCTCGGTTTTCGCCCGCTCTACCGGCAAGTCAAGGCCGTGCTCGTCAAGCGCATTGCCGCCGGCGTCTGGGCGGCGGGCGGCGTTCTGCCGAGCGAGCCCGACATCGCGGCCGACCTCGGCGTCTCGCACGGCACCGTGCGCAAGGCACTCGACGAGCTCGCGGCCGAGAATCTGGTGGTGCGCCGGCAGGGCAAGGGCACCTACGTGGCGCGCCACGACGAGGAGCGCATCCTTTTCCAGTTCTTCAAGCTCATCCCCGACACCGGCGAGCGGCGCTTTCCCGACAGCCGCATCCTCGGTGTCGAGGTGCGCGACGCCGATGCGGAGGCCGCGCGCATCCTCGACCTGCGCCGGTTCGGGCGGACGAGCGCGCGCGTCGTCGCGATCGAGCGCGTGCGCATGCTCGCCGACAAGATCTGCATCTCCGAGCGCATCGTGCTGCCCAAGGCGCTGTTCCCCGGCATCGAGAAGCGCGATTTGCCCAACAATCTCTACGAGCTCTATCGCGCCGAATTCGGCGTCTCGATCGCGCGCGCGGCCGAGCATCTCAAGGCCGTGGCGGCGACGCGGCGCGAAGCGAAGCACCTCGACGTGCTGCCCGGCACGCCGCTGCTCGCGATCGACCGCACCGCGCTCGCGATCGACGGCGCGCCGGTCGAGTGGCGCGTGTCGCTGTGCCGCACCGACACGGTGCATTATCTGTCGGATTTGCGATGAAGGATGACGCATCGATTAATCGCAGGGCGGCCAAAGGCGCGCGACGCGCGCCGTGCCCACCGGCAATGGCGCCGGTGCGTACGCTTCGCTTTGCCCACCCTACGAGTTCGCGATGACGGGCGACATCCTGAACGTCGAAATCTGGCGCGGCGCCGCGCGCGGCGAATTCCAGACGTTCGCGGTCCCGCGGCGGCAAAATCAGACGGTGCTCGACGTCGTCACCGAGATCCAGCGCGAGCAGGACCCGACGCTCGCCTATCGCTTCGCCTGCCGCGTCGGCATGTGCGGCTCCTGCGCCATGGTGGTGAACGGCCGCCCGCGCTGGACCTGCCGCACGCGCGTCTCGCAAGCCGTCACCCGTGAGGGCGCGCTGCGGCTCGAGCCGCTGCGCAACTTCCCGGTGGTGAAGGACCTCGCGGTCGACATGGTGCAGTTCTTCGACAAATGGCGGGATGCGCACGGCTATTTCGAGCCCGGCGCGCGGCCGGCGGCCGATTTCGCCGTGGTGCCGCCGGCGACGCCCGCGCGCCAGGCCGCGGATGCCGCGATCGAATGCATCGGCTGCGGCGTCTGCTACTCGGCCTGCGACGTCGTGGCCTGGGACAAGGACTACCTCGGTCCTGCGGCGCTCAACCGCGCGTGGACGCTGGTCAGCGACGTGCGCGACACCGGGCAGGACGCGCGGCTGGAGGCCGTCGCGGGCGACAACGGCTGCCAGTGCTGCCATACGCACATGAGCTGCACGTCGTTCTGCCCCAAGGCGATCGCGCCGACCTATTCGATCGCGGGGCTCAAACGCACGCTGTTCTGGCACGCGCTGAAAGGCGGCAAGCGATGACGCCCGTGCTCTTTCTCGCCCAGCGGATCAGCGCCATGGTGCTGGCGCTCGCGGTCGCGGTGCATCTCGCGACCATCCTTTACGCCATCCGCGGCGGCCTCACCGCCGCCGACATCCTCGCGCGCACGCACCATAATGTCGGGTTCTTCCTGTTCTACGCGATCTTCGTCGCCGCGGTCGCGTTCCACGCGCCGATCGGGTTGCGCAACGTCGTGCGCGAGTGGACGCCGTGGCGTGGGCCGCTCATCGACGTCGTGCTCGCCATCTTCGCGGTCGCACTGCTCGTGCTCGGCATGCGCGCCGTCATGGCGGTGTACGCCGCATGATGCGCGCCTCGCACAAGCAGCCGGGATTCGTGGCGGCGCTGCTGCACCGTCTCTCCGGCATCGCGCTCGCGATCTTTTTGCCGCTGCACTTTCTCGCGCTTGCCACCGCGCTCAACGGCGCGAGCGCGCTGGACTCGTTCCTCGCCATCACGCACACGCCGCTCGTGAAGGCGAGCGAATGCCTGCTGGTCGCGGCGCTCGCGACGCACATGACGCTCGGCCTGCGGATTCTCGCGATCGAGTTCCTGAACATCCGCGAGCGCACCGTCGCGATGCTGACGAGTTGTGCCGCCGTGGCATGCGCGGTGGGGCTCGCGTTCCTGCTCAACCTCGCGTGAGCCGCGGCCGCGCGCCGCCGCCCTGCGTCAGTCCGTCTCTTTCTTCTTCTTCGCTCTATCCGCGTCGTCGCCACGCGTCAGCTTCTCGATCGCGATCAGCTCGCGCTCCGATTGGCGCAGCGGCTTGGCGTTGAGGAGGCCACCCCAGGTTTCTCCGGATGGTATGTCGCGACGCACGGTGGCGCGCGCCTGGAGTTGCGCGCCCTGGTGGATTTTCACGTGCGGATAGACGCCGACGCGCGCTCCCAGGACGGCGAAGTCCTCGAGCGTCACGCTGCCGCTCAGCCCCGACTGCGCGACGACGATGCAATGGCGGCCGATGACGCAGTTGTGTCCGATCTGGACGAGATTATCGATCTTGCTGCCGTCGCCGATGATCGTGTCGCGCATGCCGCCGCGGTCGATGGTGGTGCCGGCGCCGATCTCCACGTCGTTGCCGATGACGACGCGGCCGACTTGCGGCACCTTCACGTGGCCGTTGCGATCCGAGACGTAGCCGAAGCCGTCCTGGCCGATGCGGGCGCCGGGATGGATGATGACGCGGTCGCCGAGCACCGAATCGACGATCGTGCTGTTGGAGCAGATCGAGCATTCGGCTCCGATGCGCACATCCGCGCCGATGACGACGTTGGCGCCGATCATGCTGCCGGCGCCGATCGTCGCGCGCGGGCCGATCACGGCGCCGGGGTCGACGCTCACGCCCGCGGCGAGCCTGGCGCTGGGATGCACATGCGCACCCGGCATGACGCCGTCGGCCTCGAACGGCGATCTCGGTCGCAGCCGCCCGCGATGGAACTCGCGCGCCACCAAGACGAAGGCGCGGTACGGCTCGCGCGTGAGCAGCAGATCGACGCCGGCGGGAGCGCGCGGGGCGAATCGCTCGACGGTCAGCACCGCGCCGGCGGCGGTCGTCGCCAGCGCCTCGGCGAATTTGTTGGCCTCGAGAAAGGCGAGGTCGTTGGGGCCGGCGCAATCGATCGGCGCGACGTTGGTGATCCGGCGCGAGAGATCTGCGCTGTCGCACGGCACCGCGTCGGTCAGCGAAACGATCTCGGCAAGCGTCAGCGACGACTCGCTGCCCGCAGATTCCATTGTGCGCCCCACACTCATCAGTCCGAACGAAATTCGGATAGCCGGCACCGGCCGACCGCTGAGCATCATATCACCGCGCCAACCGTCTGCGAAACGCGCGGAGGCGACATTAACTGTGCGACCCATCCGCGCGGAGCGTCGCCTGCTGACGTCGGGTCAGGTGCGCATGCGTGCAATCTCGTCGGAGTTCCGTCAGTTGAGCGGACACCTAAGCGGCCGGCACGTCGCGCCGTGGACCGGGGCGCTCAGACGATGCGGATGCACGGCCGCTCGGCCGTCGGATCGACCTCGACTATGGCGCCGCTCGCGATCGCCTGGGTGATGTCCTCGTCGAACCCGGAGATCATGGTGAAGTCGGCGAGCGCCGCGCCCTGCGCCATGATCGGATTGACCGCATTGAGCACGAGCGCCGCCGGCATCACGCCGCGCGATTTCATCTCGTAGAGCATCCAGGCGGTGGCGACGCCGCCCTTGGCGGCATCGAGCACCAGGACGCGTCCGACATAGCTTTCGCCCGCGAGCTTGTGCTGGGGCCGCGAGAACACGCCGTTGATGCGGTCGAGATCGTAGCGCGCCGAGAACCCGTCCTTGGCGACGAGCGCCGGTGCTTGCACTTTCACGCCCATGCCGGCGGCGGCGTAGAACATGCGCCCGCTCATGTCGGCGTCCTCGCGCCGATCCTGCCGCCCGCGCAGGCGGCCACGACGCACGCTTCCATCGACATCAGCGCCGGCCGGTAGCCGTAGCCGCCGATGATGTTGGTGAGCTTCGCCGAGTTGGTGGCGAGCCGCTGCCAGCCGTTCGCCTCGGCCATTTCGCGCGCATAACTCTGGTAGAAGCACATGCCGGCGAGCACCGTGCCGCCCGCCGCCTCGATGCGGTGCGTGATCCCCATGCGGTCGGCGTCGGGCTTCACTTGCGGGCTGGTGATCGCGAGCAGCGGAATGGTGGCGCGCCGCCCGTCCAGCAGGTCGGCGACCTGCCGCATCTCGACGAGGCTGAGCTGCGGCGCCGAGAACACCACGAGGTCGACCGTGTCGATCTCGTCGGCATAGGCGGCCTGGAACGCGCGGATATCGGCTTCGCCCACATCGTGGGTGCGGATATCGCCCAGCGCCATCACGTCGTCGAGGCGTTGCGCCTCCGGCGTGATGCCGATCATGTGAAACAGCGCGACCGAGCCGTAGCTCGCGAGCGCCGCGCCAAAGTGCTTCATCTCGTCGGATCCGGGCACGCGGTCGAGCCCGACCAGCGCCGGCACCTGCCAGTAGTCGCCGGCGAGCCGGCCGACGATGCCGCCGAGCGCGCCCCAGTCGTTGAGCTCGCGCGGCGTGGCGGACATCTGGATCAGCAAGGTCGCGCGCCGGCGTTCATCGAGATGATAGCCGTAGCGCGGCGTGCGGCCGGTGAGGCCGGCGCTCAGCGCCGACGGGCCACCCTCGAAATTCGAGCGCGCGCCGCACACGCTGTTGGAATAGATCACCACGCCGGTGTCGCCATAGGCGACGTGCTCGCCGCGCACCGGCGGCATGATGGTCTGATAATTGATGCAGGTATCGGTCATCAGGACGCCGAGCGACTCGAATGCCGTGATCGCACGGCGCTCGAGATCGAGCATCCAGGGCTGCTGCTTGAGGCGCGCCGCTGCCGCAAAGTCGGTGCCGCGCGGATCGGTGATCGTCGGCACGCGCACGTGGCGCTGCGCGGCGGGCAGGCGGGCCCAGCCTTCGAGCCATTCGACGCCGGCGACGCCGAGCGACTCGGTGTCTGCCATGATGTGCGCCTGGGTCACCGGCACGAAGTCTTCGGCGCCGAGATAGCTTCCGACCTTGATCTGGTGCTCGATCGCCCACTGCACCGCCGGCCCGAACGTGCCGGCGCGCATCGCCTGCTCCTCGTCGGTCAGGCGCATATGTTAGTTCGCGACCCCAGCGGCGCGGATCAGCGGCGTCCACTTGGCGACCTCGGAGGCGACAAGCTTGCCGAGATATTCCGGCGTGCGCTGCTCGCCCGGCGCCGGCAGGTCGGCGCCGAGCTCGGCGAGTCGCTTGGCGACCTTCTCGTCGTGCATGGCCGCATCGACCGCCGCATTGAGCTTGGCGACGATCGCCTTCGGCGTGCCCTTGGGCGCGAACAGCGCGGTCCACGTGATGGTGATGAGGTCGGGGAAGCCTGCTTCGGCCGCGGTCGGCACGTCGGGAATGGCCTTGGCGCGCTCGGGCGCGGTGACGACGATCGCCTTGACACCGCCGGCGCTGATCTGCGGGCTTGCCGAGAGCACCTGGTCGAACAGGGTCTCGATCTGTCCGGCCAGCAGGTCGTTCTCGGCCTTCGAGAGGCCGCGATAGGGCACGTGCTGCACCTGCGTCTGGGTGACATGCTGGAACAGGAGCATGGTCAAGTGCGCGCTGGAGCCGGTGCCGGCGCTGCCCATGGTGATCTTGCGCGCCTTGGCGAGCGCGACCACGTCCTTGAGCGTCTTGACCGGCAGGTCCTTCTTGACCGTGAGCACCATCGGTGTGGTGGCGACCAGCATGACGGGCTCGAAGCTGGTGCGCGGATCGTAGGCGAGGTTCTTGTAGAGCCCGACGCTCGCCGCGTGCGTGCCGATGTTGCCCATCACCAGCGTATAGCCGTCGGGGGCGGCCTTGGCGGCGCGCGTCGAGCCGATTGTGCCGCCGGCGCCGGTCACGTCCTCGACGATGACCGCCTGGTGGAGAGTGCGGCTCATGTGATCGCCGAGCAGGCGCGCGAGGATGTCGGTCGGGCCGCCCGCCGCGAACGGGACGATGATCGTGATCGGACGTTGCGGATAGTTCTGCGCTACGGCCGGCGCGGCGGCGACAAGAGCCGCCGCAAGCGCCACGGCGAGTTTCACGATGCGCATCCTGTCCCCCTGGGCGGGCGCCGTGGGCGCCGCGCTCCTGTGGCTTCACGTTTCCCGCGGTCGATATTACCGGTGATGCGCCATCGTGGCCAGACTTTGCACTGAACGCGATGCCGCATCGCGCCATGCGATGCGGTTCCGTGCACGCCGGGCGGCTGATCGCCATTCCGGCGTGCCGCCGACGATCGTGACAAAGCTGCGCGGGAGGTCCGAAAGACGCGGCGCGGGCGTCGATCGACCCTTCTTGCTGGTCATGCAAATTGCTACGCTGGTGGCGACCGGCTTGGTCACCTTCGACACGTCAGGATACCGCATGCAGCTCGATCCCAAGGAAGTCGAGGAACTCGCCAAGGCGCTCTATGTGCGTGCGCTCAAGCTGCTGCCGCCCGATATCAAGCGCGGGTTCGAACGGCTCACCGCCGCCGAGACCGACGCGACCGCCCGCACGATCCTCGGCACCATGGTGCAGAACATCGCCGTCGCCGAGCGCACCAACAATCTGCTCTGCCAGGATACGGGCATTCCCATCTACAATGTGACGATCGGCAAGAATGTCGCGTTCGACGGCGGCGCCATGACGGCCGCGATCCGCCAAGGCTGCGAGCGGGCGACGCGCGAGCATCCGCTGCGTTCCTCGGTGGTGCATCCGCTCACCCGCAAGAACGAGCAGACTTCGTGCGGCGTCCGCATCCCGATCATCAATGTGGATTTCGACGAGCGCGACGAGACCGTCGCGATCGAGATGATTCCGAAAGGCTCCGGATCGGAGAACGGCTCGTTCCTGCAAATGCTGATCCCGGCGGACGGCGCCAACGCGGTCAAGCGCTTCGTCATCGACAAGGTGATCGAATGCGGCGGTCGCGTCTGCCCGCCGACCATCGTCGGCGTGGGCATCGGCGGCACGTCCGACCTGTGCATGCACATCGCCAAGGTCGCGGCGACACGCCCGCTCGGCACCACCTGCGCCGACGCCGAGGGCGCCAAGATCGAGGCTGAGCTCAGCGAGGCCGTCAACGAGCTCGGGATCGGGCCGCAGGGGCTCGGCGGCCGCGCCACCTCGTTCCGGGTGCATGTCGAGGTCGCCGCGACGCACATCACGATGAACCCGGTTGCCGTGAACATCCAGTGCCACTCGGCGCGCCGCGCCGTGGGACTGATCACGCCGGGCGGCGTGTCTTTCATCTGAGTACCGAGGCCACGATGGCGCATCACACGTTGGACATGCCGGTGAACGACGCGCAGGTGCGCGCGCTCAAGGTCGGCGACACGGTCACGCTGGAAAAGGCGCTATTCGGCATCCGCGACGCGACCTTGATCGCCATGTTCGACCGCGGCCGCACCACGCGCTTCGACCTGCGCGGCCACGCGGTGGTGCACACGGCCCCGAATGTGCGCAAGGTCGACCCGCGGCCAGGCAACTCGTGTCCCTACGAGGCTGTGTGCATCGGTACGACCACGTCGATGCGAATGGAGCGCTTCACGCGCCCATTGATGCAGCGCGACGGCGTGCGCATCGTCATCGGCAAGGGCGGCATGGGGCGGGGCACGCTCGACGCGTTGCGCGACCTCGGCGGTGTCTATCTCGCGGTGGTCGGCGGTGCAGCGGCGCTGGAGACGACCTGGATCGAGGCGATCGAGGACGTCGACATGGACGATCTCCATCCCGAGTCGCTGTGGAAGTTCCGCATCAAGGGCTTTGGCCCGCTGCTGGTGACCATGGATTCGCACGGCGGCTCGCTGCATGCGGATGTGAATGCCGCCGCGCTGTCGCGCCGCGACGCCGTGCTGGCGAAGCTGGGTGCGCAAGGATGAGGGGCTATGTGAGCCGTAGGATGGGCAAAGGCGCGCAGCGCCGTGGCCACGCGTGGGCACGCTCCGCTCCGCTTCGCCTTGCCCACCCTACGAAATCTGACTCATCATTTGCGGCCGCCCCCCACCCCCGACCCCTCCCCGCCACTCGCTTCGCTCGCGGCGGGAGGGGAGCGCCGACGCAGTGCCCGACAACATGAACACCCTCGACACCGACATCCTCATCCTCGGCGCGGGCGGGGCCGGGCTGTTCGCGGCGCTGCATGCCAAGAAGGCCAACCCCGATCTCGACGTGACGATCGCAGTGAAGGGCCTGCTCGGCAAATGCGGCTGCACCCGCATGGTGCAGGGCGGCTACAACGTCGCGCTCGCCAAGGAAGACTCGATCGAGCGTCATTTCATGGACACGATCGAGGGCGGCGCCTGGCTCAATGACCAGGATCTCGCCTGGCTCCTGGTGACCACTGCGCCGGTGCGCATCCGCGAGCTCGAGAACGAGCTCGGCTGCTTCTTCGATCGCAATCCGGACGGCACCATCCACCAGAAGGCTTTTGCGGGCCAGACCTTTGACCGCACCGTGCACAAGGGCGACCTCACCGGCATCGAGATCATCAACCGCCTCGCCGAGCAGGTGTGGCGGCGCAACGTGCGGCGCCTGGAAGACTATCGCGCCATCGACCTGATCCCGGCCGCCGACGGCTCCGGCCTCGCGGGCGTCTTCATGCTCGACATGCGCACCGGCGAGCCGCTCTTCGTGCGGGCGCGCGCGACGCTGCTCGCAACCGGCGGCGGTCCGACCATGTACAAGTACCACACGCCGTCGGGCGACAAGGCGTGCGACGGCATGGCAATGGCGCTGCGCGCCGGCCTGCCGCTGCGCGACATCGAGATGGTCCAGTTCCATCCGACCGGACTTCTTGCCGGCGAGGGCACGCGCATGACCGGCACCGTGCTCGAAGAAGGCCTGCGCGGCGCCGGCGGCTATCTCACCGACTCGACCGGCGAGAGGTTCATGTTCAAGTACGATCCCCGCGGCGAACGGGCGACGCGCGACATCGTCAGCCGCTCGATCCAGGATCGCATCCGCGCCGGATTCGCCAGCCCGCACGGCGGCGTCTACATCGAGATGGGCCATCTCGGGCCCGCCAAGGTGGCCCACGACTTCAAGGGCATGGTCGAGCGCTGCGCCGACTGCGGCTTCGATCTCGCCGGCGGCCGCGTCGAGGTGGTTCCGACCGCGCATTACATGATGGGCGGCGTGGTCTTCGCGCCCGACTGCACGACGCCGATGCCGCGCCTCTTCGCCGCCGGCGAGGACACCGGCGGCGTGCACGGCGCGAACCGCCTCGGCGGCAACGGCGTCGCCAACTCGACCGTGTTCGGCGGGCTCGCGGGCGACTCGATGGCCGCCGGGACGAGCCGCAGCACCGCCCTGGCCGATCCCGATGCGGCCGCGCTGGAGCGCGCGCGGGCGCGCGCCTTCGCGCCGTTCGGCCGCCCGCGCGGCGATCTCAGCGCCGTCCGCGAGAAGCTCTACGACATCATGTGGAACGAGGTCGGCATCCTGCGCACCGCCGACACGCTTGCGCGCGGCGCTGCCGCACTCGATGCGCTCGCGCGCGACGTCGCCGACAGCGGCGTCGCCGACACCGACCGGCGCTACAACCTGACCTGGATGGATCGCCTCAATCTCGAAAACCTGATCCTGGTGAGCCGCGCGATCTGCGTCGCCGCGACCGCGCGCGTCGACAGCCGCGGCGCGCATTTCCGCGAGGATTTTCCGGCCGCCTCCGATCTCGCGACCTCGCGCTACACCCTGACGCGGCTTGCGGGCGATGAGCCAGGCCTTACGGTCGAGACCGCGCCGGTCGTCTTCACCCGCGTACGTCCGGGCGAAAGTTTGATCGAGAAAGCGGCGTAGCGTCGCGGGCGCCGCCGGGACGGGAGCTTGCGGCGGCCTGTGAGGTTTCCCACATCACCGGCGGATGGACCCGCGGAGGGTTGCAAGATGTCGATGCGCAGAGAACCCCCGGAGCCGGAAATCATTCCGCCGGGCCAGGAACCGGCCGACTGGCGGCGCGGCCGTCCGGACCCTTGGGCGCAGCACAATGTGTACGGCACCCAGCGCATTTTCGTGCGCCGGATCGGGCCGTTCGGTTTCCTGTCGATCGCGGTGCTGCTCGGTATCGTTGCGGCGCTGGTGTTCGTCACCGTGGTCGGTACGTTCCTCTTCGCAATCCCGATTATCGCCCTTCTGCTGATCGGTGCGATCCTGGGCGGCGTGATGCGACGATATCTGCGCCGCTGATCGGGCACGACACGACCGCCCGCGGCAGCTCTTTATTCGGCGGCATGTGCGGCTTGCGGAGCGCGGACCAAAGCGATCAATGACCTCTCGGGTCCTCGGCCACGCGGGCATCGGATCGCAATTCCGACACAGTGCGGGGACGGGGCAAATCGCAACCGTCCTTCGCAATTTCCTCTGGGTAAAGCTCGATGGCCTCGCTCGCATTGCGAAGTGCCTCGTCGACATCGTCGCCGGCCGAGAAACAACCGGGCAGGTCGGGAAACCAAACCCCAACCGCCTTTTGCGGACTCGCATCCTCACGATGGCCACATAGTGCGGCATATCGACAGCCTTCAATCCGGTATCCATCCCGCCTGCGTATAAATGGCACGAACGAGGCCTTTCCCAAGTCCTTCTTCGGATGAGGCAAATCAGGGTCTTACCGTCCTTCTCGAAGACGTGGTGGGAACCTCTGACGCGGCGCAGAGTCCAGCCCTCACGTTCGAGCCGCCGTTTGATGTCTTGGCTGTTGGTAAGCAGGATCGTGCGCCGATGAGACTCAGGCCAACTTCTTCTTCAGCAACCTCTCGGCATTTCCCACATACACCTTGCGGCGATCTTCATCGCTCAGGCCCAGCCGGTCGATCACCTCGATGGTCGGCTTGATCGGGCCGAGCGGCGTGTCGGTCGCGAACACGACCTTGTCGGCGCCGAAGAACTCGAGCCCGCAGGCGATGCCGTACTTGCCGCCGAACATCGCGGTGTCGGCATAGAACTCGCGGAAATAATCGAGGTGCGGCCGCTTCAGCGACGGCAGGATTTTTGAATAATCCTCATCCGAGGTGCGGTTGCCGAGCACGTCCATGCCGGCGCCGATGCGGCCGTCGAAATACGGGATCATGCCGCCGCAATGATGGGTGACGATCTTGATGCCCGGATGCCGGTCGAACAGGCCGGCGAAAACGAGGCGGCTCATCGCCACCGAGGTGTCGTAGGGCCAGCCAAAGCACCACCACATCTCGAAGCGCGATCTCGTCTCGCCCGGATAGTCGGTCATCCCCGCCGTGCGCCCGGGATGCAGCCAGATCGGCAGTTCGAGCTTCGCCATCTCGGCAAACACCGGCGCGAACGCCGTGTCGTCGAGCGGCCTACCGGCGATGCTGGTGAAGACCTGGATGCCGCTCGCGCCGAGGTCATGCACGGCGCGCCGCGTCTCGGCGAGCGAGCCCGCGACGTCGGTGAGCGACACCGCGGCGACGAAGCCTGCGAAGCGCTCCGGGTGCTTGCCGCACAGCTCCGCCATCGTGTCGTTGCCGATGCGCGCGAGCTCCAATCCGGCCGCGCCCTGCGCGAGGTCCTCGATCGGCGGGTTGGGCAGCGAGATCACCTGCCGGTAGTCGCCGTATTCGTCCATCTCGCGGAAGCGCAGGTCGAGGTCGAACAGCTTTTTGACGTTGCGCAGCCGCTGGCCGATGTTGGTGAGCTTTGGCGCGACGCGGATCATCTCCTCGAAGAAGCGCTCCGGGAAGATGTGGCAATAAATGTCGATCAGCGGATATCCGGCCATGCCTTGCTCCTTGAACGCCGCCTCTCGCGGCTGGTCAGGGGCGGCATATTCCGATAGTGGCTCTGCGACGTAAACCAGGAAGAACCACCATGCTGCCCGGCCTCTCCGGCGAGACGCGCATCCACATCATCGTCGGCGATCCGGTCGCGCAGACGAAATCGCCCGCCGGCCTCACGCACGTCTTCGCCGAGCGCGGCATCGATGCGGTGTGCATCGCGATGCAGGTGGCTCCCGCCGACCTCGACGCCTTCATGGCGGTGGCGAAGCGTGTGCGCAACATCGACGGCATCGTGGTGACGGTGCCGCACAAGTTCGCGGCGCTGCGCCACTGCGAGCGGCCGAGCGAACGCTCGCGCGCGCTCGCGGCCGTCAATGCCATGCGGCGCGAGCGCGACGGCGCCTGGACGGGTGACATGACCGACGGCATCGCGCTCGTGGCCGCGCTGCGCTCCGCCGGCTTTGCGCCGCAGGGATGCCGCGCGCTCGTCGTCGGCGCCGGCGGCGCCGGCTCGGCCGTCGTGCTGGCGCTTGCGGATGCGGGCGCATACGTCGCGGTGCACGACACCGACGCGGCGCGGCGCGAGGAGCTGCGCGCGCGCCTGCGCCCGCGCGACATCGCGGCCGGCTCGCCCGACCCGGCCGGCTTCGATCTCGTCGTCAATGCGACGCCGCTCGGCATGGCGGCAGGGGATCCGCTGCCGGTCATGGTCGACCAACTCGCTGCCGGCGCCTTTGCGGCCGATCTCGTCACCCGGCCGGTGGTGACGCCGTTCCTCGAGGCGGCGCGCCGGCGCGGTTCGCCGATCGTCACCGGCGAGGATATGTTCGCGCCACAGGCGGGGATTCTGGCCGATTTCCTGCTGTCCGCTTCCCGCTGAGGCGCACCCGCCACCTGCGGGGAAAACCCAATCTTTTCCATCCTTGATGACACGCGCCGGGTGTTCGGAATACTATCCCGGTAGTGACCCGGCCACGGTCACACAGCTCTCGGATTGGGCTCGACGCAGGATCGTCAAACGACAGGGGGACCCATGTTTCGCACCTTCATCACGGCTGCCGTGGCGCTTGCGGCGCTCGCCGGTACCGCGCAAGCGCAGGATCGCGTCCAGGCCGGATCACTCACCTGCGACGTATCGGCCGGCATCGGCCTGATCATCGGGTCGCAACGCAATGTGAGCTGCACGTTCACGCCGTCGACGCCGGGCCCGATCGAATACTACACGGGGACAATCTCGAAGCTCGGCATCGACGTGGGCGTGACCACCGGCGGCGTGATGGTGTGGGCGGTCTATGCACCGACCAATCGCCGGCGCGGTGCGCTCGCCGGGAATTATGCCGGGGCGGCGGCGGAAGCTTCCGTGGTTGCCGGCCTTGGCGCCAACGCCTTGGTCGGCGGCAGCGATCGCGCGGTCGCGCTGCAGCCGTTCTCGGTCCAGGGGCAAGTCGGCCTCAACATCGCGGCGGGGGTTGCGGGGCTCAGTCTCGACTACGTGCGCTGACCCCCCGGACGGGCTCTCCCGCATTCTTCCGACCATAGGCTGCCCTTCATGTTGATCGGGGTGGATTGTGTTACCGCCCGGCCACAGCCGGGCGCTTTGTTGCTTCGTGCCCGGTCTTATGCCTGAACGCGCTTTGACACGGGACAGAACCGTGTCCTTATCCTTCATCAGACCAAGATGTGGGGCGGGTCTACGGATGAGCGGGCGGGCACACGTGCCGTCGTTGACGGTGTTGTCGGGGATCGCGGCCGGCATTCTCTTGCTGTCCGGCGGCGCGGCGAGCGCGGCTGATTTGCCGCCGCTCGTGACCAAGGCGCCGGCCCTGGCGGAGCCCGCGTATCTGCCTGCCGTGGACGGCCTCAATTTCAAGGCCGACGGCTTCGGTGGAACGATCGCCAACCGATCGGCCTACGGGTCGCAAGGCGCGGTCTCGATTCCGCTCGGCGGCCAGTTCGGCCTGCAGCTCGACGGCGCGCTCGGCGGCTTCGACGATCGTTTCTTCGCCTCGGGCGGCGCGCATGCGTTCTGGCGCGACCCGTCGCGTGGCCTCGCCGGGTTCTATACGTCGAATACATTCTGGGACCGGATGGGCGGCGCCTATGTGGGCCGCTTCGGTGGCGAAGGCGCGCTCTACCTCAACCGCTGGACGCTCGGGGGCACCGCGGGCGTCGAGACCGGAAGCCACAAGAGCGAGATCGTCGGCAGCATCATCAATACGATCGACGTCAGGACGCGGTTCTTCGATCAGATTTCCGCGTCGTACTATCTCACCGACGACCTGCGCGTCTCGATCGGCCACGCCTACACGGACGGCCGCAACATGCTGACGCTGGGCGGCGAGTGGGGCTTCCGGGTGAGCGAGGGAACGATGGGCTCGCTGTTCGTCGAGGGCCGCGCCGGCGAGGGTGATTTCCACGGCGTCTATGGCGGGCTGCGCTTCTACTTCGGCAACCGCGACAAGTCGCTGATCCGCCGCAATCGCGAAGACGACCCGCCGTCCGATCAGAACCTCAACCTGTTCACGCTCGGCGGCGCGACCGGACAGCAAAGCGTGCCGCAGGCGCCGACGCAGCAGTCGCCGACGCCACCGGCACCGCCGCCGGTGACGTGCTCGCCCGGTTTTGCCCTCCAGGGCGGGCATTGCGTGCCGACTTAGTCTAGCCGACCGTCGCGTCGTCGGCTTTGCACGCGGTGACCTTGACTGAAGGCCGGGCGCGGCATGCCGACACGCGCCGGTGCAGTTCCCGATTTTGATTGCCGAACGCGCGGCCCGCGTCCCGCCGCCGCGGTGTGCCGCCTCTTGCCAATCCCCCCCGTTGTTTGAAACGATGTTGGGCAGAACGCCTGATCTCCGATGGGAGGTATCGCAATGGCAGTCAACGGCGGAAACGCAAGAGGTCCACGGTGCATTGCGCTGGTGGGGCCGTTCCAGAGTGGCAAGACCACGCTGCTCGAAGCGATCCTCGCCCGCACCAACACGATCCAGCGCCAGGGCACGGTCGAGGCCGGCACCACGGTCGGCGACGCTTCCAAGGAAGCGCGCCATCACAAGATGAGCGTCGAGGTCTCGGTCGCCACCGCGAATTTCATGGGCGACGACTATACGTTCATCGATTGCCCGGGCTCGGTCGAGTTCGTGCACGAGATGCGCGCGGTGCTGCCGGCGATCGACGCCGCCGTCGTCGTGTGCGAGGCCGACGAGCGCAAGGTGTCGCAACTGCAGCTCATCATGCGCGAACTGGAAGACTTGCAGATTCCCCGCTTCCTGTTCATCAACAAGATCGACAAGGCCGATCAGCGTGTGCGCGAGACGCTCAAGCTCCTGCAGCCCGCCTCGCGTGTGCCGCTGCTGCTGCGGCAGATTCCGATCTGGAAGAACGATATCATCACGGGTTTCGTCGATTTGGCGCTCGAGCGCGCCTTCGTCTACAAGGAGCACGTGCCGTCCGAGATCATCCCGCTTGACGGCGACAACTTGAGCCGCGGGAAGGATGCCCGCTTCCATATGCTGGAGACGCTCGCCGACCACGACGACGAGCTGATGGAGCAGCTGCTCGAGGACATTCCGCCGCCGCGCGACAAGGTGTTCGACGACCTCGCCAAGGAGCAGCGCGACGGGCTGATCTGCCCGGTGCTGATCGGTGTCGCCAACCGCACCAACGGCGTGCTGCGCTTGCTCAAGGCGATCCGTCATGAGTCGCGCGGCATCGAGGCGACCGCCAAGCGCCTCGACATCAAGGGCAATGATCCTGTCGGCTACGTGCTCAAGACCTTCCACACCGCCCACGGCGGCAAGATGTCGGTCGCGCGTGTGTTGTCGGGACAGATCGGCGACGGCACCACGCTGAGTTCGCCGGAGCAGGAGGTCGGCCGCGTATCGGGTGTGCTCAAGCTGGTCGGCCAGGTGACCGAGAAGCGCGGTCCGGCGCCGGCCGGCGAGACCGTCGCGCTCGGCAAGCTGGATCATGCCAAGACCGGCGAGACGCTCTCGGCCGGTAAGCAGCCGCACAAGCCGGTTGCCGAGATCGCGCCGTTTGCGCCGGTGCTCGCGATCGCGGTCTCGGCCAAGGACCGCAAGGACGACGTCAAGCTCGGCGTCGCCTTCAACAAGCTGCACGACGAGGATCCCTCGCTCGTCGTCCACCACAATCCCGAGACGCACGAGGTCGTCGTATGGGGGCAGGGCGAGATGCACCTGCGCGTCGCGACCGAGCGGCT
>DASXCK010000193.1:0-3125 GCA_036491235.1 Xanthobacteraceae bacterium | reverse complement strand
ATTCTGGAATGCATGAAGAGCGCCATCGCCGATCCCGAAGTGAAGGCGATCGTGCTGTCCTGCGGCGGCCGCACCTTCATTGCCGGCGCCGACATCACCGAGTTCGGCAAGCCGCCAAAACCGCCCGGGCTGCACGAGGTGCTCGGCGTGATGGAAAATTCGCCGAAGCCGATCGTGGCCGCGATCCACGGCACCGCGCTCGGCGGCGGGCTCGAGGTTGCGCTCGCCTGTCATTTCCGGGTGGCGACCAAGGAGGCAAGGCTCGGCCTGCCCGAAGTGAAGCTCGGCCTGTTGCCGGGCGCCGGCGGCACCCAGCGGCTGCCGCGCGCGGTCGGCCCCGAACTCGCGGTCAAGATGATCGTCGGCGGCGACCCGATCGGCGCGTCCGAGGCGCTCAAGAGCGGCCTGATCGAGGAAATCGTCGAAGGTCCGGCTACAGGCGGCGAGGCCTTTGCCCGCAAGGTGCTGGCCGAAAAGCGCCCGCTGCGCAAGCTGCGCGACGACGACAGCAAGCTGAAGGCGGCGAAGGCCGACCGTTCGATCTTCACCAACGCGGTCGCCGCGCTCACCAAGCGGGCGCGCGGGCTGGAGGCGCCGTTCGCCGCCGCCGACGCGGTGGGTGCCGCGATCGATCTGCCGTTCGACGAAGGAATGAAGAAGGAGCGCGAGACCTTCCTCAAGCTTGTCGCCAGCGACCAGTCCAAGGCGCAGCGCTACGCTTTCTTCTCCGAGCGCGAGGCCGCCAAGGTCGCCGGCGTTCCCGAAGGCACCAGGCCGCGCAACGTCGAGCGCGTCGCCATCATCGGCGCCGGCACCATGGGCGGCGGCATCGCGATGTCGTTCGTCAATGCCGGCATTCCGGTGACGCTGATCGAGACCGGCGAGGAGCAGCTCAAGCGCGGCATGGGCGTGATGCAGAAGAACTACGAGGCGACCGCGGCGCGCGGCGGCATTCCCGCCGATGCCCCCGCCAAGCGGATGAGCCTGATCACCGGTGTCGTCGGGCTTGAGAATGTCAGGGATGCCGATCTCGTGATCGAGGCGGTATTCGAGACCATGGCGATCAAGAAGGAAGTTTTCACCGCGCTCGACAAGTTCGCCAAGCCCGGCGCGGTGCTGGCTTCCAACACCTCCTATCTCAACATCGACCAGATCGCGGCCGTCACGAAGCGTCCGCAGGACGTGCTCGGCATGCACTTCTTCAGCCCCGCCAATGTGATGAAGCTGTGCGAGATCGTGCGTGCGGAAAAGACCGCGCCGGACGCGCTGACCACCGCGGTCGCGGTGGCGCGCCGGATCGCCAAGGTGCCGGCGGTGGTCGGCGTCTGCGACGGGTTCGTCGGCAACCGGATGCTGTCGCAGCGCGGCAAGCAGGCCGAGAAGCTGCTGTTCGAAGGCGCGCTGCCGCAGCAGGTCGACGCCATCGTGACCAAGTTCGGCATGCCGATGGGGCCGTTCGCGATGGGCGATCTGGCCGGCCTCGACATCGGCTGGCGATCGCGCAAGGATCGCGGCATCAAGTCGGAAATCGCCGACGCTTTGTGCGAGGCCGGACGTTTCGGGCAGAAGACCGGCAAGGGCTATTATAAATACGAGGCGGGTTCGCGCGCGCCATTGCCAGATCCCGAGGTCGAGAAGCTGATCGACGAGACGCTCACGCGGCTCGGCCGCAAGCGCCGCGTCGTCAGCGACGACGAGATCCTCGAACGCATGATGTATCCGATGATCAACGAGGGCGCGCGGATTCTCGAGGAGAAGATCGCGGCGCGTCCCAGCGACATCGACGTGATCTGGCTTTACGGCTATGGCTGGCCGGTCTATCGCGGCGGCCCGATGTTCTATGCGGATTCCGTCGGCCTCAAGCACGTCGCCGACCGGCTGGCGTTCTACGCCAAAGAGACCAGCGATCCCTCGCTCGAACCGGCGCCGCTGCTCAAGCGCCTCGCCGCCGAGGGCCAGACCTTCGCGTCGCTGACGCAGACGGCGAAAGCGGCCTGATGGGCCGGGACTTGCACCGGGCGTCGTTCCGGGATGCGCCGTTTGGCGCAGGCCCGCAACCTCGAGATTCGGGGGTCGCGCGCAAAGCGTTCGCGCCCGGGAATGACGGTCGCGCATGACCCATCCCGGCGAACAGTTCTATCCCGAGGGCGTTCATTGGGACGATCCGATCGCGCGCGGCCCGCTGGCGGATCTCCTGTCAAAGGGTGCGGCGCAATTCGCCGCGCGGCCGGCGATCGAGTTTCGCGACCGGGCGATCAGCTATGCCGAGCTCGAAAGCCTGGTCGAGGTCGCGGCGTCGGCGTTGTTGCGCGCCGGCTATGGCAGGGACCAGTCGGTGGCGCTGTTCCTGGGCAATTCGCCGGATCATCCGGTGAATTTCTTCGGCGCGCTGAAGGCCGGCGCCCGCCTCGTGCATCTGAGCCCGCTCGACGGCGAACGCGCGCTGTCGCATAAGCTCAGCGACAGCGGTGCGCGCATTCTCATCACCAGCAATCTCGCGGCATTGTTGCCGATGGCACTGAAGTTTCTCGAAAAGGGCCTGCTCGACCGGCTGATCGTCTGCGAGGACGACCATTGGGGTGCGGTCGGCAATCCGCACACGCCGATCCCCGATCATCCCGCCATCGTCACCTTCAAGACCTTCGCGCAGGGCGCCGTCCGGCCCGCGCAATGGCCTGACATTTCGCCCGACGACATCGCGCTGCTGCAATATACCGGAGGCACCACCGGACTGCCGAAGGGCGCCATGCTCAGCCACGGCAATCTGACCGCGGCGGTCTCGATCTATGACATCTGGGGCAAAGCGGCGCGCAGCCGGCGCGACGCCATCGAGCGCGTGATCTGCGTGCTGCCGCTGTTTCATATCTACGCGCTGACGGTGATCCTGCTGCGCAGCCTCGGGCGCGGCGATTTGATTTCGCTGCATCAGCGTTTCGACATCACCGCCGTGATGCGCGACATCGAGGTCAAGCGCGCCACCTCGTTTCCCGGCGTCCCCACGATGTGGATCGCGATTGCGAGCCTGCCGGATCTCGAAAGCCGCGATCTGTCGTCGCTGGTCAGTTGCGGGTCGGGCGGCGCGCCGCTGCCGGTCGAGGTCGCCAGGGTGTTCGAGCGCAAGACCA
>DASXCK010000192.1:0-13625 GCA_036491235.1 Xanthobacteraceae bacterium | reverse complement strand
GGCAGCGAGAGCAGCGGGCTATGCAGCTCGAACGGCGGCATGAGATCGCCTTCGACAAAGACCTCGATGCCGGCGAGCGAGGCGGCCGCAAGGCGGAGCAGCGGGCGCTGCACCTGCACGAGCACGCGTGCGCCGCGCGCCGCCACCAGCGGCGCATAGCGCATGAAGTGCAGCGTATCGCCCAGGCCCTGCTCGTCGTGCAGCAGGATGATGCGCTTGCCGATGTCCTCGCCGTGCCACAGGGGCTGCGGAAAGCTGCGGGGCGGATGCACCTTGCGCCGGTGGCGCCACTCGTGCTCGCGCCAGCCTTGCGCAAAGTCGCCCTTGAGCAGCAGCACGAAGCCGCGGTTCCAGTGGGCGTCGACATTGTCGGGCTTGAGCTGCAGCGCCGTGTCATAGCTCGCCAGGGCCTCGTCGAAGCGGCACTGGTCCTGCAGCGCGACGCCGAGATTATAGTGCGCGTCGGCAAAGTCGGGCCGCAGCTCGACGGCGCGGCGGTGCAGCACCTCGGCCTCGCTCGCGCGGTCGAACTTGATGAGCGCGGCGCCGAGATTGTTGTTCGCGTCGGGCAGATCGTCCCTTTCCGCCAGGGCTCGGCCGTACCAGGTGGTCGCCTGTTCGAGCCGGCCGCGCTCGGCGAGAACGGCACCGAGGTTGCTCATCGCCTCGGCGAAGTGCGGCGCAATCTCGATCGCGTGGCGGTAGCAGGCCTCGGCCTCGTCGAACTCGCCGCGGCCTTGCAGCAGGATGCCGAGGTCGTTGTGCGCCGGCACCATGTGCGGATCGAGGGTCACGGCCTTGCGGAGGAAATCGATCGCCGCGTCGTTGTCGCCGAGCGCGTGGCGCACGCGGCCGAGGAGGAACCAGGGCTTCGCCTGTTGCGGCGCACGCGCCGTGATTTGGCGCAGAACCGACTCGGCGTCGGTGAATTTTTTCTCCGCGAACAGCCGGGCGGCGACCATCTCGGCCGCGACCAGATGCTCCGGCGCATCGAGCCGCACCAACTCTCCCGTCGGCTCGGCGCCTTCGGCCTGCGTCGTGCACCAGCGCCGCCACATGGCGCGGTAGGCGCCTTCCATCGCGTCGGCGAAGCGCGGCGCGTTGCACAGCGGCGAGGCGCGCAGCCGCTCGCGCATCCCGGCGCGCAGTTCGGCGAGTCGGTCGAGATCGCGCGCGAGCTTGCCGGCGATCGCGATGTAGTCGTCGGGTGTCGCCGCGATCAGCGCGTCGAGGCCGACCTGCGTCATGATGCTCGCACCCACCCGCGCGGCATGGCGATCGCCACGCAGCGTGACGGCCGGCACGCCCATCCACAACGCCTCGCAGGTCGTGGTCGTGCCATTGTAGGTGAGCGGGTCGAGTGCGATGTCGACCCGCCCATAGCGCGCGAGATGTTCGGCGGGGTCAGTGAGCGGCGGAGCGACCTCGATCCGCTCCGCTGCGACGCCCGCCGCCATGAAGGCGGCGCGGCAGCGCGCACGCGTGTCGGCGTCCTTGAACTGCGATGCCTTGAGCAGCAGCCGCGCATCCGGCACCTCGCGCAGGAGGCGTGCCCACAGCGCGACGGTGGCGGGCGAGAGTTTGGCGAAGTTGTTGAACGAGCCGAACGTCACATATCCGGCAGCGCGCGCCGGTAACGGTGCAACCGCGCCGGCCCGTGCGGGCGGCTGGTAACAGAGAAATCCGTCGTTGAGCCGGACCAGTCGTTCGGTATGCCACGCATCCGCCTCGCCGGGCGGATCCGCGGCCGTGTCGGTGATTCGGTAGTCGATGGTCGGCAGCCCGGTCGTCGCCGGATAACCGAGCCATGTCACCTGCACGGGCGCCGGCTTGCGCGCGAACAGCGTCATCCGGTTGCCCGACGTGTGGCCGGACAGGTCGACCAGGATGTCGATGCCGAGTTCGCGGATCAGCGCGGTCGCGCGCTCGTCGGGCATGCCGCAGATCGGCACGACGCGGTCGGCGAGCGTCTTGAGGCGTTGTGCGACCGTGTCGACGCGCGCGTCGTTCGTGAACAGCAAGATCTCGACCTTTTTCTTGTCGTGCGCGGCGAACAGGGGTTCGACGAAGAACGCGACCGAGTGGTGGCGGAAGTCGGCCGACACGTAGCCGACGCGCAGCCGCCGCTCGGGCTGCGGCGAGTTGGCGAAGCGTGCGCCCGCGGTCGTGAAGCGCGCCGCCAGCGTACGGCCCCAGGCGGCGTGCTCGTCGAACAGCGCCTGTGGCGAGACGGTCTCGTCGTACACGAGCTTGTAGAGCAGGTTGCTACGCGCGGTTGGGAGCTCCGGATCGAGCGCGATGGCCCGGCGCTGGACCGCGATCGCCTCGCCGAGCCGGCCCGACGCCTTGAGCATGACGGCGAGATTGTTGAGCGGATGCACGGCGTCGGGCGCAAGCTCGCTCGCCCGGCGGTAGCTCGCTTCCGCTTCGGCGTAGCGTCCCATGTGCTCGAGCAGGACGCCGAGATTGTTATGGCCGTCGACCGAGGCCGGCTTGCGTGCGAGGCCGCGCCGATAGCTCACCTCCGCGCCGGCCTCGAGACCGAGCGCCGCGAGGACCACGCCCATGTTGAGATGCGCATCCGCGTTGTCCGGCTCGCGTTCGAGCGCGCGGGCGAGCAGGGCGCCGGCTTCGGCGTCGTCGCCGCGCTGATGGCACATCCAGGCCAAGCGGCGCAGCGACAGTGCATGGCCCGCGTCCTCGGCGAGGATCGCGCGCAACGCGGTCTCGGCCTCGGTGTCGCGCTGCGCTTCGACGAGTTCGACCGCATCGAAGTAGCGGCGGTCGAGCATGGATGGCGGGGGCGCTCCGGGCGGCACGCCGCCGCGCAGCGCCCGCTCGACGACGTCGACGAGCGCGGCGCGCACACGGCCGACCACCCCGTCCCAGTCGCCCGGTGCCTCTTGCCGGATCAGGCGCGCGCTCGGATACCAGGGACTGTCGGTGCGCTCGAGCAGCCAGCGCCAGTCGGGATCGAATGCCAGCATGACCCACACCGGCTTGCCCAGCGCGCCCGCGAGATGGACGACGCCGGTGTCGACGCCGATCACGAGATCGAGCGCCGAGATCGCGGCGGCGGTGTCGGCGAGATCGGTCAGTTCGGGTGCAAGGTCCGTTACGCGGCCGGGCACGAGCATGGCGAGGTCGGCGGCGCGCTCGCCCGCCTGCAGCGAGAACCACTGCACACCGGGTACGTCGAGCAGGGAGCTGAGCCGCGCCAGCGCGATCGAGCGCGCGCCGTCGTTCCTGTGCACCGGGTTGCCCGCCCACACGATGCCGACCTTCATGCCGTGGGCGCCGGACAGGCGTGAGCGCCAGCGCGCCACCGCTTCCGGCGCAACGCCAAGATAGGGGCCTGTCGCCGGAACCGACTCGAGCCGCGTACCGAATGCGAGCGGCAGGCTCATCAGCGGGCAGTGCGTGTCGAAAGGCGGCAGGGGCTCGCCCGCGACCACCGTCGCGCAGGAGGCGCCCTTGAGCCGTGCGACCAGGCGTTCGAGCCCGGCCGGTACCTCGATCACGACCCGGCCGCCGCGCGTCGCCACCAGCGGCGCGTAGCGCAGCAGCATCAGGACGTCGCCAAAACCCTGCTCCGCGTGCAGCAGGATGGTCTTGCCGCCGAGCGGCTCGCCACCCCAGACCGGCTGTGTGAACTCGCGCGGTGCACGGCCCTCGAGACGCCAGCGCCATTCCAGCTTGGGCAGGCCGGCCGCGTAGTCGCCGTTGCCCAGCAGAAGGAAGGCCTCGGCGACATGCGCATCGGCGAGGTCCGGCTGGATCTCGATCGCGCGGCGGAACTGGACGATGGCCTCGTCGCGCTGGCCGGCGCCTTGCAGCGCCTTGCCGAGGTTGAAAAAGCCCCGGGCAAAATCCGGCTTGAGCGCAACGGCGCGGCGGAAGCAGTCGACCGCCTCGCGGTCGCGGCCGCGTTCTGACAGCGCCGCGCCGAGGTTGTTGTAGGCCGTGACCGAGTCCGGCGCGAGCGCCAGCGCCTTGCGGGCAACATCTTCGGCTTCGGCGGAGCGACCGGCGCTGCGCAGCGCGCCGGAGAGATTGCTGTAGGCCTTGGCGTGGTCCGGCGCGAGCGCGATGGCGCGACGGAAATGATCGATCGCATCCTCTTGGCGCGACAGCGAGATGAGGATGGTCGCGAGATTGTAGTGCGCCTCCGCATCGTCGGGCGAAAGCTCGATCACGCGGGCGAACAGGTCGGCGGCCGCCGCATGGTCGCCGGTCGCGTCGCGCAAGATGCCCAGCAGGCGCAGGGTCGGGCCGTGATCGGGCACGGCCGCAAGGATGCGTTGCGCGATCGCTTCGGCTTCGTCCGTATGTCCGTCGGCGCGCAACCGCGTCGACTCGGCATTGAGCGCGGCGGCATCGAGCCCGGCTTCCGCACCCGGATCCGGCGCGGCACGTTCCGCCAACGCCGCGCGGACGCGCGCGATGACGCCGTCCCAGTCGCTGACTTGGCGCTGGCGAAACAGTCGCAGCGACGGATACCACGGGCTGTCCTCGCGCTCGGTGAGCCAGCGCCAATCCGGCGAGAACGGCAGCAGCACCCAGCATGGCCGCCCAAGCGCGCCGGCGAGATGCACGATCGAGGTGTCGACCGCGATCACCAGGTCGAGATGCGCCAGCGTGGCTGCCGTCTCGGCAAAGCTCGTCAGCTCCGACCCGAGATCGATCACTTTGCCGGGTGGCAGGCGGGCAAGATCCGCGGCGCGCTCGCCGACCTGCAATGCGTAGAAGCGCGTGCCGGGGACGTCGAGCAACGGCGCGAGGCGTTCGACTGCGATGGAGCGGCGGCGGTCGGCCGCATGCTGCGGATTGCCCGCCCAGGCGATGCCGACCTTGAGACCGCTGCCGGTGCCGGCGAGGCGCTGCGCCCAACGCTGCATGGCGGCGGTGGCGGCATGCAGATACGAACTCGCCGCCGGTAGTGTGTCGAGCGTGGTGCCGAGCACGCGCGGTAGGCTCATGAAGGCGCAGTGCACGTCGAAATGCGGCAGGCGTTGTCCCTGTGCGACGATCTCGCCGCCGCCGCCGAGGCTGGAGCCGAGCCGCATCAGGTTGGCGGGCAATTCGAGCAGCAGCCGTCCGCCGCGCGCGGCGACCTGCGGCACGAAGCGCAGGCATTGGATGTTGTCGCCGGCACCTTGCTCGGCATGCAGCAGGATCGTTTTGCCGTCGAGCGACTCGCCCTGCCAGGCCGGTTGCGTAAAGTCGCGCGGCGCACGGTCCTTGAGCCGCCAGCGCCACTCGTATTGGGTGAAGCCGTTGACGAAATCGCCGCGCAACAGCGCCAGCATGCCCGCCGCGACTTGCGCCTCCGGGTAGTCGTGCTGGATGGCGAGCGTGCGCCGGTAGCTCTCGGTGGCGTCGTCGAGCCGCATCAGCAGTTGCTGCGCGTGGCCGAGATTGGCCCAGCATTCGTGATAGTTCGGCTCGAGCGCAAGTGCGCGCCGGTAGGTCGCAATCGATTCCTCGAGGCGATCGAGCGACGAGAGCGCGGTCCCCAGGACGTTGAGCGTGACGGGATCGTCCGGGCGTAATTCCAGCGAGCGGCGGCTGGCTGCGGCGCTCTCGGCGAATTCGCCAGCCGCGTGCAGCATGATGCCGAGATCGCTGTTGAATGCCGCCGATGCGGGCTCGACCGCAATCGCCTCGCGCATGTGCGCCGCCGCTCCGGCGTAGTCGGCGAGCGCGAATCGGGTGAGCGCCAGCACATGCAGGGCGCTCGCGTTCTTCGGATCGATCTCGAGCACGCGGCGGAGCATGGCCTCGGCTTCGGCGTGGCGTTTCGCCTGATGATGCTCATTCGCGGCGCGCACCAGTGCCGCAAGCTCGGCGCGGGCGCCGGGCGCGCGGCGTTGCGGCGACGGTTGGGCGGCGCCTTGCGCGAGCGCCGAGCGCACGCTGGCGACGACGCTTGCCCAATCCCCCGGCCGCGGCTGGCGAAACAGCCGCATCGACGGATACCACGGCGAGTCGTTGCGGCGCATCAGCCACCGCCAGTCCGGAGCGAAAGGCAGCATCACCCACACGGGTTTCCCGACGGCGCCCGCGAGATGCGCGACCGCCGTGTCGGCGGTGATCACGAGGTCGAGCGCCGCGATGACCGCCGCCGCCTCGCCGAAATCGCCGAGCTCCGCCGCGAGGTCGGTCACGATCGAACCCTTGCGCGCCGCGAGATCGGCGGCGCGCGGGCCGACCTGGAGCGCGAACCAGCGCGTGTCCTCGACCGTGAGCAGCGAGGACAGCGCGTCGAACGGGATCGAGCGCCTCCGGTCATTGCGGTGGACCGCGCTGCCCGCCCATGCGAGTCCCACCTTCAGGCCGGGCGCCACGTCGATGCGGTCGCGCCAATACGCGGCGCGCTCCGGCGCAGCCGCGAGATACGGCGTCGTCGCCGGAATCGTGTCGAGCGTGGTGCCGAAGGCGAGCGGCAGCGACAGGAGCGGACACTGCACGTCGAACGCAGGCAGCCGCTCGCCACGCGCGACCACGTCGGCGCCCTCCATGCCGGCGATAAGCGGGATCAGCGGTTTGCGCACCTCGACCACGACCTTGCCGCCGCGCGCCGCGACCAGCGGCGCATAGCGCAGGAACTGGATGGCGTCGCCGAAGCCCTGCTCGGCATGGAGCAGGATGGTCTTGCCGGTGAGCGGCTCGCCGCGCCACTGCGGCTGCGCGAAGTTGCGCGGCGGCAGGTCGCCGATGCGCCAGCGTGCCTCGTATTTCTCCCAGCCGGCCGCGAAGTCGCCGCCCAGGAGGAGCACGATCGCCTCGCTCGCGATCGCCTTGGCGTGGTCGGGCCGCGCTGCCTGGGTCGCACGGAATTGCACCAGCGCCTCGTCGAGCTTGCCGAGATCCTGCAGCGCGAAGCCGAGATTGAGGTGGGCGGTGGCAAAGCCCGGCGCGAGCGCAATCGCGCATCGACACGCGGCTTCCGCTTCGTCGGCGCGGTCGAGCGCGCGCAGCGCTTGACCGAAATTGACATGGGCTTCCGCATAGTCGGCCTTGAGCGCGATCGCGCGGCGAAAATGCTCGAGGGATTCCTCGAAGCGGGCAAGCTCGCCGATCGCGGCGCCGAGATTGTTGTGCGCCTGATAATGGTCCGGCCGCAGCGCCAGCGCCGTGCGATAGCTCGCCTCCGCCTCGGCGGGGCGTTGCGTCTGCCGCAGCAGATTGCCGAGGTGGTAGTGTGCCTCGACGAAGGAAGAATCGAGCGCAATGGCCTGGCGGAACGCGGCCTCGGCTTCCGCTTTGCGGCGCAGGCTGTTGAGGACAAATCCGAGCGTGTGGCGGCAATCGGCCCGCTGCGGCGCCAAAGCGATCGCGCGCTCGACGTGCTTGGCGGCCGCCTCGGCGTCGCCCGCGCGCAATGCGATAATCGCAAGCAGATGCCAGGCGCCCGCGTGGGTTTCGTCGCGCGCCAGGACCGTCCGGCAGGTCGCCTCGGCGTCGGCGAGCCGCCCCTCGGCCTGTTCCGCATTGGCGCGCTCGAACAGCGGCTTGAGCGAAACTTGCACGCTTTCCGGTCGTTCCTGCGTCAGCTCCGGTGGTTCCATTCTTTCACACGACAATAACCGGACGTTGCGCGCCGCGGCTCAGCGATAGCATGAAATGATGAGAAAGTGCTCGCCGGCCGTGAAGCGCGACTTGTCGGAGGTCTCAGCCCTGATGCGAGCGCCTCGCGCGGCGGCGTAAGCAGCCCGCGGGTTCAATGAGCCTCATGCGGCTGCCGACGCGGCGAGATCAGCGTCGGCGCCGAACGCAACCGGCCGGCCGCCGGTGCATTAATTCTGCGACGGGAAGATGCCCTGCAGCGCGACCACGAAATTGATTGTCAAATAGGGTGACATGTTTTCATGCGGCTGGTTGCCACCGGTAGGCACGATCGAGGCCGGGTTCATGAAGGCGTTCGCTGCAGATGCCTGAGCGTAAATGGTGACGGGCGTCGTCGTGCCGTCTGTTCGCGCCGCGATGCCTTGCGCGACCGTCACGCCGACGGCCGGGGTATTGCCATTGGCTGAAGTCGTATCCGCCCCCACGTTGTCTGCGACAAGGGCGTGGGGGTGCGCGGGCAGCTCGGACATGTTCAAGGTATGGGCGGACTCGCCCCCGCGCTGCCCGAGGACGATTCCGTTGCCGACATGGGCAGGTACTCGTCCCTGCAGGTTTGGCAGAGCGAAGGTTGTCCGGCCATCGCCGCCGTAGGTCGTCCCGAGGATCGAGAACAGCGCCTGATTCTGGTTGATCGGTAAAAGCTGGCCGTTGCAGAACGCCCAGCCCTTCGGCGGAAAATTCCAGGAGATCATCTTGATCTCCCCCAAGAACGGCTCCGACATCGTGTATTCCTCCCTCGACTGGCGGCCGCTCGACGCGGCCGCTGGCGGTTACGAGCGCGCCGGAAAGACGCCCTGTAGTGCGATGATGAAGTTCAGGCCCAGAAAGGGCATCAGGTTGTTGTGCGGCAGGCTCCCGCCCACCACACTGGTGCTGAGCGGGCCCATTTGGACCTGCGACTGCGGCGTGTTGTAGATCGCGACCGCGCCACGGTTTGCCGCGCTCAGGAACCAACGGCTTTTCGCGAGCACGTTGTTGGCCGGACTGGCGCTGTCCCCGACGTTGGAGGAAGCTTGGAAAGTGTGGGAATGCGACGCCATCTCGGTCGACAGCAGGGCGACCGTCTGCTCGCCGCCCGTTTCGCCGAGGTCGCGCGGCGTCAGCCCCGGCCCCTGACCCGCCTGAAGGGGAGAACAGCCCTGGAGATTGGGCAGCGCGAAAGTGCTTCTGCCGTCGCCGCCATAGGTCGTGCCGAGCAGGGAGAACAGGGCCGTATTCTGTGAGATCGCCATGAGTTGGCCGTCGCACAGCGCCCAGCCCCTGGGCGCAAAATTGCCGGTGAAGATGCGGATTTCGGCGAGGAAGGGGTCCGACATGGAATGACTCGCGCTGGTGTGATGCGGGTGAAGCGGCCGCGTGAGGCCGTACGCGTCATGATTGCGAGGGGAATATCCCGAACAGCGAGATGATGAAGTTGACGACAAGGAACGGAATCATGTTGTCGTGCGGTTGGCTTCCGCCGGATGCCGCGACCGTGCCGGCTGCAAGCGGGGTGTCCGGAGCTTGGTCACTGTAGACCTGCACGCCAGCCTGGGCGCTCGTGGCCGTCGCCAACACGGCGCCGGAGGGTGACACGACCGAACCGGCCGTCGCGCATACTGGCACGTGAGAATGGGACGGCAACTGCGACGTCGTCAGCGTGACAGATTCAGTCCCGCCGATTTGACCGATCACGAAGTTGGCGCCGTTATTGCCGGCGTGCAGAGGCACGCGGCCCTGCAGATTGGGAAGCGCGAAGGTGGTCTGTCCGTCGCCGCCGTACGTGGTGCCGATCAGGGTGAAAAGGACGTCGTTCTCCGAGATCGGAAGGAGTTGACCTTGACAGAACGCCCAGCCGACCGGCGCGAAGTTGCCGGCAAACATGCGAATCTCGCCGACGAACGGGGATGACATCTACCTGCTCCTTTACACGTGGACTGAGACTGCGATCGAAATGAAAGCCCTCAGGTGCGACGCGTGCAACGATGCGTCAAGCGGCGCCGTCGTCATAAACATCTGAGCAATCGTTGGTCGACGACACATGAAAAGATCACTGGGCGTGTCTGCTGTCGTGATGGACGGTGAATTCACCCGTACCGTCTATCATTACCGTCAATCAGCAATGAGACCAAGGGGAATCTGTTTGCCGGCCGCGTCGGCTCAAAAAGGCACAGATGAGCCGTTGCGAGGAAAAACTCCGGCCCTCGCTCGGGGGGCGTTTAACGCAACCGCAAGACGCAAACGCCGTGCAACGAATGGCTTTGACCCTGCCGGCGCTCTCGTGCATTATTGCGGTATTAGGTTTGTGGGGATTTGTTGATCAAACACGAGGGAGACCGTGACCCAATATAATCGGCGTGCCTTCGTGGGTGCCTCAGCCGCGGCACTCTCAGCCACCGTTTTGCCTGCGCCGCTGCAGGCGGCAACGCAATGCGTCACCGGGATCCTGCCCGGCTTCCAGCCGACTTCGCTCAGCGTGAATTGCGCATCGAAGCGCAATTTCCGGGCTTTCCGGCGCCGTCCCGATGCCCTCGGGCTGACAGGCGTCGTCAGCATGAGCTTCGTGAGCGGCAGTCAGGGCACCTATTCGGCGGGCAGTCTCTTCCTCTTCCCCTGGTGCAAGGGGGCCACCAAGAGCTTCCCTGCCGCCGTGCCGCTCAATGTGAACCAATTCGTCAATATCACCCCGATTCCCGACGCAACGCTTCCGCTCGACGAATATTTTCTCCGCTTTGTGCTTCAGGTGCCGTGGACTTCGTTCATCGGATTCCAGGTCGACGTTCCTTACAGCGCATCCGACGCGCCGCGCGACTGGTGCTCGAACGTCGACAACATTGGTGACGGGAGCGGCGTCGGCATCGACTGGACCAGCCAAAATCTCAACGGGCCGTGGTTCGCCGGCAGCAACTGGATTCCCGCCACGGACACCTGCGGCGGTAATGCGTGGCGAAACGTGATCGTCGCGGCGCTTGGGCAGACCGCGGTCGGCGTGTGCTGAGGCTAGGAGCATCTCGATGATACGCGCTTGCATCGCGGCGATCGCTTCGGTGGCGATGTTTATGGCCGGCGTTGCCAGTGCGGCGCCCGGGACGGCACCGTTCGGATGCAGCGCGGCCAGCGGCGAGACTTGCTTCTTCAAGCTGTTTCTTGGACCGCGCAACACGCGCGTCGTCCAGCTGCCCTCCGGCATGACGGCGAACGTTCCGGGCGTGAATATCGGCGTCGACCGGTATTGCGTCAGCACCAAGACGCCGCCCCTGCCGGCATGCGCCCCGACGGCCGTCAAGGCGACGCTCAACCACTGACGTTTTTGTTCGGCGTCGGCCCATGCGCGACGCATGCGGTCGCGCGATGACGACTGTTTTTGGGCCGTGCTCGAAAGCGACGTCGGATCACGCAGCAGTTGCGGCAAGCACGCCGAGATCGGCAGCGACGCGCTGCGCCACGCTGTCCCAATCGCCCGGCGTCGGCTGTCGATAGAGCTTGACGCTCGGATACCACGGGCTGTCCTCGCGTTCGAGCAGCCAGCGCCAGTCGGGGCAGAACGGCAGCATCACCCAGACGGGTCGTCCGAGTGCGCCCGCGAGATGCGCGACCGCCGTATCGACCGCGATCACCAGGTCGAGATTGAGGATCGCGCCTGCGGTCTCGGCGAAATCGGTGAGCTCGGAAGAGATGTCGGCGACCGTGCCCGGTTGCAGCGTCGTGACGTCGGCGGCGCGCGGGCCGATTTGCAGGCTGACGAAGCTGACACCCGGCACGCCGAGCAGCGGCTTCAAACCCTCCAGCCCGATCGAGCGGCGATAGTCATTGACGTGTACGGGACTGCCCGCCCACACCAGTCCGACCTTCAGTCCACGCCGATCGCCCAACCGGTTGCGCCAGCGCTCGACGAATCCCGACCGCGGCCGCAAGTAAGGCCCGGTCGCCATGGTCTCGGCCGTGGTGTTGAAGATGCCGGGCAGGCTGAGCATCGGACACCACACGTCGAACGGCGGAAGCGGCGCGCCCTTCGGCACGATCACCGGATTGCCCGGCAGGCTGGCGGCGATACGCACCAGGGGACGGTCGAGGCGCAGAGCGATGCGGCCACCGCGTGCGGCGACCTGAGGCACGTAACGCAAGGCCTGTATCGAGTCGCCGTAGCCCTGCTCGGCGATCAGCAGGATCGTCCGCCCGCCGAGGTCCTCGCCCTTCCACTCCGGCTGCGAGAGCCGCGGCTTGGCGACTTCGAGCAGCCGCCAGCGCTCCTCATACATGCGCCACCCGCGGATATAATCGCCGCGCAAGAGCAGCAGCAGCGACAGGTTGAACGCGGCTTCGCGGTGCTCCGGGTTGAGCGCGACGGCGCGCTCGAGACACTCGGCCGCTTCGTCGTAATGGCCGGAGAATTGCGTGCACACGGCCAGATTGACGAGGATTTCCGCGTTCGCCGGATTCTGCTCGAGTGCTCGGCGGCACAGGGCGGTCGCCTCCGCGAGCACCGAGTCGTCGCGCTTCATCATCAGCATGTTGAAGCGCAGGAGCGGATTATCGGGATCGATCGCGCTCGCACGCAATGCCGCCGCCAGCGCCTCGTCGAGCTTGCCCATCTTCCGCAGCAGCAAGGCGCTATTGTTGTGGGCGGCGACATTTCGCGGTTCGAGCTCGACCAGGCGCTCGTAGGCTGCGATCGCGCCATTGACGTCGCGCCGCTCGGTCAGCAATTCGGCCAGCATCTTGTGTCCGCTGGCGTAGCCGGGATTGAGGGCCAGGGCGCGGCGGACATGCGCCTCGGCTTCGGCCGCTCGCTTGAGCGGGCGCAGGGCGATTGCGTAGTTGCCGTGGGCGGCGAACGCGTCGGGGACGCGGTTGACGACCTGGGACAGCAGATCGACCGCGGCCGGGTGGTCCCGGTCGTTGAATTTCGCGAGACCCAGGCGATTGAGCTCGTTGACCTCGCGCTGGTGGGCCGAGATCGGGCCGGCCGGTTCGGGCGAAATCCGCTCCACCAGCTCGGCGGTGCTTGCGGGTGACGCAAAGCCCGGGGCCCCGCCTCCCAGCGGGGCCGCGCCGATGTCGCGTCCGTCGTCCGGCGGCGGCTGGTTCAGCACGACGGCTCCGTGGCAGGCGGCGTCCATGCGAGTGCGACGTAGAGCGCGGTGGTCTCGGTAGGCGCGAATCCCAGTCGCAGGTAGAGCCGCATCGATGGGTCATTGCTCGACGCCACCTGCAGCGTCACCGGCACGTTCCGCGCGGCGGCTTCGTCCATGAGGGCGCGCATGATCGCAGTGCCAATGCCGCGGCCGCGCAGCTCCGGCACGATCGCCTGGTCGATGATGTGCAGGCGGTGGCCGGGCCGGTCGACGACGATCCGGCCGATCGGTTGTCCAGCAAGCTCGATGATGTCGAAGCGCGCCTGCGGGAATTCCGTTTCGTAGCTGACGGTCTGCGCCTGGAACTGATGTGCCATCACCTGGCGGAAGACGTCGGGCGGGAGCAGCAGGGCGAATTCCGGCTGCCGCGAATCGCAGAACAGCCGGTAGCGAAACTCGCGGTCCGCCTCGTGTTCCGGCCGCAACCGGATCACGCCGGCCGGCGAGGGGATCTCCAGCGGAACGGTTGCGGTCCGCGGATCGGCGCCCGGCGTCGTCATGGTTCTTTCACGTCCGTCAAGGTGTTGCCCGTCTCGTTGGCTTGCGAGCGCTCCAGCCGATTGATCCATGGTGGCGCCGTGAGCGCAGCCGCCGTAAGACAACGTGCCACTCGAACGCCTCGCGCCGATCGCTACAATAGCCCATATCGGACATTGCACGGAGCCAGCCTGCCTATGGACCAGCCGCTGACCGCCGACCATTTCAAGCCGCATATCGGCAAAGACTTCAAGGTCAAGGATGGGCGGCACGAACTGACCCTGACCAAGGTGGACCTGCGCCGCCTCGAGGCACATGAAACCACGCTGTTCGAGCGCCCTCCCTTTACGCTGATCTTTTCCGGGCCGCCGCGCGACGTGCTGCCCCAGGGCATGTACACGCTCG
>DASXCK010000191.1:0-2920 GCA_036491235.1 Xanthobacteraceae bacterium | reverse complement strand
GTGTTCTTCGGGATCATCCGCATCATCGTGCGGGTTGCCCCGATCGGCGCCTTCGGCGCCATGGCGTTCACGGTCGGCTCGCAGGGCATCGGGGCGCTGGTCAAACTCGGCGAGCTGATCCTGACCTTCTATTTCACCTCGGCGCTGTTCGTCGTGGCGGTGCTCGGCACCATCGCGTATTTCGCCGGCTTCTCGATCTTCCGCTTCATCGCCTACATCAAGGACGAGCTCTTGATCGTGCTGGGCACGAGCTCGTCCGAGACCGTGCTCCCGCACATGATCGCCAAGATGGAGCACCTCGGCGCGTCGAAGTCGGTCGTCGGCCTCGTCATCCCGACCGGCTACAGCTTCAACCTCGACGGCACCAACATCTACATGACCCTGGCGACGCTCTTTCTCGCCCAGGCGACCAATACGCCGCTCACGCTCTCGCAGGAGCTCGGCATCCTGGTCATCGCGATGATCACCTCGAAAGGCGCCTCCGGCGTCACCGGGGCCGGATTCGTGACGCTCGCCGCGACGCTCGCGATCGTGCCCGACATCCCGATCCAGTCGCTCGCGCTGCTGCTCGGGATCGACAAGTTCATGAGCGAGTGCCGGGCGCTGACCAACCTGATCGGCAACGGCGTCGCCACCATCGTGATCAGCCGCTGGGAAGGCGAGCTCGACGCCAAGGCGCTGCACGAGACGATGGCGCACCCGGTGAAGATCGGCGAGCAGATGGAAGCGCTGCCGGCTTAGCCGAGCATTCCGCTGAGGTGGATCACGGCGTCATGCCCGGCCTCGTGCCGGGCATGCACTTCTTTGCGGCAAGAAAGACGTGGATGGCCGGGACAAGCCCGGCCATGACGGGGAATTTGTCTCAGCTCGCGACCGCGTCGGGCAGCGTCAGGAAGCTGCGCGTCACCTGCCAGAGCAGCTGGCGCGTCTTGCTGAACACCGGATTATGCGCCGTGTTCGGCAGGATGATGAACTGGCGGTCGCCGGTCGGAAGCTGGCGATAGAAGTCGAGCAGGTCGTCGGTCGTCGCGATGCCGTCGTGATCGCCGCGCACCAGCATCACGGGGCAGGTCACCTTGGCGGGGTCGACCAGCGGCAGGTTGGCGGTCATGTCGAGATAGGTGCCGGTCGGGACCTGGTCGCCGTATTTGAGCTCCTCGGCCGCCATGGCGTCGGCCACCGCCGGGTCGTAGGCCGAGGCGAGGCCGTCGCGGGTGAAGATCGACTTGATCATGGCGGCGTCGCGCAGCCGCGTGTTGTGGGTGCGGTAATAGTCGAGCTTCTTCGCCCGCTCGCCCAGCGTGGGCGAGCCCTTGCCCTTGTAGGTGAAGGCCGAAAGCACCAGGCGGTCGACCCGGTCCGGCCGTGCCATCGCGAAGGCGCCGGCGCGGATCGCGCCCGACGAAGTACCGAAGAAATGCGCCTTGGTGCGGCCGGTCTCGCGCGTCACCACCTCGATCGCGGCCTTGAGATCCTCGACGCCGCTCGCGATGTCGGAATTTCCCGACGTCCGCGACGACTTGCCATACCCCTCATGGTCCATGGTCCAGACGTCGAAGCCGTAACGCGCGAACACGTTCATCAGGGAGTACTCGCCCTTGCCCGGAACCTCGAGGTCGTAGCTCGTGCGCGACGCGTTGGACGAGCCATGGACCAGGAACAGCACCGGACGCGGCGGCTCGCCCGGCCGCGGCGCGCCCACGCGCTTGCGCCACAAGTTGAGGTCGACGGCCCCCTTTTTGGCCCAATATTCGTGGCTCCAGATAGCCTGATCCGGCGCGGATGCGGCCTCGGCGGGGCCGACCGCGGACACAATGCCGGCGGCCAAACCGGCTCCCAGGCCGATCCCGGCGGCCTTGATGACGTCGCGCCGGGCCGTCGCGCGCTCTTGATCGGTCATGTGGTTCCTCCTGGCGCGGCGGTGTCGTGGCGCCGACGCCGCAACTCCGCCGCGATCGATGCAATCTAATCCATGCAATCTATCAGACCGCCAAGGGCGCGACAGTCGTTGCCTCGCGCTCCGTGACAAGTTCTGTTACTGCACCAAAGGGCGCCTCGCCGCGCCCGCCGCCGAGGAAAGACGACCGCGGACATGTTGCGCTGGAGCAGGTGATGGGAGCCCGGGTGGCCGCCGCACTGCGGCGGTTCGACGATAAGTTCGGCTGGAGCTGGCTCGGCGCCTTTCTCAGCGCCGCCATCATCGCGGCCGCGGTCGTCGTGCTCTACCACACCTTGCGCGGCATCGACATCGCCAAGGTGCTCGACGCCATGCAGGCAACGCAGCCGCGCGACGTCGCGGTCGCGGCCTGCTTCGTCGCCGGCGCCTATTTCACGCTGACCTTCTACGACCTGTTCGCGCTACGCACGATCGGGCGGCGCGATCTCTCCTACGCGGTGGCGGCGCTCTCCGGCTTCACCAGCTATGCGGTCGGCCACAACGTGGGCGCCAGCGTCTTCACGGGCGGCGCGGTGCGCTACCGGATCTACTCGACTTACGGCCTCTCCGGGATCGACGTGGCAAAAATCTGCTTCGTCGCCGGGCTCACGTTCTGGCTCGGCAATGCCGCGGTGCTCGGGCTCGGCATCACCTACACGCCGGCCGCCGCCACCGCGATCGACCAGCTGCCGCCCTGGGTCAACCGCACGCTCGCGCTCATCACGCTCTCGATCCTGCTCATGTATGTGGGGTGGGTCTGGCGCACGCCGCGCTTCATCGGCCGCCACGACTGGGTCGTGGCGCTGCCGAACGGGCCGCTCACGCTGGTGCAGATCGCGATCGGCATCGTCGATCTCGGCTGCTGCACGGCCGCCATGTACATGCTGCTGCCCGAGGAGCCCTATATCGGCTTCGTCACGCTGGCGGTGATCTTCGTCGCCGCGACGCTACTCGGCTTCGCCAGCCACTCGCCCGGCGGCCTCG
>DASXCK010000190.1:0-3852 GCA_036491235.1 Xanthobacteraceae bacterium | reverse complement strand
CGCTGTCTTCCGCCGACAGGCCCACGCCCTCGTCGCTGACCGCGAGCGCGAGTGTGCGGCCGTCGCGCCATCCGCGAATCGTGATCTGCGATCCGGCCGGCGAGTACTTGGCGGCGTTGGCGATGAGCTGCCCGAGCGCTTTCTCGACCAGCACGGCGTCGACGTTGATGAGCGGCATCTCGCCCGGCAGGTCCACCTCGACGGTGTGCAATCCGAGACGGATGCGGCGGCGCTCCACCGCGACGTTGACGATGTCGGCGACCTCGGCCCACTCGAGCTTCGGCTGCAGCGCCTCGCCGGTGATGCGGGTGGCATCGAGCAGGTTCTGGATCTCGTTGTTGAGGCGCTCCGATTCGTCGCGCACCACGTTGACGAGCGAGGCGAGCCTTGCCTCGCCGGCGATCGCGGGCGCATCGCACAGCACCGTCGCGGCGCCGAGGATCGACGCGAGCGGCGTGCGCAGCTCGTGCGAGACCGAGTCGATCAGGGCGTCGCGGAACCGCTCCGACTCGGCGCGCATGCGCACTTCCGAGATCGCGTGCGCCAGCCCGATCTTCTCGATCGTCGATGCCGCGTCGAACAGGACGGCCTCGATGCGAGCGCGGATCTCTTCTTCCGACTCCGGCGTCTGGTGCCCGAGATCGACGGCGACGACGCCGAGATCGGGCGTCTTCGGCGACACCGCCCGCACCAGCCAATGATTGCCGTACTCGTCCGCGACCACCATCCTGGCGGCGCCGCCGGGATCACCGGCGATCACGGCCGCGGCGGTGTCGCGCACTTTCTGCGGCACGTCGCTTTCGCCGATCGGCTCCGATCGTCCCGACGGGCCGCGCGGATCGAACAGCACCACCCGCCGCCCGACCACGGTCGCCAGGTGCTTCTCGATCGCGTCGAAGATATCGGAGGTCGAATGGCCGCCGGCGAGCCGGCGCGAGAATGCGTAGAGGTCGCTGATCTCCTTCTCGCGCCGCCGCACGATCTCCGACTCGCGCCGCATGCGCACCGCGAGATAGGCCGCGACGATCGCGACGATCGCGAAGAGCAGCAGGCCGAGCCGCCGCGCCGGGTCTTCGACGTAGAACGTGTGCGTCGGCTTGTAGAAGAAATAAGCCGCGCTCGCGGCGCCCGCGATCGTGGCCGACATGGCTGCCGCGAACCCCCACCGGATCGCGGCGAACAGGACCGGGATCAGGTAGGTGATGATGATCGGCGGAAGATTGAGGAAGCTCTTCACGATCTCGAGGCAGAGCGTCACCGCGCAGACGAGGCACAAGGCGCCGGCGACGCCCAGGGTGCCGCCGGGTTGCACGGCGCCACGGAACCACTGGATCGGCCTTTGCGGCAGCAGACGGATTCCCGACATTAGCGCGATGATCTCAGCGGGCTCCTGCAGCGTATTCCGTTCCGGCTGGACCGGAGCACGCTCAGCGTTGCTTTTTACATTTTGCGCATGTTCTTGTCGGCGGACCGACAGCCACTCCGGACGCTCGTCCGGACATGCTTTCGATGGAGCATGCGCAAAGGCGGGATTTGATTACAATGCCGCCTCGGCGGACGGCAATCGGTTAATCGCATGGCGGCGTATTGGCAGGCGATTGGGTCCGCAGATCACGAAATCGTGTTCATCCGCAAGGTGCGTCCCGCAAGGCTGAACCGCAAGCGTGTTTCACCCTCTGCAAGACCGTCCGCGGCCGACTCCCCGCGGGTTGGGCTGGCCGGTCGCGGTCCGAACGCGAGACGTCGGCGTGACGCCGCGATCGACCCGGCGACGGACGATGGGTGCCGCGCCGGCGACATGGGATCTTGCTGGTGCCGTTCGTGTGCGATGGCGACGCGGCGGATCGGCGGAGTAGGGTCGGGCAATTTCGTCGCGATGCCGCAGTAGCATCCGCGTATGGCACCTCGTTGCGTTGCCGACCGTGTCGCCTTGCGATGGCGACCTCCACGGTTGTGTAACCAGGGCATCCTATGCTCACGATAACGCAGGTCGTCGAATCAGTCCGGAATGGAACAGCGCAACTTTCTCTTAACCACTGCCGCACGCCCGATAGATCGTCGGGTCGCGCTCGCGGCATTCGCGGCATTCGCGGCATCATGCGTGATCTTCGTCGCCGCGGCGCCGTTCGCGGGCGTCAAGCTGGCCGCCGTATGGGCCTTCGTGCCGAGCTATCAGTCGGCCCTTGCGATCAATGACCTGATCACGGCCGTCCTGCTCTACGCCCAGTTTCCCAGCATCCGCTCGCGCGCGCTCCTCATTCTGGCGAGCGGATACCTGTTCACGGCGCTGATGGCGGTCATGCACGCGCTGAGCTTTCCGGGCCTGTTCGCGCCCAGCGGACTGCTCGGCGCCGGGCCGCAGACCACGGCGTGGCTCTACATGTTCTGGCACGGTGGCTTCCCGCTGACGGTGATCGCCTACGCGCTGGTCAAGAACCGCGACGGCGTGGCCGGCACCGCCAGGCGATCGGCCAGAGCGCTGATCGCGACGAGCGCCACGGCGGCACTGGCCGTGGGGGCGGGCTTCACGCTGCTCGCGACGGTCGGGCAAGATGCGTTGCCGGCCATCATGCAGGGCAACGGGCACACGTCGGCGTATGCGGGTGTCGTGTGGTCGACCTGGGCCCTGAGCCTCGTCGCACTCGTCGTCCTGGGCTGGCGGCGGCCGTATTCGGTGCTCGATCTCTGGCTCATGGTGGTCGTGGTCGTGTGGCTGTTCGACGTCGCGCTCGCGGCCGTGTTCAGCCAGGGGCGGTTCGACATCGGCTTCTACGTGGGACGCATCTATGGCCTGGTGGCCGCGAGCGTCGTCCTGATGGCGCTGCTGATCGAGACGGGTGCGCTCTATGCCCGGCTCGCCAGGTTCTACGAGGCCGACCGGCGACGGGCGGCCGACAAGATATTCAGCATCAATGCCCGGCTCGAGACGCTGGTCGATTCCTCGCCGTTGCCGGTGTTCAGCCTCGATGCGCGCGGCCGCGTGGCGACCTGGAATACGGCGGCCGAGCGCATCTTCGGCCGGCCGGCGGCCGAGATGGTCGGACAGGATTTCGCCGCCCTGCCGGGGAATGCCGGCAACGAGTTCGCCGCGGCGCATCGGCGCGTCATGGCGGGCGAGCGGCTGCAGGATCTGCAGATGCGCTGGACGCGCCACGACGGCCGCGCGCTCGACGTCGTGCACTGTGGCGCGCCGGTGCGCGAGGCGGGCGAACGCGTCGCGGGCGCCGTCTACATTTCCGAGGACGTGACCGACAAGCACAAGCTCCAGCGCCAGCTTGCGCAGGCGCAGAAGATGGAAGCCGTCGGCCAACTCACCGGCGGCGTCGCCCACGACTTCAACAACATCCTGACCGTGATCACCGGCACGATCGAGATCCTCGCCGAGGGCGTCGCCGACCGGCCGGCGCTGGCCGATATCACCAAGCTCATCGACGAAGCCGCAACACGCGGCGCCGGCCTGACGCGGCAGCTGCTCGCCTTCGCGCGCAAGCAGCCGCTGCAGCCGCAGGAGACCGACATCAACGGCCTCATGGTCGGGGCCGCGCATCTGCTGCGTCCGACGCTGGGCGAGCAGATCGAGATCGAGTCGATGCTCGAGGACGAGGCCTGGCCGGCGTTGATCGACCGCGATCAACTTGTGACCGCGGTCATCAATCTCGCCATCAACGCCCGCGACGCCATGTCGGGCGGCGGCAAGCTCACGCTCGAGACCGGCAACGTCGTGCTCGACGAGGCCTATGCGAGCCTCAATCCCGACGCCCGCCCGGGCCCCTATGTGATGATCGCGGTGAGCGACACCGGCTCCGGCATTCCGGCCGCGCTGCGCGACAAGGTGTTCGAGCCGTTCTTCAC
>DASXCK010000189.1:0-13773 GCA_036491235.1 Xanthobacteraceae bacterium | reverse complement strand
GCCGTAGAACAAAAGGTGACCCCCGTCGAGCAATGGTATCGGGAACAGATTTAACATCCCAATCGAGACCGAAATAAGCCCGGCCAAACCCATAAGTGTGGCGAACCCGAGAGAAGCCGCCTCGCTCGCCATTTGCGCCATCCGCACGGGGCCGCCCAACTGATCGGACGAGGCTCGGCCAACCGCCCACCGACCCAAATACCGGAAGGTCTGATCGACCACGAGCCATGTCCGCTTGACGCCCTCGCGCAGCGCCCCGAGCGGGCCATATCTGATCGTTCGGATGTCCTCAAGCGAGGCCTTCGGCGCCGAAATGCCGAGACGCCCGACTCGGTAGACGTTGCCAAAGCGATCCTTCTCCGGCGTGAGCGTCGGTGTCGCGCGCAGAACGACCTTGGCGCCCTCGCGCTCGACGACGATATCCAGCGGCTCTTCGGCGTTGAGGGTGACGATATCCTGCATATCTCCGAAGCTCTCGATCGCACTGCCATCGATCGAGAGCACGAGATCGCCAGGCCTGAAGCCCGCCGCTTCGGCGGCGCTGCCGGCAACCACCGTACCTACGCGCGGCGCTATTTCCTCCTTGCCGTGAATTGCAAAGAGCGCCGTGAAGATCGCAATGGCCAAGACGAAATTGGCGATCGGGCCGGCCGCGACCACGGCCGCCCGCGCACCGACCGACTTGTGGAAGAAGCTGACCCGCCGCTCGTCGGGGCCCATCGTCGCGATGGCGTCCGTGTCGGGCACGCTTGCGACATTGTCGTCGCCGAAGAACTTGACGTAGCCGCCCAACGGAATGAGCGACACCTTCCAGCGGGTGCCAAGGCGATCCGTGAAGCCGACGAGTTCCGGGCCGAAGCCGATCGAAAACGCCAACACCTTGATACCGCACCAGCGTGCGACCAAGAAATGGCCGAGCTCGTGCACAAAGATGATGATCGTCAGGATGAAGAGGAACGGCGCGATGAAGGTCAGCAGGAAGTGGGGCAACAGGCTGAATTGGTAGATGAAATTCCAACTCATCTGGATGACTCCTCCACCTCGGGCGCGGATCCGTGCGCCGAAGGTTAATGATTGGTTGACGCGCTTAGGATGCCTTTAAGGCGATTTCGCGCACAAGGCCCCGCGCCAAAGATCGCGCGTTATGGTCAATGGCGAGCGCGGCCTCGACGTCGGCGGGTTCCACCAGCATTCCGCGCGCGGATGCCGCCTCGATGGTCGCCTCGACCAACGCCGGAATGCCCGTGAAGCCGATGCGCCGTTCGAGAAACTCGCCGACCGCGATCTCGTTGGCGGCATTGAGCACGGTCGGCGCCCCTGCCCCGGTTTCGAGTGCGAGGCGGGCGAGCCGCAGCGCCGGAAAGCGCACGGGATCGGGCGCCTCGAAGGTCAGGTTCGCGAGGCGGGCGAAATCGAGCCTCGTGGCCGCGTCGATCCGATCGGGCCAAGCGAGGCAGTGGGCGATCGGCACCCGCATATCGGTCGGACCGATCTGCGCCACCATCGAACCGTCGCGATATTCGACGAGCCCGTGCACGATCGATTGCGGATGCACGAACACGTCGATCTGCGCGGATGGCGCATCGAACAGGTGATGCGCTTCGATGATCTCGAGGCCTTTATTCATCAGCGTCGCCGAATCGATCGTGACCTTCGGTCCCATCGACCAGTTCGGGTGGCGCAGGGCCTGCTCGGGCGTCGCGGCGCGGATCGCCTCGGCGGTCCAGGTACGGAAGGGACCGCCCGAGGCGGTGACGATGATGCGATGGACGTTCTCGCGCGCGCCGGCGGCGAGTGCCTGGAAGATCGCATTGTGCTCGGAGTCGACCGGCAGCACGGTGGCGCCGGCGGCGGCGGCGCGGCGCATGAACAGGTTGCCGGCGCACACCAGCGTTTCCTTGTTGGCGAGCGCAACGATCGCGCCGCGCTCGGCGGCGGCGAGCGTCGAGCGCAATCCTGCCGCCCCGGTGATCGCTCCCATCACCCAGTCCGCCGGACGCTTTGCCGCCTCGATCACCGCATCGTCGCCGGCACCGGCCGCGATGCCGGAGCCCGCGAGCGCCGACTTGAGCTCGCCGTAACAGCTTTCGTCCGCAACCGCCGCGAAGCTGGCATTGAACTCGCGCGCAAGCTTCGCCAACGCAGCGGCGTTACGCGCTGCCGTGACCGCCTCGACGCGGAAGCGGCCGCGATTGCGCCGGATCAGGTCGACCGTGCTCGCGCCGATCGACCCGGTCGCGCCGAGGATCGTGATCGAGCGCAGCGGGGGCGCCGACGAGCGTTCTGATCGAGTGAGCGGTACGGCGCTCGTCATCGCATCACCAGGACAATCTTTCTCACCACACCAGCAAGCCCCGCGCCGGAGCATCCAGGCCCCCGCGCGCTATGCCGATGATCGCCGCAAGGGCCGCGGCCGCCAGGAAACCGTCGAGCCGGTCCATGATGCCGCCATGGCCCGGAATGATATGGCCCGCGTCCTTGACGCCGAACCGCCGCTTGAGAGCCGATTCAAACAGATCGCCGGCTTGCGACGCGATGGAGAGTAGCAAAGCAAGCCCCGCAACGGCGAACGAATTTGCGATCTGTGCCGCATAGGTGACCGCAAGCGCCGCCGCAATGCCGCCGGCCGCGCCGCCGACCGCGCCCGACCATGTCTTGTTGGGGCTCACGCGCCGCCACAGTTTTGGACCGCCCACCAGCCGCCCGACGAAATAGGCCAGAATGTCGGTGCCCCAGGTGACCGCGAACAAAAAGACGATGGCCACGAACCCGTAGCGCGAGTCCGCACGCAAGAGGATACAGGCAACCGGCAAGGCGCCGGCATATACGATGCCGCTCGCGACCCACGGGCGGGGTCGCCCAGTGCGCGCCATGAGGCCTTCGACGGCTGCACCATAAAGTAGGATCAGCGTCGCGACCGTGCCGAACCCGACCATCGCCGCGATGCTGGCGGCCACGAGCGCGCATTCGCCGAGGCCGCCGGGGGCGCCGGGATCCGCCACGACCTTGCGCCATTCCCACAGGATACCGATGGCCGCGAGCGACCAGAATGCAAAGAAACACCAGCCGCCGAGCCAAGCGACGCCGACCGCGAGCGGCGCCAAGATCGCGCCCGACACGATGCGCAGAATGAGTTCGCGGCGGGCGCCCTCACCCGCGCGCGGGGTCGCTGGTTGCGGGTCGTGCACGACGCGGCGTCACGATCCGGTGCGGGCTGCGAGGCCGCCGAAGCGGCGCTCGCGGCGATGGAACTCGAGGATCGCATCCTCGAGCGCGCGCTGGTCGAATTCCGGCCAATAGATCGGCAGGAACACGAGCTCGCTATAGGCGGCCTGCCACATCAGGAAGTTGGACAGCCGCTGCTCGCCGCTGGTGCGGATGATGAGATCGGGATCCGGCACGTCGGGCGCGTCGAGAAATCCGCTCAGCGTCTCGGCGGTGATCGCCTCGGGCTTGAGTCGGCCGGCCGCCACCTCGGCCGCGGCACGGCGGGCCGCGCGCGCGATCTCCTGCCGGGCGCCGTAGTTAAAGGCGACCACCAGCACGAGGCCGGTGTTCTGGCGCGTGAGCTCCTCGGCCTCCTGCAGCAGACGGCCGATCTCCGGATCGAGATCCTCGCGCTCACCGATGATGCGCACGCGCACATTGCTCTTGTGCAGATCCGCAAGGTCGTTGCGCACGAAGCGGCGCAGCAGCCCCATGAGCTCGCGCACCTCGGCGGGCGGGCGCGTCCAGTTCTCCGAACTGAACGAGAAGATGGTGAGATAGTCGATGCCGAGATCGCCTGCCGCCCGCACAGTGCGGCGCAGGGCCTCGACGCCGCGCCGGTGTCCTTCCACGCGCGGCAAGCCGCGTTGCGCGGCCCAACGGCCGTTGCCATCCATGATGATGGCGACGTGTCGCGGCGCGCCGAAGCCATCGCTGAGTTTCGGCGCCGCCTCGGTCTCGGGCATCTCGTCCTGCCTTGCCTCGCGCGCCGTGTCATTGCGCGGGCGGTGGGGTGGTCGCGGTTGCGGCGGCGAACCGTTTCGCCGCCGGAGTTCTGGCGTTGGCCGGGTGAACCGCACGCCGGCTCGCCAATGATGATATGCGCCAATCCTGAGTCGTGAAACGCGTCCCGATTTCGCAGGAACGCTGCCCCTAGATGGTCATGATCTCTTTTTCCTTCTGGGCGAGCGCCTGATCGATGTCGGCGACCATCGCATCGGTCGCCTTCTGCACATCGGCCGACATGCGCTTGCCGTCGTCCTCGCTGATCTTGTGGTCCTTTTCCATCTTCTTAAGCACGTCGAGGCCATCGCGCCGCACATGCCGCACCGCAACCTTGGCAGCCTCGGCATATTTGTGCGCGACCTTCACCAATTCCTTGCGGCGCTCCTCGTTGAGCTCGGGCACGCGCAGGCGAATCACCTGGCCTTCGGTCGCGGGCGTGAGACCCAGATTAGCGGCCGTGATCGCCTTCTCCACCGCATGCACCATCGAGCGGTCCCATACCTGCACCGAAATGAGGCGCGGCTCGGGCACGCTGACGGTCGCGAGCTGATTGAGCGGCATGTGGCTGCCATAGGCCTCCGCCTGCACGTGGTCGAGCAGGTGCGGCGAGGCGCGCCCGGTGCGCAGGCCGCTCAGCTCCTGCTTGAGAACGCCCATCGCGCCTTGCATGCGGCGCTTGAGCTCGTTGATGTCGAATGTCGCGGCCGTCATGAGCGCCTCCTCGGATGTCTGCTGCGAGCCTCTGCGGGCGCGTGCCGCGCGCCCGGCTCAGCCGCCGACGATGGTCGATCGTCCCTTTCCGCGCAGAACGGCTTCGATTGCGCCGCGCGCAGCAATCGAGAACACGATGATAGGTATACGGTTTTCGCGGGCAAGCGCAAAGGCGGCGGCATCCATGACCTTGAGGTCGCGCTTGATCGCTTCCTCGTGGGTGAGCCGCTCGAAACGCGTGGCCTTCGGGTCGTGCTTCGGGTCGGCGCTGTAGACGCCGTCCACATTCGTCGCCTTGAGCACCGCCTGAGCGTCGATCTCGGCGGCGCGCAGGACCGCGGTGGTGTCCGTGGTGAAGAACGGGTTGCCGGTGCCGCCGGCAAAAATCACGATCGTACCGTCGTCGAGATGCCGCAGCGCCCGCCGGCGTTCGAACGTCTCACACACCTGCGGCATGGCGAGCGCCGACATGGTGCGGGCGGGCACGCCTGCCCGCTCGAGCGCGGCCTCGAGCACCAACGCATTCATCACGGTCGCCAGCATGCCCATGGCGTCGCCGGTGGGCCGCGATACGCCTTTTCGCGAGATCTCGACGCCGCGTAAAATATTGCCGCCGCCGACGACGACGCCAAGCGTCACCCCGAGCGCGCGAGACGCCACGAGATCGGCCGCATACTGGTCGATGGTCGGTTGATGGAGGCCGAACGGGTCGGTGCCGCTCAGCGCCTCGCCCGAGAGCTTGAGGACGACACGACCATAGGCTGGCTTCGATTCAGGCATGGCGCGATCCCCCCAGTCGGGTCGCTGTCGGCGGGCGCGTCCCGCCGACTGTATTGTTTGAGCATGATCTTTTCCGAAAGCCGCTACACACTTTTCGGGATCATGCTCTTAGTTCACTTCTGCCCGGATGCGGCGGCGACCTCGGCGGCGAAATCGCTCTCCTGCTTCTCGATACCTTCGCCGAGCGCGTAACGCACGAACGCCGTGACCTTGATCGGACCGCCGACCTTGCCCTCCGCCTCCTTCAGCGCCTGCGCCACGGTCTTCTTGTCGTCATGGACGTAGGGCTGCTCGAGCAGGCAGACCTCCTTGTAGAAAGTCTTGAGGCCGGACTCGACGATCTTGGCGATGACGTTGTCGGGCTTGCCCTGCTGACGGAACTTGTCCGCGAGCACGTCCTTCTCGCGCGCCACCAGCGTGGGATCGAGACCCGCCGAATCGACCGCCTGCGGATTGGACGCCGCAATGTGCATCGCGACCAGCCGGCCGAGCGCCACGAGCTCGTCAGCCTTTCCGGTGCTCTCGAGCCCGACCAGCACGCCCATCTTGCCGAGGCCGTCGGTGACCGAGTTGTGCACGTAGCTGCCGATCGCGCCCTGGCCGACCGCAATCGAAGCGGCGCGGCGCAGCGTCATGTGCTCGCCTATGGTCGCAACCGCGTCCGTCAGCGCCTGCTCGACCGTGACGCTGCCGGCCTTGGCGGCCTTGATCTTCTCGACATCGGTGCCGACCTCAAGCGCGATCTGGCCGATCATCTTGACCAGGCCCTGGAACATGTCGTTGCGGGCGACGAAGTCGGTCTCCGAGTTGACCTCGACCATCGCGCCTTTGGTACCCGCGACCGCGACCGCGATCAGGCCCTCGGCGGCGACGCGCCCGGCCTTCTTGGCGGCCTTGGCGAGGCCCTTCTTGCGCAGCCAATCGACCGCGGCCTCCACATCGCCCTGGGTCTCGCCGAGCGCCGCCTTGCAGTCCATCATGCCGGCGCCGGTCTTTTCGCGCAGGTCCTTCACCATCGAAGCGCTGATGTTCGCCATCTATCAATCCTCGAACATGTTCTTGCAGCAGATCACGGCCGGCGCTCCGCCGGCCGCCCCGCACGCCTGAAACGAACGCCGAAACTATTCGGCTTCGGCGGTACGCGTCTTTGCCTGCGCGATCCAGCCGTCGACGCGGCCCGGCAATCCCATCTCCTCGCCGACATTGTGCGCCGCTTCGGGATTGAGGCTCGCGATCTGCCAATAATGGAAGATGCCGAGATCGTTGAGCTTCTTCTCGATCGCGGGCGACACGCCCGTAAGCTCGGTGAGGTCGTCGGCGACGCCGCGCGGGCCCGAGAGCGCCTCGAAGCCGAGCGACTTCTCGGCTGGGACGACCTCCTCGACCACAGGCGCGGCGGACGCGCCCACGTCGATGCCCATCTCGCCCTGCGCGCGGCCGATGCCGTCGATCGCGGCCTTGGAGATGAGATCGCAGTAGAGCGTGATCGCGCGCCCGGCGTCGTCGTTGCCCGGCACGACAAAAGTGATGCCGTCCGGGTTGCAATTGGTGTCGACGACGGCGGCGACCGGAATGCCGAGGCGGCGCGCTTCCTTGATCGCGATGTCTTCCTTGTTGGTATCGATAACGAACAGGAGGTCGGGCAAGCCGCCCATGTCCTTGATGCCGCCGAGCGCGCGGTTGAGCTTGTCGCGTTCGCGCGTGAGCGTCAGGCGCTCCTTCTTGGTGTAGCCCTGCGCCTCGCCGGAGGAGAGCATCTCGTCCAGTTTGCGCAGCCGCTTGATCGACTCGGAGATCGTCTTCCAGTTGGTCAGCGTGCCGCCGAGCCAACGCGAATTGACGAAATACTGCGCCGACTTCTTGGCCGCCTCTGCGACCGCGTCCTGCGCCTGACGCTTGGTGCCGACGAACAGGATGCGACCGCCCTTGGCGACCGTGTCGCTCACCGCCGTGAGCGCGCGATGCAGCATCGGCACCGTCTGAGCGAGGTCGATGATGTGGATGTTGTTACGGCTGCCGAAGATGTACGAGGACATCTTCGGGTTCCAGCGGTGCGATTGATGGCCGAAGTGGACGCCAGCTTCGAGCAGCTGACGCATAGAATAGTCGGGTAGCGACATCGTGGTTCTCCGGTTGTCCTCCGCGGATTTGTGAGCGTTAGCAAGGCCTTGCGACCGGCTGGCGCCACCGGACGGCTGTCTTCAGCCAGAATCCGCGTGTGAGATGGGCGCGTATATAGCGGGGGCGGCGAAGGGACGCAACCGGGCGCTACCCGGGAACCTGTCGCTCGGACGAGCCGAAGGCGATATCCGGGTCTGCCTACCCGCACATCGCTTCGCTCATGCGGCGACGACTACGTCACCGCATTCGCGTCGGCGAGGCTGTCGAGCAGCGCGGCGCGGCGCATGTAGGCCTTCGCGGCGACGGGATCCTCCGAGATCCGGCGCAGTTCGGCGAACTTGGCGGCGCGCGCCGTGAGGTCGCGCTCCTCCATGAGCTTCTTGTTCGCGATGGTCTGCGCCTGCACGTATTTCACGGCCGCGTGCCGGCGCTGACGGCTATAGAGATCGAGTAAGGTTTCGCCCGCCTCGCCGTGGATCACGCGCGCGAGTTTGTCGGCGAGATTGATGCCGTCATGGATGCCGCCGTTCATGCCCATGCCGCCGATCGGATTGTTGACGTGCGCGCTGTCGCCCGCGAGCAGAACGCGGCCCTTGCGGAAGGTCGCGGCGACGCGCTGGCTCACCGGATAAACGTTCACGTATTCGATGTGATAGCGGCCGCTCTTGGGAAAGAATTTTTGCAGCCGCTCCTCGAGGCGATCGGGCGACAGCGCGATCTCGTCGGGCTCGTCGTTGGCCACCGGAAAGATCGCGCGCCACAAGCCGGGCGGCCGCTTGCCGCGCACCTTGAACAGGTTGCACCACTCGTCCGGGTCGGAAAAATAGTTGCGCAGCACGAGATCGCGGTTGACGGTGCCAAACTCGAAACTCGTCGCGATCTTGATGAAGCGCTCCGCGTAGGTGAAGCCCTCGAACTCGATGCCGGCGAGCTTGCGGATGGTGCTGCGCCCGCCGTCGCAGCCGATCACGTAAGATGCCGAAATGCGCCCCTCGCCGTCCGGCGACGCGTACGCGATCTCGACGCCGTCGGCATTCTCGGTAAGGCCCGTGACGCTGTGCGAGAAGCGCACGTCGAAGTCGCCCGCATTGGCGTATTCGGCCGCGATCGAGGCCGTGAGCTTGTACTGCTCGTATTGCAGCACAAAGGGAAACTTGAACTCGTCGCGCATGCGGTCGAGGTCGAACTCGGCCACCACTGAACGATTGACTCGGTCATGGAAGCGGTAGGTGGTCGATACCATGCCGAGCGGCAGGATCTTTTCCGTGACGCCGAGCGCATCGAGCATCTCGAGCGTCGGCGGATGGATCGTCGCGGCGCGCTGGTCCTCGACGGGGGCGGGCTCCTGCTCGAACACAGTGACCGGCACGCCACGGCGGTTGAGCGCGAGCGCGCATACCATGCCGACCGGCCCTGCTCCGACGATGACGACGCGATTTTTCTCAGTGCTGTTCGACATCTCGCTTCGACGGCTCATTCCACGGTTGTCTATTGCGGCTTCAGGCCAAGGTCGCGGACCGTATCGCGCCACAGCGCCGTATCGTCGGCGATGATCTTGGCAAACTGCGCCGGCGTGCTGACGATCGGTTCGGCGCCGAGCCGATCGATGCGCTCGACGAATTCCGGGGTCTTCTCCGCCGCCATGATCACGCGCGACAACGTGTCGATCACCTCTTGCGGCACTTTGGCCGACGCGACAAGCCCGTTGATGGTGATCACTGGAGGGCTCTTCACAGTCTCCGCGATGGTGGGTACGCCGGGAAGCTGCTTCGAGCGCGTCGACCCGGTGACGGCGAGCGCCTTCATCTTTCCGGAATTGAGATAGGGCTTCACTTCGACCGGTGAGGCCGACAGCATCGCGATTTGGCCGCCGAGCAGATCGGTGAAAGCCTGGCCGACGCCCTTGTAGGGCACGTGGACCATGTCGAGGCCTGCGCTCTTGAGAAAGATCGCCGACGAGAGATGCGTCATGCTGCCGGGGCCCGCTGATCCGAACGTGACCTTGCCGGGCCGCGCCTTCACGTAGGCGATGAACTCGGCGAGGTTGTTGGCCGGAACATCGGGGCCGACCGCGATGACGAAGGGGCTCGCCGCGATGGCGGCGACCGGACTGAAATCCTTGACGGGGTCGAAGGTCACCTTGTGCGTGAACGGCGCCATGGTGATTTGGAAGATCGGCGTGAACAGGAGCGTGTATCCGTCCGGCTTGGCGCGCAGCACATGGTCCGCCGCGAGCACGCCGGCGCCACCTGGGAGGTTCTCGACGATGAACGGCTGCTTCAACGCGGTCTGAAGGCGCTCGGCGGTCGCGCGGCCGAGCACGTCGCTGATGCCGCCCGCCGTGAATGGCACCACCAGGGTGACGGGCCGTTCCGGCCAGGCGGCCTGGGCCGGCCCGGCCCAGGCGAACGCTGCCGCGACGGCCGCGCCTCGGGCAAAAGAGCGGATCACGAGCGACGCCCGCGGCCGCCTGGAACATTGCCTTAAGACATCAAGAGAGTGCATTGAATTCCCTGAATTCCCTGAACCATGCCGCGGCGGGTTTGTTCTGCCAAAATGATGTCTGAATTCGTCCTGCTAGGTCGAAGAGGTATTGTATAACCATACTCTCTGCGTCCGCCGTTCCGGTTCATGCCGCCTTGGGCGCCGGCGCGACGTCCTTTACGGCGCCTTTCCAACCGCTTTCGGTCACGTCGAAGACGATGCCCTCCGGCGTCTTATATTTTACCTCGTAGTAGACGTTCGGATTGGTCTCCTTGCGCCCCGTCACATAACTGCCGCCGGCGGCCGTGATCGATTTGCCGACCTCATCGACGCTGTCGACCCACATGCCGAAATGGATGAGGCCGGTGACGCCCTTCTGGCCTTCGAAGCCGGCGATCGGCTCATCGCCGAAATTGAGCAACGCGACATTCATGATGCCGTCGGTCATATAGACGCCGCGCTGCGCATTGCCGGCGCGCGTCATGCCAAATGCCTGCTCGAAGAATTTTGCGGCAGTCTCGGGGTCGCGGACCGAGATCGCGATGTGGCGCAGCTTGTTGGCCATGGCGGGCTCCTTGGGTTGGCGGCCTATATGAGCGCCGGTTGACCGGATGGTCAATCGCTTGCCTGCACAGACTGGAACTGCGCTGGATGCGGACGTATCGTCGCCTTTCCACAAGGCGAAAATCATGCGCACGCAAGTCGCAATCATTGGCGCGGGCCCTGCGGGCCTGTTTCTCTCGCACCTCCTCTATCGCGAGGGCATCGACTGCGTGGTGCTGGAGGCGAGGAGCCGCGAGCACATCGAGGGCCGCGTGCGCGCCGGCGTGCTCGAGCAGGGCACGGTCGATCTGATGCACGAGCTCGGCCTCGATGCGCGGCTGCGGCGCGAATGCATGGTCGACGCGGTGCTCGACATCCGCTTTGCCGACGGCCTGATCCATCTCGACCTGCCGGGACTGACCGGCGGCAAAGTCGCGACCATCTATGGCCAGCAAGAGGTGGTGAAGGATCTGGTCGCCGCGCGGCTCGCCGACAGCACCCCGCTTCTGTTCGAGACCGAGGTGACCGCGATCGAGGACATGGCAGGGACGACGCCGACGGTGCGCTATCGCACGAACGGCACCGAGGCAACGCTGACGTGCGAAATCATCGCGGGCTGCGATGGCTTTCACGGCGTCTGCCGCGAGGCCATCCCGCCGGCGGCGCTCACGGTCCACGATCGCGTCTTTCCGTTCGGCTGGCTCGGAATTCTTTCCGAGTCGCCGCCGATCGGCGAGATGACCTACATCAACCACGCGCGCGGTTTTGGCCTGTGCAGCCGGCGCTCGCCGCGCGTCTCGCGCCACTACGTGCAGGTCGCGGCCGACGAAAACCCCGACGCCTGGCCGGACGCGCGCTTCTGGGACGAGCTTCGGTTGCGCCTTGGCGCCGGTGCCGATGAGCTCGTGCCCGGCCGCATTTTTCAGAAGGGCGTAACCCCGGTACGCTCCTTCGTCGCCGCCCCGATGCGGTACGGCCGGCTCTTTCTCGCCGGCGACGCCGCCCACATCGTGCCGCCGACCGGCGCCAAGGGCCTCAACCTCGCGGTCGCCGACGTGCGCGTGCTGGCGCGCGCCCTCGCCGAGTTCTTCCGCACCGGCAAAAGCGAGCGGCTCGATCGTTATTCCGACACGTGCCTCCGGCGCGTGTGGAAGACGGTGCGCTACTCGACCTACATGACCAACCTGCTGCACCGCTTCGACGCCGCGACGCCGTTCGAGCAACAACTTCAGCAGGCCGAGCTCGCCTATGTGGCGGGCTCCCGCGCCGGACAGACGATGGTGGCGGAGAATTACGTGGGGCTGCCGTTCGAGGACGCGTGACGCGGCGACGACGCGGCGCGCGCCTGTCAGGGGCGCCGAGGTCGTGTCGGCCAATCGATCAGCCCAACACAGAAGAGCGCCCACCAGACGAAGACCGGTTGGAATGCCAAGCGCGGGCCGTGGTACCACCAGCTGTTCGGAATATCCGGCACCTGAATGCCCTCAATGGCATGCTTGATGTTCGCCGGAAAAACACAGGCCGCATAGAGCGCGAGCATGATCCCCGCGAGCCGCGCGGTACGCGACCAGAGCAGGCCGAAGCTTCCGGCGATCTCGCACACCCCCGTCACGATCACCGTGTCGTGACGCAGCGGGACCCAATCCGGGACGATGAGCAGGAATTTGTCGGCCATCGCGAGGTGAAGAATGCCGGCGAACATGTAGACTGCAGCCAGCGCCCAGCGCATTGCCGCCCGCAAAACACGATGGCGTGACGGCATTGGTGCAGCGATCATGGATGGGCTGTGCTCATTGGCTTGCCCGGTCGCGACCGACATCGGCACCGGTGCGCCTCCAGGGTCGCACCCATCTTCACACCCATCATGGCACCGTTGCAGTCGCAGTGACGCGTGCCGCGACACGCTTCTGCGTCCGCGCATGTGTGCATCCATGCATGCGGTGCACGCAAGGCTATTCGGATTGTTTTCGCGACAAGACACGGTAGGCTCGCGCCGCAAAACCGCTCGCCACGCGCGGGCCGCGCACGCGGGAGGAGCAGCCGATGTCCGAGAAAGATCCCACGGGAATTGCGCGCCGAGAGGTCCTCAAGCAGATTGCGACGGCGGCCGGCACCGCCCCGCTCGCACCGGCGCTGATCGCAACCGTCGGGACGGCGGCGGCCGCCACCACCACCACCACGGTGCAGGCACAGACAGCGCCCGCGTCAGCACCGCAGGCCGCTGCCGCGCTGCCGGCCGCATCCTTGCCGGGCTACCAGTCGTTGGGCCCGGAAGAGGCGGCCTTTGTCGAGACCCTCGTCAACGTAATGTGCCCGGCGGACCACCTGACGCCAAACGGCGTCGACTGCGGCCTCGCACTCTTCATCGATCGGCAGCTTGCCGGCGGCTTCGGCCAGGGCGAGCGCCTCTACATGCAGGGGCCGTGGCGCCAGGGAAAGCCGCAGTTCGGCTACCAGCTGCCGATGACCCCGGAGCAATTCTTCAAGGCCGGTATCGCGGCCGCAAACGCCGCCTCCCGCCAGCGCTATGCCAAGGCCTTCGCGTCACTGCCGGCCGCGGACGCCGACGCATTCCTCCGGGACATCGCGAGCGGCAAGGTGAAGGACGCGCGCGTACCGCTCGCCGAGTGGTTCAACGCCCTCGTCTATCCGCTGTTCGCGCAAGCCTGTTACGCCGATCCGATCTACGGCGGTAACCGCGACAAGGTGTTCTGGCAGATGATCGGCTATCCAGGCCTGCCCGGCGTGCACTCGCGCGACATGGTGATGTACCGCGGCAAGCCGTATCCGGGCGCCAAGACGCCCAAGTCGATCGCGGATTTCAGCTGAGGAGCACGCAGCCATGGCCACCAAGCTGAACAAACGCACTGTCGTCATCGTCGGCGGAGGCCTCACGGCCGCACTTGTCGCCCGGCAGCTCACCGCCAAGGGGACCGACGTGCTCGTGCTCGAGCGCGGACATGACCGGCGCAACGGCGCCGAGTCGACGCTGCCCAATCAGCGCGACGAGCTGCGCTGGGAAATCCACGGCGAAATCGCGCAGGATTGGGCGACCGAGACCTACACGGTGCGCCACGCCACTCAGGACGAAGCGCTGCCGGCGCGCCATCTGGGCGCCTTCATGCCGGGCGTCGGCCTCGG
>DASXCK010000188.1:0-3683 GCA_036491235.1 Xanthobacteraceae bacterium | reverse complement strand
GAGACGCTGACGAACCGCTTGGCTCCCGTTGTCGCGGCACGCCCTCGTAGCTCAGATAGCCGTCCGGAAAGTCCGCCTTGGTGGGATAAGCGGCTTCGCCGAACACGCGGACCATACAACCGAAAGTCCTAAATTCCCCCTAATCAAGTAAGCAGAGCCAAGAAAAAATACAGATCGAGTCGACAGGACACATGTATTCGTAAATATAGCTACGTAGATTCACTTAGCGCAATACTTCACGGCACGACCGTCCGGAACCTGCGCAAAAACGAAGGACGCCGCCGCGATCGGCGCGCGTGTTTCGGGCCCGGCGTCCCTCGTCAACGCCCTGCGCGCCGCCACAACCATACATATTGCGCCTGATATACGATTCTAAGTGTTTGTACGTAAACGAATTTAGCAGCCAATCACCCTGCCCTTGCGCTATGTTCGCTGCGGCAACCGGAAACGTCGGCCACCGCAGTGACCCGAGGTCCGACTGCATTCCGACACCGCAAACTCCTGAAAACACTAGGTGAAACTGGATGAAGCCTATTCTTGTAGAGCCCATTCCGTCGGAAGGCGGCGACGTGGTGTGGATTGACGCGAAGGTATCCGGCTCGGGCGACCAAGGCCGCGGCCTCACCATCAGCCAGATGGCCGAAAAATTCGGCGTGACGCCGCGCGCGCTGCGCTTCTACGAAAGCAAGCGCCTGCTCAAGCCGGCCCGCGAGGGCCGCGGCCGCATCTACTCGCAGGCCGATCAGCATCACGTCTCGCTCATTCTCAAGGGGCGCAAGCTCGGCTTCACGATCGCCGAGATCGGACAGATGATCGCGGCCGAGGAAGGCCAGGGATCACCGCAGGCGCTCAACCTGACGCGCGAGAAATGCGTCGACCAGATCGCACATTTGGAGCAGCAGCTGCGCGAGACGAACGACGCGCTGGCCGAGCTGCGGCGCATGCACATCGCGCTGTGCCGGGCGTAAAGCCGGGCAGGCGCGAATGGATGGCGGGCGGCGACGGGCGAGCGTTGTAGGGTGGGTTAGGCGCGAAGCGCCCTAGTCCATCGGCTGAATCTCATGTTGCGACTCAGCCGGTGGGTTTGGCTCCGCTCAACCTACCCTACAGCCCCGCGGCCTTGCGCAGCGCCGCATTGATGCGGTCCTGCCAGCCAGGGCCGTCCGCCTGGAAGATGTCGAGCACGTCGCGGTCGAGGCGAAGCGAGACCATCTCCTTCGTGCCCGGCAGCGATGGCTTGCTCGCGACCGGCTCCGGCGGCTTGGTGGTCGCCGCCTTGAAGGCGGCTTCCGCCGCCGCACGCGGATCGGTCGGTCGGCGGGGACGATCGGGTGGCATGGTCTGGCTCCTGGATATCCGGTGTCACCGTCATGCCCACGCTTGTCGCGCCGCATCCACTTTGCAGCGAAGGCATGGATGGCCGGACAAGCCCGCCATGACGATGTTTCGATTCACTGGGCCGTGATGCCGCCCTTGTGGACGACCTCGCCCCATTTTTTCATTTCACCCTGCATGAACGCGCCGAACTCGACCGAGTTCATGCGCACGACCTCGGCGCCTTCCGACTCGAGACGCTTTTGCGTCTCGGGCGAATCCTGCGCGGCCGCGAGTGCCGCATGCACCTTGTCGACGATCGCGGCGGGCGTGCCGGCGGGCGCGATGATGCCCCACCAGTTGGTCGCCTGATAGTCGGGCACGCCCGCTTCCGCAATGGTCGGCACGTCGGGCAGCACCGGGCTGCGCTTGATGCCGCCGGTGCCGAGCGCGCGCAGCTGGCCGTTGCGGATATAGGGCGTGGTCTGCACCAGCGACGAGAACATGACCTTGGTATTGCCGGCGAGCACGTCGAGCATGGCAGGGCCGCCACCGCGGAACGGCACGTGCACGATGTTGACGCCGGCGTCGAGCTTGAACAGCTCGCCGCCGAGATGCTGGAAGCTGCCGATGCCGGCCGACGCATAGTTGAGCTCGCCCGGCTTCGCCTTGGCGAGCGCGACCAGCTCGCTGACCGAATGAACCGGCAGCGTCGGATTGACCACCAGCACGTTGGTGCCGCTGCCCATGATGCCGATCGGCACGAAAGATTTGATCGGGTCGTATTTGAGCTTGTAGAGCCACGGATTGACCGCGTGGGCGAGCGAGATGACGAGCAGCGTGTAGCCGTCCGGCGCGGCCTTCGCGACCAGCTCGGTGCCGACCACGCCGCCGGCGCCGCCGCGGTTCTCGACCACCAGCGTCTGCCCGAGCCGCTCGCCGATCGCGGCCGCAAAGACGCGGCCCACCACGTCGTTGCTGCCGCCGGGCGGGAACGGAATGACGAAATGAATCGGCCGGCTCGGCCAGGCGTCGGCCGCATGCCCGGCTGGCGCCGCGGCGACGAGGGCGAAGAAGGCGAATAACAGGCATTTGCGAAACATCGACGACTCCAGTCCGAGATTTCCTTCCGTCATGCCCGGCCTTGTGCCGGGCAGCCACGTCTTTCTTCGCGACCAAGACGTGGATGGCCGGGGCAAGCCCGGCCATGACGAACGAATGTACTATACGATCATCTCCCGCACCTGCGTCGCCTTCTCGGTGCAGGCCGCGAGCAGAAATGCCAGGTCCGTGCCCGTCGACACATAGCGCGCGCCCATCCTCACAAAATCCGCCGCAAGCTGCGGGCGCGTCGCGAGGCCCCCGACGCCGACATGCTTGCCGTGCCTCTTCGCCGCCGCGATGACGTGCGCGTAAGCCTCGCGCACGCGCGGGTGCTCGTACTGGCCCGTGAGGCCCCAGTCGGCCAAGAGGTCATTGGTGCCGATCATCGCCATGTCGACACCCTCCACGCCCAAAATCTCGTCGGCACGGTCGAGGAACTCGGCGCTCTCGCATTGGACCATGACGGTCGTCGCGTCGTCGAGCGCCCGGGTGGCTTCCGCCTGGGGAAACGAACGGTAGCGCAGATGCGGCAGGCCGCCGGCGGCGGAGCGCTCGCCGAGCGGCGGGAATTTCGCGGCGCGCACCACCGCGCGCGCCTCCTCGGCCGAGCGGATGTGCGGCGCGATCACGCCGAGCGCGCCGCCGTCGAGCGCTCGCCCGACATGCTCGGGCCGGATCGAGGGCACCCGCACGAACGGCGCGATCCCGACCGCGAGCGCCGCGATGCAGATCTGGCCCGTGGTCGCGAGCGAGAAGCTCGAATGCTCGACGTCGATATAGAGCGTGTCGAAGCCCGCGGTCTTGGCGATGCTGGCGATCTCGATATTGGAGACGAGCCGCACCGTCATCGAGGCGACCACCTCGCCGCGCGCGAGCTTTTCTTTGACGGGGTTGCGCAGGATGTCGGCGATGGTGTCGGGCATATCTCTACCCTCCCTTCTCCGTCATGCCCGGCCTTGTGCCGGGCATCCACGTCTTTCTTGGTGGCGAAGACGGGGATGGCCGGGACAAGCCCGGCCACGACGAGTGGAAACGTTGTGCATGACGCACACAATATCCCCGGATTGCGCTTGGCTCCATCCGGGCTACACTGGCTGCGTTTGAGCTTGGACCTGACTATCCATGAACTACGCAACCGACTTCAAGTCGATCAAAGCCGACGTCTCCCCCGCCGAATGGCAGGCCCGGCTCGATCTCGCGGCGTGCTACCGGCTGGTCGACGCCTATGGAATGACCGACCTCATCTACAACCACATCACGGCGCG
>DASXCK010000187.1:0-8428 GCA_036491235.1 Xanthobacteraceae bacterium | reverse complement strand
GGAAGCGACCCGTCCGATGCGCGTGCCGATCGACACGGCACTCGCGGCGCTCGAGCGTGGGCGGTTGCGCAACGGCTTCCTCGTCATCGCGCTGCAATGGCTCGCGCTCCATCGCGACCGGCTCGACGCGATCGTTGCCGGGCCTGTAGCCGCACGATGAGCGCCCTCCTCCTCGTCATCACGGGATGGGATGCGGCGCCGTGGGAACGGCGCTTCCGCGCGGCCGCGCCCGGACGCGACATCCGGCTGTGGCCCGACCGTGTCGGCGATCCGGCCGGCATCGCCTACGCGGCTGCGTGGCTGCCGCCGACAGGAACCCTCTCGCCGTTCAAAAATTTGCGCGCGATCTTCAGCCTGGGCGCCGGCGTCGACGCGCTGCTCAAGGACCGCACCCTGCCCCAGGTGCCTGTTGTGCGCGTGGTGGATCCCAGCCTGATGCGGCGCATGACCGAATACGTGACGCTGCACGTGCTCATGCATCACCGCCGGCAGCGCCTCTATGACGCGCAGCAGCGCGAGCATCGCTGGTACGAGCATGCGCAGCCGCCCGCGCACGAGGTGCAGGTGGGTATCATGGGTCTCGGCGTGCTCGGCCGCGACGCCGCCGACGTGCTGGGACGGCTCGGTTTCCGCGTCGCCGCCTGGAGCCGCATGCCGCACGAACTGGCGGGCATCGAGTGCTTCCATGGCGCTGCCGGGCTCGACGCTTTTCTGGCGCGCACCGAGATCCTCGTCTGCCTGCTGCCGCATACACCCGCGACCGAGGGAATCCTCGACCTCGCGCTGCTGCGCAAACTCAACCGCGACGGCGCGCTCGGCGGCGCCTACCTGGTCAATGCGGGGCGCGGCATGCTGCAGGTGGATGCGGACATCCTCGCCGCGCTCGATGAGGGTTCGCTTGCTGGTGCGACGCTTGACGTCTTCCCGACCGAGCCGCTGCCCGTCACGAGCCCGCTGTGGGCGCACCCGTGCGTCACGATCACGCCGCACAATTCGGCGGCCTCGGTGCCGGAAGAGGTGGTCGGCTATATCGTGCGGCAGATCGAGAAATTCGAAGCCGGGCAACCGCTGGCGAACGTGATCGATCGCACCAGCGGCTACTGAGCGCATGCGACCTTTCAGAACTTCCGCCCCAGCCCAATGCCGCCGGTGCCGAATTTGACCTCGGTATCGCTGTCGAGCTTGATGCGCGGCGAACGGTCCTTGGGCTCCTTGTCGTCGCCTGCCTGAGTCGATTTTCTCTGAGTCGTCGCCTGATTGTTCGTCCGCGCCGGCACATCGGCGCACGGCTGCATGATGGTGGGCTGGCAACCGGCCTGGGCAAACGCGGCTTCTGGGGCCGCAAGAAGGACTGCCGCGGAAAAGATCGCGAATGCGACCGCCAATTGGACGCGAGATAATCTAACGCGGAGCAATTCGACGCCAGACATGGGCGGCCTCGGTCGAAGCGTCAGTCAATGCATTGACGCCATCCTAGAGCGTGTTCCGCACCCGAGTCGAGCCGCATCAATCGCGCGAGCGGGCGCCAATCCGCTTCACCACCGTGACGGGGCTGCCGCCAGCCTCGATGCGCCTCACCGCCTCCGCGATCGGCTCGGCCGCGACCGCCATGTGGAACGCATTGGCGTGCAGCAGCGTCACGGCATCGCGCGCGATCGCGACATGGCCCTTCCAGAACAGGAGATCGCCGCGCCGCAGATCGTCGGGCACGGCCGCGATTGCCTCGCCGAGCGCTCGCTCCTGCATGTCGCTGTCGCGTGGGCACGCAATGCCGGCGGCCGTGAGCGCGATCTGCACGAGCCCCGAGCAGTCGAGGCCGAGACTGGTCTTGCCTCCCCAAAGATAGGGAACGCCCAGAAAGCGCTCTGCGACCGCAACAAAATCCCGCTCGGCCGTATCGAGCGGCGCGAGATGCCGCGCCGGCACGTAGCCCGCCGGCGTCACGGCGAACGGAGGCTCGTCACGCGTCACAGCCACGCGGCAGCCGAGCGAGAAGGCCGCGACCGGCGGCAGCTTGATCGAACGACCTGGGAACGCGAGCGTGCGCAACACTGCGACATGGTGGGTCGCGGCCGGGCCGGGCGCGGCAAGCGCATTGGCGGGCAGCCAGCCGACATAGCCGTCTGTCGCCAGTTGGCCCCAGCACCACCCTTCCTCGTTGGTCTCGTAGACCATGACCCGCTCGCCCCGTAGCGCCTCGGTGTCGAGCGGCGCATCGGGCGCGGGCTCGCGGCGCAGCGGCGCACTCTCGTCGCGCACCTCGCGCTCGATGCCCTCGACGAAGCGCGCCGCCTGAACCCGCCCTTTGAGATGCGCCGCTGCGAGATCGGGGCGCGCCGGGGTGAGGCGCGGATCGAGCGCCCTCATGCCCTTGGTCGCATCGGCCGCGTCAGCCATAGCGCTCCGCCAAATAGGAATAGACCGCGCGCGCCGCCTGGCATTCGCCGCCCTCCGGAAGGCCCGGCTTGGCGGACGGCACCCAGGCGTAGATGTCGATGTGCAGCCAGGCCTTGGCGGCGGCGACGAAGCGGTTGAGAAAAAGCGCACAGATGATCGAGCCCGCAAATCCACCGGTACCGATATTGCTCATGTCCGCGACCTTGGAATCGAGCATCGCGTCATAGGCGGGCCACAGCGGCAGCCGCCACAGCGGATCGTTCACGACACTGGCGTGGCGCGCGACGGCGCCGGCAAGCTCCTCGTCGTGGGTATAGAACGGCGGTACATCGGGCCCGAGCGCGACGCGCGCGGCCCCCGTCAATGTGCCCATGTCGATGAGCAGATCCGGCGTCTCCTCGTCGGCAAGCGCCAGCGCATCGGCAAGGATGAGCCGCCCTTCCGCATCGGTATTGCCCACCTCGACGGTCAATCCCTTGCGCGAACGATAGATATCGCGCGGCCGGAACGCCTCGCCGGCGATCGCGTTTTCAACCGCGGGAATCAGCACGCGAAGGCGCAGCTTGAGGCCGCGCGCCATGATCATGTGAGCGAGCGCGAGCACGCTCGCGGCGCCGCCCATGTCCTTCTTCATCAAAAGCATGGCGCTGTCAGGCTTGACGTCGAGCCCGCCGGTGTCGAAGCAGACGCCCTTGCCGACCAGCGTCACCTTGGGCGCGCCCTCCTCGCCCCATTGCATGTCGATCAGGCGCGGCGCCCGCGCGGTCCCCTCGGCGGCGCGACCGACCGCGTGGATGAGCGGAAAGTTCTGCGCCAGCAGGTCATCGCCGGTCACCGTTCGGATCGTAGCGTCGTGCCGCTCCGCCAGCTGCCGCGCTGCCGCCTCGAGGTCGGCCGGTCCCATGTCGTTGGCCGGCGTGTTGATGAGATCGCGTGCGAGGTACACGGCGTCGACGATCCGTGACAGGTCCTCGCCGTCGACGCTCTGCGGCACCTCCAGGCGGGCGTCCTTGGCGTCACGCTTGCGATAGCGGACGAACTGATAGGCGCCGAGCGCAAACGCCAGTGCCGCGAGACGCGCATCGCCGGGCGGATCGATGAGCCGATAGGTTCCGTCAGGCAGCAGGCCGGATAACTGCCCAACCGCGAAAGGATTGCGCGACGGCTTGTCCTCGGCGTCGACGCCGAATAGGACGCCTGACAGGCGGCCGTCGGACGACGGCAGCAGCAGATGCCGGCCGGCACGCGGTTCGAAGCCGGCAGCATCCGCAAAGGCGCGCGCCGCCGCATCGAGGCCAGCGCGCACCGCGGGCCAAGTTGCGGCGGTGATACAACGGATGGGAACTGCGGCAGCGCCCGGCGCGGCGAAGATGGAACGCATGAGGACGGAGTCTCCAGGATCGATGGCGCAGCGGCGCGAGTGTGGCGACCTTTGCATGGTGAACGGTAGACCGACAATCGCCTTTCTAATCAAAGGAACGGCCAGCCGGCGGGTCGGCGCGCCGCCAATTGCCGGCACGGCGACCCCTCGGCGTCGGCGCCAAGCCTGCGGTCTTATTAACCAACCATTAGGGTTAACGTCCTACTACTCGCGACGACTGGGCAGCGCCGGGGCTGCGCAAGGCCCGGCGGAGTGAATAATGACAATGCGTCGACCTCCCGGCAGCACCGCTCGGCTTCTCGCAAGCGCCGCCCTGCTGGGTTGCGTCGCGCTCACGGCGGCGGGCTGCGTCACCACCGGCAGCAACAGCGGCGTGACGGGCGCGATCGCGGCCAACCCGGCGCCGCGCACTGACGCAGAGTGGCGGAGCGAAGCCACGACCGAGGGCGCGCGCTACCGCACCAATCCGACCGATCCCAACGTGGCGCTCGCCTATGCGGGCGCACTCACTCATCTCGGCGAGCGCGCACAGGCGGCATCGGTGCTTGAGCAAGCCTCGATGCACCACCCGGAGAACAGGGCGGTGCTCGGAGCCTACGGCCGCGCCCTCGCCGACGTCGGCAAGTACGCCCAGGCGCTCGACGTGCTCAGCCACGCGCATTCGCCTGACCAGCCCGACTGGCGCATCTTGTCGGCGCAGGGCGCGGTCCTCGACCAGATGGGGCGTCACGAGGACGCGCAGCGCTACTATTCGAGCGCGCTCAAGATCGCTCCCGACGAGCCCGCGGTGCTGTCCAACCTCGGGCTGTCCTATGCGCTCTCCAAGGATCTGCCGAAGGCCGAAGCGACGTTGCGACGCGCCGTCGCTTGGCCGGGCGCCGACCCGCGGGTGCGGCAGAACCTCGCCCTCGTCGTCGGCCTGCAGGGCCGCTTCGCGGAAGCCGAAAGCATCGCGCGCGCGGACCTTCCGCCCGACGAGGCCGCCGCCAACGTCGCCTATCTCAAGCAGATGATGACCGATCACAACGATTGGGCGAAGATCGCGTCGACGACGCCGGTGACCAGCAAGAAGACCAGCCGCCGGCGGACCGCCCAGCAGCGTAGCGGCGACGTGATCAACTGAACGCGGCCATCGCCTTGATGACGGCCGGTCCGAGAATCACGACGAACAGGACCGGCAGGAAGAACACGATCATCGGCACCGTGAGCTTGGGCGGCAGCGCGGCTGCCTTCTTTTCGGCTTCGGACATCCGCATGTCGCGGTTCTCCTGCGACATGACGCGCAGCGTCTGCGCCATCGGCGTGCCGTAGCGCTCGGCCTGCTGGAGCGCGAGACACACCGCCTTGACACCGTCGAGATCAGTGCGCTTGGCGAGGTTCTCGTAGGCTTGCCGCCGGTCGGGCAGATAGGACAGCTCGGCGGTGGTCAGCGTGAGTTCCTCGCACAGCGCAATCGATTGCGAGCCGATCTCCTCGCTCACCCGCCGAAATGCCGCCTCGATCGACATGCCCGACTCGACGCAGATCAGCAGCAGGTCGAGCGCATCCGGAAACGCACGCATGACCTGGAGCTTGCGATGCTGGATCTTGTTCTTGAGGAACAAGAACGGCAGCTGCATTCCGAGATAGGTCGCGACCAGGCAGATGCCGATCTTGATCGTCGGCGCCGTGTCGAACTTCGCAAGGAAGAACACGTACACCAGCGAGCCTGCCAGCATGACAAGTGGCGCCACCATGCGGAAGAACAGGAAGGCGACGTACGGGCCCTGCCCGCGATAGCCCGCCTGCATCAGCTTCTCGCGCGCCGCTTCCTGGCCGACCCATTTGGTGAGATTGAATTGCTCGACCACGGTCTGCATGTAGGCCTTGGGCGAGGTACGCAACGAGACCTTCTCGTTGCGCGCCATTCGCTCCCGCTCGCGCTGACGCATCTTTTCACGCTCGAGCGCCACCGCTTTCATCCGCTGCTCCAGCGTATCGCCGGCGAGTAGCGGCATGGCAAACGTCAAGACGGTGGCGACCGCAGCGACGCTAGCGAGCACCACCGCGACGAAATGAGGATTCTGCAGCTTTTCGATCAGGAGTTCGAGCATGGTCAGAAATCGAAGTTGATCATTTTCTTCATTACCATGATGCCGAGGAGCATCCAGACGGCAGAACCGAGGAGCAGCAGGCGACCGAGCGGTGTCGTCCACAAGAGCTCGATGTAGTCGGGGCTGGTGAGGTAGACGATGCCCATCACCAGGATCGGCAGGCTACCGATGATGCTGGCCGAGGCCTTGGCCTCCATCGACATCGCCTTGATCTTCGCCTTCATCTTCTTGCGATCACGCAGCACGCGCGACAGGTTGCCGAGCGCTTCCGACAGGTTGCCGCCGGCTTTCTGCTGGATGCCGATCACAATGCCGAAGAAGTTCGCCTCCGGCAGCGGTACACGCTCGTAGAGGCGGCCGCACGCCTCGCCGAGCGGAATGCCGATCGTCTGCGTCTCCACGATCGCGCGGAACTCGGCTTTGAGCGGTTCCGGCGCGTCGGCGACGATGACCTTCATCGAGTCGTACAGCGGCAGGCCGGCCTTGATGCCGCGCACGATGATGTCGACAGCGTCGGGAAAATTCGCGAGGAACTTGTTGTGCCGGCGCGTCTTGAGAAACGACAGGATCCAACGCGGCAGGCCGAACGCGGCACCGAACGCCAAACCGACGGCGCCGAGGAACCCGCCGCCGACGACGAGGACCACGACGAACGCCACCGCCCCGAGAATGCCCGAGCCGATGAAGAATTGCTGCTTCGTCAGGCTCAATCCGGCCTGCTCCAGACGCACGGAAAGCGGCGGATGCTTCTGCTTCTTGCGGCGCGCTTCCAGCTCCTTGAGCGTCTCCTCGAGCTGATCGCGGCGCAGCTTCGGCGCCCGCGCGGACGCCTTGGTGGCGATCCGGTCGGACTTGGCGACGCTCTGCATGCGCTGCTCGGCCTGCCGCTCCCCGGAAAGGAGCGGGTAGAGAAAGACCCAGGCGACCCCGCCGACGGCCGCGGCTGCAAGGAAGAACAGGGCGATGTGCTGCATCGGCATGTGGTGATCTCACGCGCTCATTGTGAGGTCGCCTTCTCGGCCGCATCGAGCGCGGCAGCGAGATGCTTTTCTTCGCCGTAGTAGCGCGCACGTTCCGCGAAGCGCGGGCGGCCTATTCCAGTCGAGCGATGCCGTCCGATCAGCTTGCCGGCGGCGTCCTCGCCGATCAGGTCGTAGACGAACAGATCCTGGGTGATGATGACGTCGCCCTCGAGGCCCATCACCTCCGTGATGTGCGTGATCTTGCGCGAGCCGTCGCGCAGGCGCGCCGCCTGCACCACGACGTCGACCGACGCGCAGACCATCTCGCGGATCGTGCGCGACGGCAGCGTGAAACCACCCATGGTGATCATCGATTCGAGGCGCGAGAGCGCCTCGCGCGGATTGTTGGCGTGCAGCGTTCCCATCGAACCGTCGTGGCCGGTGTTCATCGCCTGCAGCAGGTCGAACGCCTCGGGTCCGCGCACCTCGCCGACGATGATACGCTCGGGCCGCATGCGCAGGCAGTTGCGCACCAGGTCACGCATGGTGATCTGGCCCTCGCCCTCGAGGTTGGGAGGGCGCGTCTCCAGCCGTACCACGTGCGGCTGCTGGAGCTGCAGCTCGGCCGCGTCCTCGCAGGTGATAATGCGCTCGTCATCATCGATGTAACGCGTGAGGCAGTTGAGCAGCGTCGTCTTGCCCGAGCCGGTGCCGCCCGAGACCAGCGTGTTGACCCGACAACGGCCGATGATCTTGAGGATCTCGCCGCCCTCCGGTGTGATCGAGCCGTAGCGCACGAGCTGCTCCAGGGTGAGCTTGTCGCGCTTGAACTTGCGGATCGTGAGGGCGGGTCCATCGATCGCCAGCGGTGGCACGATGACGTTGACACGCGAGCCATCGGGGAGGCGCGCGTCGCAGATCGGGGAGGATTCGTCGACCCGGCGGCCGATCTGGCTAACGATGCGCTGGCAGATATTGAGCAGCTGGTGGTTGTCGCGGAAGCGGATGGGCGTGCGCTGGATCTTGCCGGCCACCTCGATGTAGACGGTGCCGGAGCCGTTCACCATGACGTCGGCGATGTCGTCGCGCGCGAGCAGCGGCTCGAGCGGCCCGTAGCCGAGGACGTCGTTGCAGATGTCGTCGAGCAGCTCCTCCTGCTCGGAAATCGACATCACGATGTTCTTGATCGCGATGATCTCGTTGACGATGTCGCGGATTTCCTCGCGCGCCGAGTCGGCGTCGAGCTTGGCGAGTTGGGCGAGATCGATCGCCTCGATCAGGGCGCCGAAGACCGCACCCTTGGTCTCATAGTAGCCGTCCGACTTGCGGGCGTCGTTCGCGCTGACCGGCGGCGCCGGATTGTGGTTGGCGCCGACAACGCGCCCGGCCTGCGGCACCGGCGCCGGGACGAGCGGCGCCGCGAGGCCGGCCGACGGGAAGGCGGTCCGGCCATTCGAGTCCGGCTCGGAGGGGGCGGACGGGGTCGGCGCAGGCGTCGGCGCAGGCGTCAGCAGCGCAGGCGCTGCGGATGCACTGCCAGCCTCTCCCGGAACCGAACGCTTGCCGAACACGACCCTACTCCCCGTTCCAATTCA
>DASXCK010000186.1:0-9786 GCA_036491235.1 Xanthobacteraceae bacterium | reverse complement strand
GCAACCGTAAAGGCCGCGGCGGCCGCAAACAGGCAGTGGGATTTCATTGTGTATCTCCGTCCCTCTGATTGTTATTGTCGTTTGGTCAAAACGTGCCAAACCGACGGGTAATTATCAACCGCGTTACCCGCGCTATCGGCTGTGATCGGGCGTCTTCCGCGACGCCGGTCAGCGGACCGCCCCCTCGGTTACAGGATTAGCACAATTTTGCCGGCCGGAACGTCGCCAAGACGAGCCGCAGGTGCGGCAAGTCATCACGGATTCAGGGGTTTCTGGGATCAATAGTGCGTCGCCCGGATGGAGCGAAGCGTAATCCGGGGACAGGCTTTCCCGCATTCCGCTTCGCGCCATGCGGGTTACGGCAGCTAAATCGGCACCGCCATCGCGTCGAATGCGGAGTCGCAATTGATCAGGTCGACGCGCTTCTGCACGATGCGGAAACCGTCGCCGCTGCGCCGCAGGCGATGCTGCTGGCGACCCGCGAACAGGCGCTGCTTGTCCTCGCGGTATTCGACCATGATCACGGTCGAGCCGACGAGATACTCGCCTTTCGCGACGTCGGCTTCCTCGACCACGATGTTGCCGACGAGATGCGCCGTACGCGACGGCGGCGTCTGCACATGGATGCGCGGATGCTCGAGACGATCGATCCGCGTCTTCATCAGTCCGCGGTCGTCGTAGAACAGCGACGCCTGGTCGAGCGGGTTCGCCTGGTCGGGCACGGACGGCACCCAGTAGGTGCCGTCGTCGGCAAAGAGTGCCATCCAGTCGCGGAAGCGCCGCGTGTCGAGCAGGCGCGCCTCGTGCAGGATGAAATCCTCGAACGGTCTGCGGTCGACCGCGGCGACGCCGCCGGCCGGCGCGGGCGCCTCGCGTACATCGGTCGCCATCACATCGTCTCGCGCATGTAGCCGGCCCAGGCCTTGTATTGGGCGCGCACCACCATCTCGTGGGTCGCGAGCTCGCGCGTCGCGTTGAGCTCGCGGTCGGGCTCCTCGGCGCCGAGGCCGCGTGAGATGTCGACCCAGTCGGTCGCGGTCGAGCGCAGGCCTTTCTGCGAGCGCGCGAACGCCTCGAGATCGTCGGTCTGCACGAACGAGGCCGCCGCGTGCGTGACGTTGAGCAGACGGATATTGGCGTGGTTCATCGCGGCCGGGGCGCCGACGAGGCGCACTGGAAAAATATTGACCTCGGTGCGGTCGACCGCGATCGGTCGGATCACGCGTACGTGGATGTTGAGGCCCATGATCGACATGTTGGGGTAGATCAGCGAGTTGTGCAGCCGTGGTGTGAGGATCTCCTCGGCCCGCGCCGCACCGACCTTGTCGGCGAGCGCGCGCTTGTAGGCATCGAAGGTCGTGCTTCCGCGCTTGCCCTCGTCGAGGCTCGTATTGCTGGTCCAGCCGTGGCCGTTGCCGACCGTAAAGCTCTTGCGATCCTTCCAGCTCGCCGCGGTGCTCTCCTTCTTCGCCTCGACCACCTTGGCCCCCGCCTGGTCGCCCTCGCGGCGCGCGAACTGCACGCCGTCCTTGTTGACCGTCGAGGCGTGGCCGAACGGCACGTGATAGCTGTCGAGCACGTTCTCGATCTGGAGCTTCCAGTTGCCGTCATAGGCGTAGCGATGCATGCCGGCGTCAAAGGCGAGCTCGCCCTCGGGCGCGCGGTCGACCAGGTCGTCGATGTTGCGCTTCATCGGGCCGATGTGGTCTTCGAAGCTCGGGCCGCTGGCCGCGAGGCTTGCGAACACGAAGCCGCGGTATTCGCCGACGCGCGGCGCGCGGGCGAGGCCGAATTCCTCCTTGCGAAAACCTTCGGCACAGCCTTCCGGCACCGGCACGCCGATCAGCGCGCCGTCGGTGTCGAACGTCCAGCCGTGATAGAGGCAGACGAGGCGCGTGGCATGCCCGCAGCGCTCGTTGGCGACCTTGGCGCCGCGATGGGTGCAGCGGTTGAGCAGAACGCGGATGCTGCCGTCGTGATGGCGCGTCATGATCACGGGCTGGCGGCCGAGATCGACCGTGATGTAGTCGCCGGGTTTCGGCACCTGGCTGGCATGGCCGACGAACAGCCATGCGCGGCCGAAGATGCGCTCCATCTCGAGCTCGAAAACATCCGGGTCGGTGTAGACGCGGCGGTGCACGCGTCCCGGCTCGACCAAGCGGCCGATGTCGTCCCGCGTCCGATCCAGCATGGCCGTGTCCTCGCTTTAGGTCGCCCACCGGAATAGTCGATGACGTACCGTGGCGCGTCAAGAGAACCCGGCGATGCCGCCGGGATGGCAACATGCCGACCCGGGCCCCTTGTTGCGTCGCAAATCACCCCATAATCTCACGTCATAACCCACGGGGTACCGCGTCCATGGCGAAACTCTACGAAGCCCTCGCAGAAGCGTTTCATGCGGAGGGCGTCGACACGCAGTTCGTCTTGATGGGCGACGGCAACATGCACTGGTCCACCGCCTTCGCCAAGCTGCCGGGCGTGCATAGCGTCCACGTGCGGCACGAGCACGTCACCGTCGCGGCGGCGACGGCCTACAACGTGGCAACCGGCAAGGTCGCGGTAGCCTCGGTCACCTGCGGGCCCGGCGTGACCCAGCTGATGACGGCGCTGCCGGCCGCGGCGCGCGCCCGCCTGCCGATGGTGGTGTTCGCCGGCGAGGCTCCGATCAATGCCAAGTTCTACAATCAGGCGATCGACCAGGCGCCGCTGGTGACCGCAACCGGGGCGAAATACATCGCCGCGCACAGCGTGCCGCGCATGATGGACTATGTGCGCGAGGCCTTCCACGTCGCGAAAAGCGAGCGGTGCCCCGTCGTGCTGGGCATCCCCTACGACCTGCAGAAGGTCGAGTATATGGCGAATGCGCCCTACGAGACCTCGGCGATGTATCACCCCAAGGCCGGACGCGTGCATCCCGATCCCGAGCTGGTGGCCGAGGCCGTCGAGCGGCTGGCCGCTGCAAAGCGGCCGATCATCTTCGGCGGCCGCGGCGTGTTGTGGTCCGGCGCCCGCGAGGCCGTCGTAAGGCTTGCCGATCGCTGCGGCGCCTTGCTGTCCAATACGCTGCCGACGCGCGGGCTGTTCCACGACCATCCGTACGGACTCGGCATCGCGGGCAGCTACTTCTCGTCGCTGGGCCGCGAGATGTTCGAGTCGGCAGACCTCGTGCTCGCGGTCGGCACCAGCCTGTCCTATTACGTCGGTGTCGGCCACTTTTGGGGCAAATCCTTCAAGATCCAGGTCGACGATGCGCCGCGCGGCCTGCGCGACGGGCAGAAGGCCGCCGACCTCTACGTCAGGTCGGATGCGCGCGTCGGCGTCGAGGCGATCCTTGCGGGCCTCGACAAGAAGCTGGGCGCCAACAAGCCGACGGCGGCGACGATCCGCACGAAAGAGCTCGCGCATCGCATCGCGACCGAGCCCGCGGACGCGATGCCGTTCGACATCGAGCCTGGGGTGCTCGATCCGCGCGAGGTGATCAAAGCGCTCGACCCGGTTATCCCAAAAGATTGGGACATCGTCATCGGCGGCGGGCATCAAGCTTATTTCAATACCCAGATGCGCGGCAGGCCGGCGGACCGTTACACGACGGTCCGCGAATTCGGTGCGGTCGGTAATGGCCTGTCCTATGCGCTCGGGGTTGCGGCGGCGCGTCGGCAGGGCCGCGACGGCAAGGTCGTGCTGTTCGAAGGTGACGGTGGGCTCTTGTTCCACATCCAGGAGCTGGAGACGCTCAAGCGCCAGGGATATCGCATCCTGATCTGCGCGATGAACGACGGCGGATACGGCTCCGAATTCCACAAGCTGCGCGCCGATGGCATCGACGACAGCCTGGCGCTGTTCGGCCGGCCGCCGCTTGAAAATATCGCGCGCGGTTTCGGCCTGCGCGGCCACGAGATCCGCGATGTGTCGGTCATCCCAAAACTGTTCGCCGACTTTGCCGCGCAGGGCGAAAGCGAGGTGTGGAATATCCAGATCTCCGACACGGTCACCGCACCGGTGATTCGCCAGACCATCAAGCGCGGCCACGGCAATATGTGAGCGTCATGCCTTGCCGGCTAATGGGTCCAAACGTCGGCGAACGGGGCGTCCAGGACGCCCGCCTCTGCGCGCTGATGTCGAGATTGGCGCCGACGGCGCCCAGAGCGAATGCATTGACCACAACTGCATTGCGGACTTGATCGCATATAGCGTGCGCCTATAGCTGGGCCTCGTGAAATGCATCTGAGCTTCGCAACAGTGTCAATTGCATTAACCATATACGAGTAGAATGCGGAAGTTGCGCGCGCAGGGCAGGGTGCTGGCGCCGCTGCTGGCGCGCCTCAGGGATTGCTGCGGTGTTGCCCCGTTCTCACGCGGAGAGGATGTCGAGCGTCCGGTCGCGATCGGCGACGTCATTGAAGACGTAGCGCTTGCGCTCCCGCTCGTTAACGCTGACATGCCGAAAACCACGGAACGGAAGGCCTGAGAGGCGCCCCATGCATGCGACAGGCGCTGCGGTCCAGGGGGCGACCCGCGTCGGGGCTCGCCAGATCGGCGAGACCGATATTCGGCAGGTCGTCGACCTTCTCGTGCGTGGCTACGGCAAGCGGCGTTCACGGCAATTCTGGCAGGACATGCTCGATGGCTTGACCGAGCGCACGGTGCCGCCGGGTTTCCCGCGCTATGGTTACGTCCTCGAGAGCGACGGCCGTCTGGTCGGCGTCATGCTCCTGATCTTCTCGACGATCTGGGAGAACGGCGTCCCGCACGTCCGCTGCAACGGCTCGGGAATCTATGTCGAGCCGGCTTTCAGGGTTTATGCGCAGCTGCTCATCGGTCGCGCGAATCGGGACAAAAGCGTCACGGTGCTGAATCTGACGGCCGCGCCGCACACGCATAAGATGGTCGAAGCGACGGGCTTTCGCCGCTACGTCGAGGGTATCGTCATCGCGCTTCCGCTGTTGAGCCGGTCGTCCCGCGACGGCCTCCGGGTCATCGATGCCGCCGACGAGCCGGATGCGCCCTTCGACGCCTATGAGCGTGATATCCTGGTCGAACATGCCGGTTACGGGTGCACGAGCCTGTGGGGCGTCACGTCGGAGCGCGCCCACCCGTTCGTGTTCCGGCCAAAAATCATCAAAGGCGTGCCGAGCCAGCAGCTCGTCTACTGCCGCGACATCGATTCGTTCGTCAATTCTGCACGCCCACTCGGGAAATATCTGGCGCTCAGGGGCCACTTCTTCGTGATCGTGGACGCCAACGGTCCGATTCCTGGCGTGGTCGGCAAATATATCGGAAATCGGCCGCGATTCTTTTTCGGGCCGAACCGTCCACGATTGGGCGATCTCGCCTACACGGAGATATCGTTGTTCGGCATTTGAGCCGACGAGTGGAAGGTGCGTGTCACCCGGGTGACGAGCGCAGGAGCGGGTAGCGATGCTGGAAGAAACTCCGCCTGGATGGTCTGAAGGCGGGCGCGCGCGGGTGCTGACGCCGCCGGGGAGTGCCGAGCCATACAGCCCGGCGCGCGATCTCTTTTCCTGGATGGATGAGCAGTTCCGGCTCCATGGCGACATCTTCAAGGCGTCGATCTTCGGCGTCAGCGCCTATGTGACCCGGAATCCCGAGCATGTGCAGCATGTGCTGCGCAAGAACTGGCAGAATTACGCGCGCGGCCAGGCCATCAAGCGGATCGCGCTGCTGCTCGGCAATGGTCTCATCGTCAGCGAGGGCGACTTCTGGAAACGCCAGCGCCGGATGGTGCAGCCGGCCTTCCACCGCAATGCGATGGCGGCGCTGATGCGCGACATCACGGCGGCGAATGCGGCGATGCTCGAGACATGGCAGCAGGCCGCTCGCGACCGGCAGACCGTCAACGTCACGTACGACGTGAGCCGGCTGGTGCTCAAGGTGGTGCTCCAGGCGATTTTCGGAACCGACTATCAAGCGGTCGCCGAGCCGTTCAATATTCTCTCCGACGAATCCTCGCGCGACATGCAGTTCGCCCAGACGTTCCGCGCGTTGCGCAAGCTCGTCGGCGCGATCGTGGCACAACGCCGCGCCGGCGGGCGCAACGGTGCCGACATTCTCGGCATGCTCATCGAGGCGCGCGATCGCAAAACCGGCGAGGGCATGTCGGACGCCCAGGTCGTCAACGAGGTGATGACGCTTGTCGTCGCCGGGCACGAAACCACCGCGATCACGCTGAACTGGTGTTGGTACTTTCTCGCCAAGCACCCGGACGTCGAGCAGAAGATCTCGGCGGAGCTCGGTCGTATCAGCGCGGACGGAGCGCCCGGCATGGAGGATCTGGCGAAATTCACCTACACGCGGCAGGTTCTCGAGGAGGCGATGCGCCTCTATCCGCCGCTCTGGCTGATGACGCGCAAGGCCGTGGGTGACGACCGGCTCGGCGACTATGTCGTGCCGGCCGGAACCGAGATCTACGTTCCGGCGTATTTCATCCAACGCAATCCGGCGCTGTGGGACGATCCCAATCGATTCGATCCGGAGCGGTTCGACGTCACGGCTGGGCCGATGCGGCATGAGCTCGCGCAGATGCCGTTCGGCGCCGGCCCGCGCAATTGTGTCGGCGAACCGCTGGCGCGGCTCGAGATGCAGATCCATCTCATGACGATCGTCCCGAAGCTGCGATTGCGTCACGCCGCGACCGCGATGCCCGAGCTCGAAGCCGGCGTCAATCTGCGCAGCAAGCACGATTTCATCATGGCGCCTGAAATCAAGGCATCGCCGTCACAGCGAGCGTAGCCGAAGCCGGCTCGCTTCACTTGCGCACGCGTGTATCGGGGAAATTGCTTGCTCGGGGGCGCCGGCCTTACGCCTGGATATCGAGATTGGCGCCGATGCCTGTGGCGACGTTGGCGAGCGCTTTGGCGTTCTGAGCCCCTGCCTCGACCAGTTGCGCGATCGCGGCGCTGCTGTCGGCATTCTCGCGCATGAACTTCGCGGCCACGGCAACCTGAGTATTGCCGGCCTGGGCGCCAAGCATCGCGCTGACGAGGCTCATATCCATGGCGGTTGCATACGCCGCGGCCCTTAAGAGGGTATGAATCCAGCTTTGACAATTCGTCTCGGCAAGACGGAACCAGGCAGATCAACCCGTTGTCGAGACCCTGGCTGCGCGGGACCGGGCGGAGGTGTGGAATAACCACATCCCCGACCAGGCGGTTAGCCCGCGCGGCGCGGCACGCGAAGATGCGATCGCAACGGGCGGCGCCGGATCAGCGCGAGTGTAGCGTCTTCCATACACCCTTGGCGGTCGCGACGACGCGCGCCCCGACGGTGAGCTCGGCACGCGCGAACATCAGGGCGCGGGTCCGGCGCTCGACCCGGCACCTTGCCTCCACGAACTCGCCGACCTGCACGGCGTCGACGAAATGCATGTCGAGCTGGACGGTTGCCTGCGGATGATGCTCGTTGGCATATCGGCAGGTTCGCCCGATGGCGCGGTCCGCGAACGTCATCAGCATGCCGCCATGCACGACGCCACCACGGTTGTGATGCTTCGGCTCGGCGAGGAACGCGTAGTGATCGGTCTCCCCGGATGCGCGCCGCCAGATCGGACCGACCAGGGCTACAAAGCCGTCGTCGGCGTCCGGCTCCCAATCGCCGCCCGCAACATCGTGCGGCGCGGGCGGGCCCGCGTTACCGGCGGGCGGTTGGTGGTTCGGCATGGAAAAGGCTCGTATCCGTGAACGGCGCGGGGTTCGGCAGAGGTGGCTCTTAGCATTGGGTGCCCGCCGCTTGAACCCACCTCAGCTTCGCGTCGGCCGCACGCGCAGGCGTCGAAACGGCATGTGGCGATGCGGCGGGTTTTCGTTGTCGCACGCCGACAGAATTCATCGCCGCCGCGAAACCAATCGCTTGCCGGCCCGTTCCGCCATAGGGCTCGGCGGAATCAGGAGCGACCTTCATGTGCGACTACAGTCTGCAAAACGTCAGCTCACGGCCCGCGAAGGTCGGAGACAAACTGACGTCCCATGACTTCGGCACCGGAACCCATGGCTTTTGCGCCGCGGAAGATTCCAGCCTCGCCGTCTGCGTGTTGCCAGGAACCGAGCTGTCCTTCGAGTCCGAGGTCAAACGCATCCCGCTGGGTCTCCTGCCGTGGCGGCGCAAGATGGGCTACCGGACGGCGATCTTCCGGCAAGTCAATGTCGATCGGCCGGCCGCGCACCACGACGCGCTCGAATTTCCGGACGGCAGAATCGTGCTCCTGACACACCTGTGCGTCGATCAGCAAGCGACGGTGCTGCAACTGCCGGCGCGGTCGAAGACGCCCGGCGAAGCCGAGCCGCAACGGGTCGCCTACTCGGGCTGAATTTTCTGCCGCCCTCGTGACGTCAGCTTCTCGACCTCGGCGATCTCCTCCGCGCCGAGGTCCCAACCGACCGCGTCCGCATTCTGCCGCAATTGCTCCGGCGTGCTCGCGCCCGCGATCACGCCGGCGACGTACGGTTTCGCCAGCAGCCACGCGAAGGCGAGCTGCAGCAGCGTGCGGCGGCGCGCGGCGCAGAACGCCTGCAGGCGCTCGACGACGCCAAAATTCTCATCATTGAGGAAGCGGTCGGAATAGCGCGCACTCGAAAGGCGCGTGCCCTCGGGCATCGGCCGGCCGAGACGGTATTTTCCGGTCAGCATCCCGCTCGCGAGCGGGAAGTAGGGCAGGAGCGCGAGCTTCTCAGCCACGATCGCTGGAACGACGTCTTGCTCGATCTCGCGCGAGAGCAGGTTGTATTGGTCCTGCGTGGCAACGAACGGCATCAGGTCCTTGACGCGCGCCGCCGCTTGCGCGGCACGGATCTGCGCCGCCGAAAAGTTGGAGCAGCCGAGGTGGCGCACCTTGCCGGCGTGCACCAGCGCGTCGAGTGCCGCCAAGGTTTCCTCGATCGGCGTCTCCGGATCGGGACGGTGGACGTAGTAGACGTCGACCCAGTCGGTCTTGAGCCGCTTGAGACTTGCTTCCAGCGCCCTCGGCACGTAGCGGCGCGAGCCGCCCTGGCGGCGCCCGCCGCCGTCCATCGGCAACCCGAACTTCGTCACCAGCACGATATCCTTGCGCCGCGGCCCGAGCGCCTCGCCGAGCATACGCTCGCTATCCCCGCGGTTGCCGTAGATGTCGGCGGTGTCGAACAGCGTCACGCCGGCGTCGAGCGCCGCATGAACGACCTTTTGCGTCGCCGCCTGGTCGAGCCGGGCGCCAAAGTTGTTGCAGCCGAGGCCGACCGCGGAAACCTTCAGGTTCGTGGTGCCGAAGGGGCGTTGCTGCATCGGATTACCCGGCGGCGCCAAGCACCCGTTCCGCATAGCCGCCGAGGATAAGATCGCGGTCGACGGACGGGATCGCAAGCGTCTCGACGCGCGCGACGCAATCGAGGTTGCCCATGTCGAACGGATAGTCGCTGCCGAGCAGCACATGATCGGCGCCCGAGGAGGCGATGAGGAATTCGAGCGTCGGCGTCGCGTGGGTGATCGTGTCGTAGTAGAGCCGGGCGATCGATACCTCCGGCGTCTCCCGCAGATTGACTCTAGCTTCCGGGCGGACATCGAAGCCGTGGCGGAAGCGGCCGGCTTGGTAGGGCACGAAACCTCCGCCGTGGGCGAGGCAGATTTTGAGGCCCGGATAGCGCTCCAGAACGCCGCCGAACACGAGGCTCGCCCCCGCGATCGTGGTCTCGAACGGCAAGCCGACGAGGTTTTTCAGATAATAGGAGCCGAGCCGCTCGGCGCCGGCGCCGCCCTGCGGATGAATGAAGATGAAGGCGGCGAGCGCCTCGGCGGCGG
>DASXCK010000185.1:0-9966 GCA_036491235.1 Xanthobacteraceae bacterium | reverse complement strand
CAACGCGCACGGCACCGGCACGCCGGAAAACGACAAGATGGAATGCCAGTGCGTGATCACCGTGTTCGGCGAACGCGCCAAGAAGATCCCGATCTCGTCGACCAAGTCGATGATCGGCCACACCCTGTCGGCCGCCGGCGCCATCGAGGCGGTGGTGACGCTCATGACCCTCGACCACCAGCGCATTCCGCCGACCATCAACTACAATGTGCCCGATCCCGGCATCACCCTCGACGTGGTGCCGAACGTCGCGCGCGACGCAAAAATGGCGCGGGCGATCTCCAACTCATTCGGCTTCGGCGGGCAGAACGTCTCGCTCGTGCTGGCCCGGGAGCCTGCTTGATGGCGGATCAAACCTCACGACGCGCCCTCGTCACCGGTGGCGGGCGCGGCCTCGGCTCCGCGATCGTGCGCACGCTGGCGGCCGCCGGCAACGACGTGGTGTTCACGTATCGCTCGGCGAGCACCGAAGCGGACGCACTCATCAAGGAGCTCAACGCCACCCATCCCGACCGCACCATTTCGGCGCGCGCCCTCGACCTCGCCGATAAGGCGGCCGTCGAGGCCTTCGTTGCCACGCTCGCGGGCGAACCACCGTTCGGAGCCTTTGTCCACAATGCCGGACAGAGCTACGACGCGCTCGCCGTGATGATGGATCAGACGAAGGCCGAAGCCGCCATGCAGGTGAATTACTGGTCGTTCGCCCGCATCGTGAACAACGTGGTGCGGCAGATGATGCGGGCGCGCTACGGTCGCGTCGCGGTGATCGGCTCGGTGACGGCGTTGCAGGCGAACCAGGGCAACGCCGCCTACGCGGCCTCGAAGGGCGCCCTCCTCTCCTATATCCGCACGCTGGCGATCGAGGTCGCGCGCACCGGCGTCACGGTGAACTATGTGGCGCCCGGGTTCATCGACACCGCGATGCTCGCACCCTACGAGAAATTCCGCGACAAGATGGAAGAGCAGATACCGGCGCGGCGGTTCGCAACGCCCGACGACGTCGCAAACGTGGTGGCGTTCCTCGCCTCCCCGCAGGCCGCTTACGTCACCGGCGCGCTGGTTCCGGTTGACGGCGGACTCACGGCAGCGCTAGGCATCCACCGCTGATTTCCCAATAGCCCAGCCAGCGTCCGGAGACGCCATGCGAGCGCTCAACCTCGTCGCCGATCGCAAGATCGAGTTTGCCGATATTCCTCCGCCTCCCGCCCCGCAAGTCGGCGACGTGCAGGTGCGCGTCAAGGCGGTCGGCCTCAATCATCTCGATTTGTGGGGCTTCCGCGGCATGGCGTTCGCCAAGCGCAAGCTGCCGCTCGTGGTCGGCGCGGAAGCGGCTGGCGAGATCGCGGCGGTCGGCGCCGGCGTCACCGCCTTCAAGGTCGGCGATCCGGTCGTGATGTACGGCGCGCTCACCTGCGGCACCTGCAAGGCCTGTCGCGAGGGCCGCGATAACCTGTGCGAGAACGTCAAAGGCATCCACGGCTTCCATGTCGACGGATTCGCGCGCGACCTCATCAACATGGAGGCGCGGCTTGTCGTTCCGGTGCCGGCGGGCGTGCCGCTGCGCGACGCCGCCTGCGCGCCGATCGCATTCTCGACCGTCGAGCACATGCTGTTCGACAATGCCAAGCTCGAAGCGGGCGAGACCATCCTGGTGCATGCCGGCGGCTCCGGCATCGGCTCGACCGCGATCAAGATGGCGAAGGCGATCGGCTGCACGGTCATCACCACGGTCGGCGACGATGCCAAGGCCGAGAAGGCGAAGGCGCTGGGCGCCGATCACGTGATCAACTACCGCGTCGACCGTTTCGAGACGATCGTGCGCAAGCTCACCGCCAAGAAGGGCGTCGACGTCGTGTTCGAGCATACCGGCAAAGACACGTTTCCGGGATCGCTGCTCGTGCTCAAGCGCGGCGGTCGCCTGGTGACCTGCGGGGCGACGTCTGGCGCAACGGTCGACTTCAACCTGATGCAGCTCTTCCAGCAGCAATACAAGATCTTCGGCTCCTTCGGCGCCTCGATGCGCAATATCCGCGACAGCCTCGCCAAGATGGCGGCAGGCCTTTCGCCGGTGATCGACATGGAAGTGCCGATCGGCGAGATCGAGCGCGGGCTCGCGCGGCTGGAAAGCCGGCAGGTGTTCGGCAAGATCATCGTGAATTTCTGACCCGCCGCGATGACGACGCTGCGAAGCTTTGGCCGACGTGTCGCGTTCCTCGCGAAATCCGCCTTCGATCAGGCTGCCGGGACGCTGCTCACGCTCATCCTGAAGGCGGTGCGCCACGTCGACCGCATCCGCGTCAGCAACGCCTTCGCGCGTGTCACTCGCACGTTCGGGCCGTGGCTGCCCGAGCATCGGCTCGGCCGCGCCAACCTTACGGCCGCTTTCCCCGAGAAGTCTCCCGAGGAGATCGAGCGCATCCTCACCGGCGTCTGGGACAATCTCGGCCGCGTGGTCGCCGAGTTCGCGCATCTCGATCGCCTCACCGTCGGTGACCCGCTCAACCTGCCCTACGTGAAATACGACGCCGCCGCGATCGAGCGCTTCAACCGCATACGCGACGACGGCAAGGCCGCGCTGGTGTTCGCTGCCCATCTCGCCAATTGGGAGCTTCCGGCGATCATCGCGGCCAAGTTCGATCTCGACGCGCTGGTGCTCTACCGGCGCCCGAACGTCGGCGCGGTCGCCGACGCCGTGATCGCGTTGCGCCAGGGCAGCATGGGCACGCTGGTGCCGACCGACTCGAATGCGCCAATCCGCCTCGCGCGCGCGCTCGAGGTCAACCGTCACGTCGCCATGCTGGTCGACCAGCATTACGGGAAAGGCGTCGACGTGACCTTTTTCGGCCGCCGCTGCAAGGCCAACCCGCTGATCGCCGCCCTCGCGCGCCACGTCGAGTGCCCGATCTACGGGACCCGCATCATCCGTCTGCCCGGCGGGGCCTTCCGCGGCGAAATCAGCGAGCAGGTCCCGCCGGTGCGTGACGCGGAGGGCCGCGTCGACGTCGCCGGCACCATGCAGGCCATCACCAACGTCGTCGAGGGTTGGGTGCGGGAGCATCCCGAGCAGTGGCTCTGGCTGCACCGGCGTTGGCGCGAGTAAAGCCTGGCTCTTCGTGTGGGGCCGTGACCGGGTGGCGGCCAGCGGATTCCGCCTCGGCAGCCCACGAAACAGGCATAGCCGCCCTGGCGGCAGCGCCGGTATTAAACTATCGTGCGTGGTGCCTATGTGTGAGGATGATCAGTGACTGTGGCTGACGCGGACAGAGTGGTGACGACCGCGTCGCCGTCGCCTCGGCTGATGGTTCCCGAGGGGGTCCGCAGCCGCGTTGACTGGCCCAGCGCCGTCACGCTCATCGGGTACCACGCGGTCGCGCTGCTCGCCCTGCTTCCGTGGTTCTTCAGCTGGTCCGGCGTCGTGCTGGCGATCCTCGGCCTCTACGTGTTCGGCACGCTCGGCATCAATCTCTGCTATCATCGCCTGCTCGCCCATCGCGGCCTCGTCGTTCCGAAATGGCTCGAGCACACCCTCGCGATTCTCGGTACCTGCTGCGTGCAGGACACCCCGGCGCGCTGGGTCGCGGTCCACCGCCGGCATCATCAGCATGCGGACGAAAGTGCCGATCCGCACAGCCCGCTGGTCAATTTCTTCTGGGGCCACATGGGCTGGATTCTGCTCGAGAACCGGGATCTGCAGCGCCTGCGGATCTATGAACGCTATTCGCGCGACGTCCTGTGCGATCGCTTCTACGCGAGGCTCGAGCACAATCGATGGCTCTGGGTCGTGTTCGCCTCATGGCTGGTGTTCTTCCTGGGCGGCTTTGCGGCCGGGCTCGCCACGGGCGGCGAGATACGGCAGGCGGCCCAGTTCGCCGCCAGCGTCCTCGTCTGGGGCGTCTTCGTGCGCACCGTTGCGGTCTGGCACATTACCTGGTCGGTGAATTCGGTGACCCACCTGTGGGGCTACCGCAATTACGAGACCGACGAGGCGAGCCGCAACAACGTTCTCATCGGGCTCCTCAGCAATGGCGAGGGATGGCACAACAACCATCACGCCAGCCCGAGATCGGCCCGGCACGGCCATCGCTGGTGGGAATTGGACGTGACCTGGCTCACGATCCGTTTCCTCGGCCTGATCGGCCTCGCCCGCCGCATCGCGACCCCCTCGCCCCACATCATCGCCGGTGCGGCGTTGGGGCGCTTAGAGACGCGCGGCGGTCTCAGCGTTCCGGAGATCTGAAGGCATCGCGCCCGCGCGCGACGCGGTGGGTCGTGCAGGGACCAGGCAGGCGATCCTCAACGTGATCGAAGGCCAAGTGCGCGTGCAACCCGAGCAATGGCTCTGGCCGCATTGGAGATCGCAGGGCCGACGCCACACGTCGATGCCAGGCTCGACGGCGATACGGATTTGACTAAAACGGCTGCGCCAGCGCCTTGAGGGATTTGTCGAGCATGCCGACCGGATCGGCTTCCGGCGCACCCGGGTTCTTTTCCCATTCTCCGAGCTGGAACGAGTTGTCGACGACCATCCGGCAGCGCTCGTGGCGTCGGCTCATGAATGTCTTTAGAAGGTCGGGCAAGGCCTGGTCCGCCCCCAAGAGCTGCGCGAGAACTACCGAGTCCTCGACCGCAAGCCCGGCGCCGGCCGCCATATGCGGCGTCGTCGCGTGCGCCGCATCCCCGATCACCACGACGCGGCCGCGATACCACGGGGTCGGCATGATCCCCGAGGTGACGGGGCGATAGACGATGTTGCGCGGATCGACGATCTCCTCGCGGGCGGCGGCGAGCGGTCCGCGAAAATCGGTGAGTTGCTCGCGCATGACCTCGGGCAATTGATCATCGGGAACACGGATGAACTCAGGCAGGTTCTGGACGAGGTAGACGTACATCTCAGCCGCAGACACGGGATTGAATCCGGCTTTATTGCGCGGCCCGAAGAACGAGTAACGCGCCTCGATCTCGGCGGGGCGACGGACCGTCGCCCGCCAGACGGCCTGTCCGGTATATTGCGGCTTTGATCCGCCGCCGAAGACGAGTTCGCGGACCTTCGAGTTGGCGCCGTCCGCGCCGACGACGAGGTCGTAGTCGGCGCGCGTACCGTCGCTGAGCCCGACGGACACATGATCATCGTGCTGCGCCAGCGCCGAAACCGTAACGCCCAGCCGAACCTTGACGCCCGCGGCGGCCAGCGCATCCTGCAGCACCTCGTGCACGGCCTGGCGCATGACCCCGATCGTCGCCGGATATCTGGGACCGTTGAGGCGCGGAAGCTGCACCGTTCCGGTCAGCCGACCGTCGGCATCGCACGCCTTGAAGTGCGAATAGCCGAAACCCTTCGTGATGCATCGATCGAGGACCCCGACCATCGCGAGCGCCCGCAGCGCCGGCCCCTGGAGCGAGATGCCGACGCCGATCACCGTCCACCGCGGATTGATTTCTGCGATCCCGCACTGGATGCCGGCCCGCTTCAGCGCGATGGCGGCGGTCATGCCCGCGATCCCACCGCCGACGACGAGTACATTGTTGACCGCGGGCATCGACCACTCGCCCCTTCGGGCACCGCTTCTACGGCCGCACGGAGGAGCGGTTGGAATCCGCGCCTGATCCGGACCATCGGGCCGGATAGTGAAGCATGGAGCCGGGCGGCGAAAGGGCCCGAGCGACGCAGGCCGCTCGGGCCAGGCTGGATGTGCGCGGCGCGCGCCGTCACCGTGACGCGACAACCTCCTCGGTCGCAGCGCCCAGGTTATGCCGACGGTCGATCCGTAAATCGTCCGCGCGGCGCGGCGTCGTGTCCGCCGCGTCAAAGCCGTGCGGCTGCAATGCGGTGATGCCGGCGCGCGCGTCCGGATCGGCCGTCACGCGCGCAAGCGCCTCCTCGTCGCGCCAGACCCACCTGCCTTGCTCCAGCCGCCCATAGATGCGGCCGCTCATGCGGTCCGCGAGGTTGATCGCCGGAATCAAGCGAGCGCAGCGCAGCAGGAACTCGACATTGCGTTCGGGCGCGAGATCCTGGCCCGCATAGACGTCTTCGGGCCGCTGCGCGCGGATGTTGATCTTGCGGAAACGGTCGATGTCGATGATTCGTTTGATGTCGACGATCGTCATCTCGCCGTTCCAGCCGAACGCGATGGTGCGCGGCCGGCTGCCGTCCGGCACGCTGTTGTCGAGGAATTCAAAGTGGGTGCGCCGGCGCGTATCCAGCGCCCAGGTAAAGAACAATTCGGGCATGCCGGTATAGGCTTCCACGTTATGAGCCAGCAAATCCTCGACGGCCTTATAGCGGCCGACTTGCAGCCCTCGCTTCCATGCGCGCTCGACCGTCATCTCCGGCGGCGTCACGATGAAGAACATGTAGACGAGATCCGCGAAGCGCGTGAGCAACCGCTTCGGCTCGCGTCCCTCGACGAAGCTGTCGAAGCGGAAGCGGTCGATCAACAGATGCGAGATATCACCGCGAGCGGCCCTGCGCGCCATGTGGCGGTCGAGCTTCTTGTCGACGATCTCAATCTCGTGGCCCGTCAGCGTGCCGGCATATTTATAGGCGAGGCCGAGGGATCCGTAGTCGAGCAGGAATTTGCGCCAGATGTCCGGGCTGATCAGCGCAAAATTCTCCCACGGGAAGCCGAGCTGCATCGCGAGCGCGCGCTGCAACGGCCGCATGGTGCTCTTGCCCGAGGCCGACGCGCCCTTGACGTTGAGGATCACGGGGCGTGGCTGCGCCGACAGAACGCGATAGCCCTCGCGCGCCGCCGCCCGCGCGATGAACGGCGCCATCATGTCGCCGATCGCCTCGCTGCCGAAATCGTTGCACACCAGCGTGACCGCAAGCTCGGCGAGGACCTTGTGATCGGCGAATAGGCGGCCGCGCCGCGCGACCGTCGCAGTCGCGATCGTGCTCAAGGCGCGAAAGCACGATTGCGCGAGCCGTCCGCCTTCGCTCTCGGCCTTGTCGGACCAGTCGCCAATGACCCGCCGCTCGCGCCGCTCGGCCCCCTCGGATGGCGCAGGCGGCGCCTTGCGCCGCGCCAGACCAAAGGACCAGCGCGGGCGGGCATCACCATCGGACTCGAGACCCGTCGCCGGCTTCGGCGGCGACAAGCGCGCAAGCTCCTGCGTGATGATCCGTGATGCCTCGGTGCGCACCTCGGCGAACCGCGCGTACAGCTCGTCGGTATGCTGAGCGACATCCTTGTTGAGAATGGTCGCCGCGATCTCGCGGAAATTTCGCCCGAGGTCCTCGTAGGTCGTCCCGTCGGGCACCGCGAAACCCGCCGTCACGCGCACCAGGAGCTCATGGATGATCAGCCGCTCGGGGCGAAACGAAACCACGTCCTGGGGCGCAAGGCCGCAATAGTCGCTGAGCTCCAAGGCCTGCGCGAGGCTGGTCGAGACGTTCTCGGGCCGGAAGACCGTGGCGAGCGGCAAGAGTTCGCGCGGTAATTCGGATTCGAGGCCCGGATTCCAGGCGCCCTCGCCCGCGCGAGCGGCTTTATCGGTGGCGTGATCGACGAGGCTCATGGGAATCACCTCATCAAGCGTCGGCTATGCGTAGCCCGATCTTACATCAATGCCCGGTCTTTATCTTCGTCCAAAGGCGGTTGAGCACGCGCTGCGTTTTCTGATCGTGCGCCGAGATGGTGTAGAGCTTCGCCATGGTGACGGTGTCAGGGTAGATGGTGCGGTCGTCGAGAATCGCCTTGTCGACGAATTTCTGGCTCGCCAGGTTGCCGTTGGCGTATTGCACCTTGTTCGTGTTCTTCGCCGCCACCTCGGGCCGCAGCAGGTAGTCGATCAGCGCGTAGGCCTCGGTGGGGTGCGGCGCGTCCTTCGGGACCGCGAGGTTGTCGAAGAACATCTGCGCCCCCTCTTTCGGGATCGCGTAGCCGATCGTGACCCCGCCCTTCGCCTCGGCGGCCCGCCGCTGCGCCTGCTTGATGTCGCCCGACCAGCCGACAACGAAGCAGATTTCGCCGCTCGCCAGCGCATTGAGATATTCGGACGAGTGGAACTTGCGCACATACGGCCTGATCTTGGCGATCAGCTCAGCGGCCTTGTCGAGGTCCTTCTGCTGCGTCGAATTCGGGTCGAGGCCGAGATATCGCAGCGCCGCCGGCACGATGTCGTCGGCCGAGTCGAGCATGTGAATGCCGCAGTCCTTGAACTTCGCAAGCTGCTCCGGCTCGAACACCACGTCCCAGCTGTCGATCTTGGCGTCGGGCCCAAGAATTTCGTGCATTTTCTTGACGTTGTAGCCGATGCCCGTGGTCCCCCACATGTAGTTGACGGCGAACTGGTTGCCTGGGTCGTAGAAGGCGAGCCTCTCGGCGATCAACGGCCACGCATTGGCCAGATTCGGCAGTTTCGACTTGTCGAGCTTTTGAAAGACGCCCGCCGTGATCTGGCGCTGGAGGAAATAGCCGGTCGGCACCACCACGTCGTAGCCGGACTTGCCGGCGAGCAGCTTGGTCTCCAGCGTCTCATTGGCGTCGAAGGTGTCGTAGCGCACCTTGACGCCGGTTTCCTTTGTGAAGGCCTCGAGCACCGCCGGATCGATGTAGTCCGACCAATTGTAGAAGTTGACCACGCGTTCGCCTTGCGCCGAGGCGGCCGCCGGTGCGAGCAGCGCGAGCGCGAGCCCTGCAAGGCAAGCGATCGGGCACCGCGACCGGGTCATGTGCGAGGTCTCTCTGGGTCGGATACGCGCGTCGCGAAGCTCAATCGGGATAGAACGGCCACCAGCGGTTATGGCCGTGGTGGCGCCGCTGCCCGACCGGCCGCGGATACCAGTTCTGCACGCACGAGCCGCCGATCCCGCTGAGGGTCGCCTGGCATTGCTCAAAGCTCGCGTAGAGACACTCCTCGACGCCGCTGCGATCGCCGAACCGCGCGCACCACGGATACCAGGGCCGCGCCTCACTCGGACGCGGATCGCCCAGGAGCGTAACGCCCACCGCCATGAGAGCCAACAGGCCGAGCAGCAATTTCCGCATCATGTTCTCCTTCCGTCATTGCGAGGCGGCCCAGGCCGCCGAAGCAATCTCGAACCGCATGCGTTTTGTCGAGCGAGATTGCCTCGCTTCGCTCGCCAATGACAACTCAGGTCACGATTCGACTGGCAGCCCGGCCGCCTTCCAGGCCTTGATGCCGCCCGCGAGATGCGCGTCGCATCGCAGCCCCGCCGCCTGCGCGATCTCGGCCGCCTTGACCGACCGAATGCCCGAGGCGCACGAAAACACCAGCACGCGACCGCCCGCATCGGGAAGATCGGTTGGATCGAACGAGGACAGCGGTGCGAGCAAAGCGCCCGGAATGCGCTCGCCCGCTGTCTCGGCCGGCTCGCGCACATCGATCAGGAGGATTTCGCCGGCTTGCATGCCGCGGGCCACCTCCTCCGGCATGAGATCCCGCACCTCGCTCCCCCCGAAACCGAACATTGATTCTCCCCAAGCGGCCCCTGCGCTCCACTTTCCGATATTCGCCCTCGGATGCCAAGGGGATGCGCGGCATTGTTCAACCAGCGCCTCATGACAGGACACGAGGGTGGTGGGCGCGCGCGGGCCGCGTCAGATCGTCACCTGGGTGCCGACCTCGACCACCCGGCCGGTCGGAATCTGGAAATAGTCGGTGGCGTCGTTGGCGGCGCGCGCGAGCGCGATGAAGAGGCGATCCTGCCACGGCGGCATGCCGGAGCGTGCCGCTGGCTTGAGGGCGCGGCGCGACAGGAAGAATGACGTCGACATGATGTCGAAATTCCACCCGACCTTGCGCGCGATCGCGAGCGCCCTCGGCACGTTCGGCGTCTCGGTGTAGCCGAACCGGATAGTCAGGCGTGTAAACGTCTTGCCGACCGGCTCGATGCGCACACGGTCCTCGTCGGTCACGCGCGGCGTGTTCGCCGTCTTGATGCTGAGGATGACGTTCTTCTCGTGCAGCACCTTGTAGTGCTTGAGGCTGTGCATCAGC
>DASXCK010000184.1:0-9847 GCA_036491235.1 Xanthobacteraceae bacterium | reverse complement strand
TTTGTGTCCCGGCTTCGAGGGTTATTGGAAAGCGACGGTCGCCGACGTCGACCCCGCCATCCTGAAGCAGGTCGCGGCGCGGCTCGCGGATTTTGGCGAGCAGCGCCTCACCTCGATGGACGGTGCCGGCATCACCCGCGCGGTGCTCGCGCTCGCCGGACCGGGCGTGCAAGCCGAGCGTGATACCGCGACAGCCATCCGCAACGCGCGAGACGCCAACGATTTCCTGGCGCGCGAGGTCGCGAAGCGGCCCGACCGCTACTCCGGCTTTGCGCACCTGCCGATGCAGGACGCGAAAGCGGCTGCGGACGAGCTGGAACGCTGCCGGCGCGAGCTGAAGTTCTTCGGCGCCATGATCAACGGCCACACCCACGGGCAGTATCTCGACCATCCCGCGCTCTTGCCGTTCTGGGAGCGTGCCGAGGCGCTGGGCGCGACGATCTACATCCATCCGACCGACCCGGTGACGCCCGCGCCGGCGCTCGAGGGCCACAAGGGGTTGCGCCGCGCCACCTGGGAATGGGGTTTCGAGACCGGCTCGCACGCGCTGCGGCTGGTGTTCAGCGGGCTGTTCGACCGCTTCCCGCGCGCCAAGGTCGCGCTCGGCCATCTCGGCGAGACCCTGCCCTATTTGCTGTGGCGCTTCGACAGCCGCGCCAAACTCTACGGCATCAAGCTCGGCAAGCCGCCCTCGCAATACATCCGGGAGAATATCGCGGTGACGACGTCGGGCATGTGCTCGGCGGAACCGCTCGCCTGCGCGCTCAGCGCACTCGGCCGCGACCGGGTGATGTTCGCGGCGGATTATCCGTTCGAGCAGGCCGATGAGGCCGGACATTTCATGGATACGGTGGCGCTGCCCGACGAGGCGCGCGCGGATGTGGCGTTCAACAATGCGGTGCGATTGTTGGAATTGCCGTCGTGAACTCCGCCGCCGTCATTGCCCGCGAACGCGGGCAATCCGGTACACACCGCCCCGTCCGTGAATACCGGATGCCCCGCTTTCGCGGGGCATGACGTTGAATGTTTGTTGAATTTTGGTGATCAATGACAAACGTCCTCGTCCTGGAACACTACGCCGACATCTACGAGCGTGCGCTGGCGGCGCGCTTTGCCGATCTCACCGTGCACAAGGCCGCGACCATGGCGGACATCACGGTCGACCTCACGACGATCGATGTGCTGTTCGCGTTCGGCATTGCGATCGACGACACGCTCATTTCCCGAATGACGAACCTCAAGTGGATCGCGTCGCTGGCGACCGGGGTCGATCATTTCCTCCGCTGTCCGTCGCTCAAGCCCGACACCATCGTCACGTCGGCGCGCGGCATTCATGGTCCGGCAATGCGCGAGACGGTGGCCACACTGATGCTGGCGTTGTCGCGCGATGTCGGGCGCCTGGTGAACAACAAGGCGGCGCATCGCTGGGAGCGCGGCGAACGCTGGCCTCTGCTCGCCGGCAAGACGGCGGTCATCGTCGGCATCGGCGTGAGCGGGATAGCGATCGGCGAACTCCTCACGGCGTTTGGCATGCGGGTCGTCGGCGTCACGCGCACGCCGCGGGCCGTGGCGGGATTCGACGCGATGATGCCGACCGCCGAGCTCGCGCGGGCGGCGGGCGAGGCCGACTACCTGATCAACGTGCTGCCGGGCAGCGACGAGAACCGCGGCATCTTCAGTCGCGCGGTGTTGGCGGCGATGAAGCCGGGCGCCCGTTTCATCAACGTGGGCCGCGGCGAGACGGTCGACGAGCCGGCGCTGATCGAAGGGCTGAAGTCAGGGCGGATCGCGGGGGCGGGGCTGGACGTGTTTCAGAACTCGCCGCTCAAGCCGGACAACCCGTTCTGGGATGTGCCGAACGTGGTGATCTCGCCGCAGGTCGGCGGATTCTTCACCGGCTACGAGGACCACGTGATGCCGCTGCTGATGGAGAATATGGGGCGGTTTCTGGCGGGGCGGGTCGGGGAGATGGAGAACGTGGTGGGGCACTGAGTCTGCGCTCCCTCTCCCCGAAGGGGAGAGGGAAAAAGCTCAATCCAATGGCTCGACCTTGACCAGGGCGGCGCCGTGGTTGTTGCCGACCCAGAAGCTCACCGGTGTGGTCGAGTTGTCGACAAAGACGCGCCGGATGTTGGTACGGCGCGGCAGAAGATATTCGACGAAGTCGCCGGTTTTCGGATCGAGGCGCGAGACGCGATCGCTCAGCATCGAGCCGGTCCAGGCCTCGCCGTTCTTGTCGGTGACCACGTCGTAGGGCTCCTCCCACGCGATCGGCAGCTGCCATTCCCGCACCTTGCCGGATTGCGGATCGAGCATGCCGACGGCGTTGCCGCCGTACTCGGCGAACCACAGATGGCCGTGCTCGTCGAAGCGGCCGCGGCGCGGACGCGAGTTCGCGATCTCGCCCTTGAACACCGAGAGCTTGAGCGTCTTGGCGTCGAGGCGGCCGATGTCGGAGGACGAGAAGTCGAGGAGAAAGAGATTGTTGTCGCGGTCGGCCGGGATGCCGTAGGACGTGATCCGCTTGTTCGTCGCCGGATCGTCGAACGAGCCGAAATTCTCCCATTTGCCGGTCGCGGGATCGAGGCGGAGGATTTGCGCGCGGTCGGAGTTCTTCACCCACACCTTGCCGTCGGCGCCGGAGGCGACCGGCGTCACGAACGCCTGCTGGGTCGCATCGGTCTGCCATTCCTTCGGCACCGACCAGGTCTCGAATTTCTCCGTCTGCGGATCGAAGCGGGCGACGCCCGCCTGATACATCATCGAGAGCCATAGCTTGCCCGCTTGATCCATCTCGAGATCGAGGGTGCCGACCGGGAAGCCGGGCTTGATCACCGGCAGCGGATATTCCGAAACTTTCAACGTCTTCGGATCGAAGCGGCCGAGGAACTGCTCGCCGAAATGGCTGAACCAGACCTGGCCGCGCGCGTCGAGAATCACGTCGTGCGGCTGGATCTGCCTTCGCGGCAGGTCATACTCGGTGACAATGACATGGGTGGCGCGGCCCTTCGGACGCGCGAGCGTCTGGAGCGGATAACTCCAGGTCTCGTCCTTGGAGAGATTGACCGACGCAAGATATTCGGCGATCGCGCGCTGGCCCGGCCCCTGGCCGAGGCTGCGGCGGGCGTTGCCGATCAGGCGCTGGGGGAATTCCGGCGTGCTGCCCGGATAGTAGCCGGTCATGCGGTCGAACACCTGCATGAATTCATCGGCGTCGTGGGTGGAACGCGCGATGCGGTCGAGATCGTGGCAGCTAATGCAGTTGAGCAGCGCCTTCTTCGGCCGGTCGGTTCCCGGGAAGCTCGCGAGCCATTCGGCGTTGCTGAGCTGCGCCGGCAAGTTGCGTGTCGGCCGCAGCCGCAGATCGAGGGTCGTGGCCTTGTCGGCTTCGACCTGCGCGCCCGCGTGGCTGGCGAGATCGTATCCGATCGCGCGGATCGTGATCGTGTAGTCGCCGGGATCGAGCCGGCTTGCGGGAAAATGATAGTGGCCCTTGTCGTCGCTCACGACCGAGACCGTGACGATCGAGTCACCTTTCTTGGCGCTGACCACGACGCCTTCCATGGCGCCTTCGCGGGCGGAGCTGACCTGCCCGACCAGAGCGTCGGTCGATTGCGCAAGGGCGGCGTCGAACGGTATCGCGATGGCAAGAACCGCGGCAGCGATCAGGCGGGCACGCATGACGACCTCCCTGAATTCATTTGCGGCAGGATGGGCAGAATGATTGCTGGAGAGGCTAGACCTTCGCCAGGAGGTCTTCAAGAATATGTCATTCCCGCCTTTTGCATTTTTAGACGGGTTGCGGCTGTGGCATATCCCAGCCTTCGCCGTCATGCGCGGGCTTGCCCCGCGCATCCACGTCTTGCTTTTGCTAAGGAAGAAAGACGTGGATGGCCGGGGCAAGCCCGGCCATGACGAATTCAGTCAGGAGCCCCTTGCGATGATCGACCTGCATTATTGGACCACGCCGAACGGCCACAAGATCACGATCTTCCTCGAGGAGGCCGGGCTCGAGTACAAGATCATTCCGGTTCACATCGGCAAGGGCGAGCAGTTCAAGCCGGAATTCCTGACGGTGTCGCCGAACAACCGCATTCCGGCGATCGTCGATCACAAACCGAAGGACGGCGGCAAGGCGATCTCGGTATTCGAGTCGGGCGCGATCCTGGTCTACCTCGCCGAGAAGACCGGCAAGTTCCTGTCGACCGACGCGCGCAAGCGCTACGAGACCATCGAGTGGCTGTTTTGGCAGATGGGCGGGCTCGGCCCGATGAGCGGGCAGAACAATCACTTCGCGCACTACGCGCCGGAGAAGGTCCCCTACGCGATCAAGCGCTATGTCGACGAGGTCAACCGGCTGTACGGCGTGCTCAACAAGAAGCTCGCCGGGCGCGACTTCATCGCCGGCGAATACTCGATCGCCGACATGGCCTGCTATCCGTGGGTCGTGCCGTACGAGCGGCAGGGCCAGAAGCTCGAGGACTTTCCCAACCTCAAACGCTGGTTCGAGCGGATCAAGGCACGGCCCGCGACCGTCAAGGCCTACGAGCTGGCGGCGTCGATCAACACGGCACCGAGCGTCACGGAAGAGTCGCGCAAGTTCCTGTTCGGGCAGACCGCGTCGGTGGTGCGCTGAGCAGACCAGCACATTGGCGAGATGGCGAAACGAAAACTCAGCGCGCGCCGAAAATCAGCCTCACGCAGGGCGAGCAGGCGCGCGCCGAAGCGCGCGAAGATCGGCCGCATCTACACCGGCGATGAGGCGCTGCACGAGCTGTTTCGCGAGGAGGCCGCCGCCATGCTCGGCGATGCGGATATCGGCGAGGAGGAGAAGCAGAGCATCCTCGCCGCGATGACGTGTCCGTGCTGCGGCGCGGGGACGATGTCGTTCAGCGTGAGCCTGAAGCCGAAGCGGGCAAAATTCACCGCGGAGGAATCGTAGGGTAGGCCAAGGCGCGCATCGACGTGCCCACGCGCCTTGGGACATCAGGCCCGGAGCAGGAAAGCCCGAGCGAGGCGCCTCTGCCCGCCCTACGGCGCAGAAGTTTATCTCACACCTTGATCTTCTCGTCCTCGACGACGCGCTGCACCGCCGCGCGCTTGAGCATGCGGTCCTTGTGCGCGGTGTAGTTCTTGAGCTCGCTCATGGGCAGCTCGTTGCGCGCGCCCCAGGTGTAGAAGACGAACGCGTAGGGATCGAGCACCGAGTAGCGGTCGGAGAACCACTCGCGACCCTCGAGCATGGCGTCGGTCTGTTTCATGTATGCATGGAAGGTCTTGAGGCCCATCTCGGCGAGGCCCGGGAACGCGGACTTATCGGCCGTGTAGCGCTCGGGCCGGCGATTATGCGCATACGCGGGATGCACGTTGACGGCAAAAAATCCGATCAGCGAGAGGGCCTTCGCCTCGGCGATCGCGTCGGTCGGCCACAGGCCGAAGCGCTTGCCGAGATAAGGCAGGATCGCGGTGTTCTCAGCGAGCGGTTCGCCGTTGTCGAGGCGCAGGGCCGGCACCCGGCCGAGCGGGTGGATCTTGAGATAGGCCTCGGTCTTCTGCTCGCCCTTGGCGAGGTCGACGCGCTGCGGCGTGTATTTCTCGCCGCCTTCCTCGAGCACGATATGCGACGCCATCGAGCAGGCGCCGGGGGAGTAGAAGAGCGTGAGCATGGGGAGACATCCTCGAAGGCCATTGATGATCGATCGCGCGCCCAGCATACGACGTCATGGCCGGGCTTGGCCATTCGAAGAACGGCGTCTCTTCGAGACACCTATGTCCCGGCCATCCACGTCTTGCCTCGTGTCGAGAAAGACGTGGATGACCGCCTTCGCGGGCATGACGACAAAGGAGGTTCGGGTCACTCCACCGTGACTTGGCGCTCAGGACTTGGCCATCCGGAAGCCCAGCAGCGCCTCGCGCTCGTTCTCGTGCCGTCGCTGATGCGAACGAATGCGCAGCAGGTCGCGGCGCGCGACGAGGCCGACCAGTGCGAGATCGGAGCGGCGCAGGATGGGAAGACGCCCAGCATTGACCACGGCCATGCGGTCGGCGACATGGCCGACGAGTTCATCCTCGTATCCGACCGTGAGATCCTGCTCCGCCACCACGTCGCGCAGGCACTGGCCCGTGGGCCAGCCCTCGATGGTCCAGCGCAGCACGTCGGAGCGCGACACCATGCCGGCGACCGTGCCGTTCTCGTCGACCACCGGATAGCTCTTGTGCCGGCGCGGCGCCGCGGGCGCGGAAAAGAAGGCGACCACCTCGGCGATCGGCATGTCGGCCGGCAGCGTCTCGGCGGGCGTCGCCATGATGTCGGCGACCCGCGTCGTCTCGAAGGGATCGATCGCATATTCGCGCGTCACGTGATGGCCGCGACGCGCCACCTTCTCGGTAAGGATCGAGCGGCGCAGCAGCAGCACCGTGGTGGCATGCGCGAAGATGCAGCCGACGGTCACCGGCAGGAGGCCGCCCATGTTGTGGGTGAGCTCGAGCGCGAACACGATGCCGGTGAGCGGCGAGCGCATGGTGCCGCCCATGATCGCGGCCATGCCGATCAGCGCCCAGTCGCCCGGGCTGTCGACCGGCAGGACGAGGCCGAACAGGGCGCCGAGCGCGCCGCCCATGATCAAGAGCGGCGCCAGCACGCCGCCCGAGGTGCCGGAGCCGAGCGCGATCGACCAGATGACCGCCTTCACGAGCACGAGCCTGATGACGGCGGCGGTGCCGAGGTCCCCGCGCAACAGGGCCGCGATGTTGTCGTAGCCGACGCCGAGCGCATGCGGCTCGATCAGCCCGCCGAGGCCGATGACGAGGCCGCCGATCGCCGGCCACCACATCCAGTGGATCGGCAGGCGCGCAAAACTGTCCTCGGCGGCGTAGACCAGCTGCGTCAGCAGGCCGGAAAAGAGGCCGCCCGCGATGCCGACGCAGGCCGCGAAGACGAGCACCAGCGGCGTGATGCTGGCGGTCTCGGGCATCGGAAACAGCACGCCGCCGCCGAGAAGGTACGGCCGCCAGGCGGCCGCGACGATGGACGCGATCGCGACCGGCACGAAGCTGCGCGGCTTCCACTCGAACAGCAGCAGCTCGACCGCAAGCAGCATGGCGGCGACCGGCGTGCCGAAGGTCGCGCTCATGCCGGCGGCGGCGCCGGCGACCAGCAGCGTCTTGCGCTCGGCGTTCGTCAGCTGGAAGAACTGCGCGAACAGCGAGCCGAAGGCGCCGCCCGTCATGATGATCGGGCCTTCCGCGCCGAAGGGACCACCGGTGCCGATCGAGATCGCGGAGGACAGCGGCTTGAGCAGGGCGACGCGCGGCTGGATGCGGCTCTTGCCGATGAGGATGGCCTCCATCGCCTCGGGGATGCCGTGACCGCGGATCTTCTCCGAGCCGAAGCGCGCCATCAGGCCGACCATGAGGCAGCCCACCACCGGAATGAGCACGGACAGCGGGCCGAGATGGTCCGGGATGCTCGCCGAGGCGGTGCTGAAGCGGCCGTAATACGCGATGTTGGTGGCGAGCGCGATCATGCGGGACAAGAGCCAGGCGGCGCCGCCGCCGGCAGTACCGACCACCATTGCCATCCCGACCAGGAGAAAAAGACGCCGGTCGGTGGTGAAATCGCGCAGCCGGTCACCGCCGTGCGGCTCGGCGGCCGGCGTGGAATTGAGTTGGGCCCGCGCATCGCGCGCAGGGGAAGCATCGCTGGTCATGTAGAATCCGTATCCGGAGGGGGAGCCGGCGCTATATATCGCACTGCGATATGATTTGAAGACCTCGTTTGCATGACTCTTGAGGAGAGTTCCGCATGGCACGCAAGGCTCGCACCGGCCGGCTGAAGGGGGCCGACTACGAGCGCCTCGCCGAGTTTCGCTATTTGCTGCGGCAATTCTTGATTTTCAGCGAACAGGCGGCCGATCGCGCCGGCCTCACGGCGCAGCAGCATCAGGCGCTGCTGGCGATCAAGGGATTTGGCGCCGCCCAGCCGCTGACGGTCGGCGACCTTGCCGGCCGGCTCGGCATCAAGCCCCACAGCGCGGTCGGGCTCGTCGACCGGCTGCTGGCAAAGTCGCTGGTGCGGCGGCAGACGGGGGCGCGGGACCGCCGCCAGGTGATGCTTGCGCTCACGGCGCAGGCGGAGCGGCTGCTCGCCCGGCTGTCGGCCGCGCATCGGGCCGAACTCAAGCGGCTCGCGCCGCTGCTGCAGACGCTGCTGGCGGATTTCGGCAGAGGCGGCAAGAAGGGAGAGGGTTAGAGATCAGCGCCAATGACAATCAAATGGCGTGGCACCGTTATGCTCAGCTCACGTTCTCGTAAGGAACGAGACGTTCGAGGCGTTCCGGCATTTCGCCGACGTCGGGGCAAGTGACGTCGCCGTAGCTGGTCATCAGCGGCTTTCCGGCGTCCCGAAATGCAAGAAGAAGGCGATGCGGAGGTCGCCTTCCGAGGTGTCGGACGCCTCCTGATCGGAGGCCGGCGATGTGCCGTCGGGAGCGAGGAATGTTTCAATGTAGGCTGCCTGCCGGCTATCGCGCGCGACGCCATCGAGACACTGAGTAAAGTAAAGTCGCCGACGTCGAAGCGCTCATCGGGATTGCGCACCAACGCCTCGATCAAGGCGACCGACTCGATGAGCTCGCGGGACTCGTGCTCGACCGCCAAGCGCTTTTCGGCGTATCGATGTCATCGGGAGCATACGAATACGCGAGACGATCCTGGATCAGCGCATCGGTCGCGCGCACGCGATAGACTCCGAGCACCGCGATCGTCGGCTCTGTCATGACCGCCTCTTCGTCGTCCGCGTGCGCTGGGCCGGTTTGCGCTTGGTTGGCATGCCGCGACCGGCGCGCAATCGCCCCGTCGCCTTCTCGTCGACCGCAAAGGTCACCGGGTCGATCGCCACACCATACAGCCTTCGGGCGGCGTCGGTCGACACATACCCCTGCCGGACGTCCTCGGCGACGATAGCAGCTGGGCGCGCGTGCGGATCGCCATACCCGCCCCCGCCGCCCGAGCGCATGCGGTAGGCATCGCCGGCGGCGAGGTGGGCGACCAGCACCTTGGCGTTGGGAAAATCCTCCTTCCATTTCCCGCCGAGCCGGATCGACACCTGGTTGCCGGCGCCTTCGCGACCGCCGTCGAGTCCCCACGGCTTGCAATGGGCGCGGTCGACCTGGGTGTTGACCGTCATCGGCGAGCGCGCGCGCACCACGCGGTCGATGCCGAGGCCGCCGCGGTAGCGGCCGGCGCCGCCGGAATCCTCCGCCAGGCGGTAGTGCTCGACGAGCACCGGGAATTTCGCCTCGGCCTGCTCGATCGGTGAATTGTGGGTATCGCCGTCGTTCATGCTGACGGTCGCCGACATGCCGTCCTCGCTGCGCTTGGCACCCCAGCCGCCGCCGAGCGGGCCCCAGTTGGCGATGAAGAACTCCGAGGTGCGCGGATTGATGCCGTGGAACGGCGAGGTGAGCAGATCGGCGTGATGGCCCGCGATGACGCGATCCGGGATCGCGGGCGCGAGCGCCTTGAACACGGTGTCGACCACCGTCATCGGGTAGGTCATCCACAGCCGCATCGGCGCCGGGCGGATCGCGCTCACGATCGTCCCTTGAGTCGACATCACCTTCAGGCTGCGGAAGGCGCCGTCGTTGATCGGATAGTCGGTCGGCGAGGTGACACATTTGTACGCCATCTGGGCGCAGCCGATCGCGGTCGACGGGCCGGAATTGTAGAAGCCGCGCACCTGGCGCGCGATGTTGGTGAGGTCGATGGTCATCTCGTCGCCCGCGACCTCGACGCGGACGCGGATCGGCACGCGCTTGCCGACGTCGACGCCGTCGTCGTCCATGAA
>DASXCK010000183.1:0-5036 GCA_036491235.1 Xanthobacteraceae bacterium | reverse complement strand
GCTTTTTCTCGCCGGCTTCGCCATTCTGCCGATCCGGGGCGTGCTCTACACGCTGAGCGACAACCCAATCTGGCTCGTCGCCGTGCAACTGCTGGACGGGATCGGCGCCGGCATCTTCGGTGCGATCTTTCCGGTTATCGTCGCCGATCTCATGCGCGGCACCGGCCGCTTCAATGCCGCGCAGGGCGCGATCCTGACGGCACAAGGCGTCGGCGCCGCGCTCTCGACCACGCTCGCGGGCTTTGTCGTGGCCCGCTCCGGCTACGACGCGGGCTTTCTCGCCCTGGCAGCCGTTGCGGCCGTCGGATTCTTGGTGTTTCTGCTCGCCATGCCGGAAAGCAAGGTGCAACAGGCGCGTCCCGAATCCGAGCCGCCGCGGGGCGAGCAGCCGGGCGGCTCGCGCGTGACCGCGCGGCGAATGCCGTGATCGACGGCGCGCAGGCCACCTGGGCGATTGCGGCGATCGCGACCACGGGCGTGATCCTGCGGCCGTGGCGGCTGCCCGAGGCGACCTGGGCGGTGCTTGGCGCCGCCGCGCTAGTGCTCTGCGGCCTGCTGCCGTGGCGTGCGGCGCTTGCCGGCATCGACAGGGGCGTCGACGTCTATCTTTTCCTCACCGGCATGATGCTGCTCGCCGAGCTGGCGCGGCAGGAAGGCCTGTTCGACTGGCTCGCATCGTTCGCGGTCAAGCACGCGCGCGGCTCGCCGCATCGGCTCTTTCTCCTGGTTTATGCGGTCGGCACCGTTGTCACGGTGTTTCTGTCCAACGACGCGACCGCCGTGGTACTCACCCCGGCCGTCTATGCGGCGACACGCGCCGCCGGCGCGGCGCCACTGCCCTACGTCTTCACCTGCGCGTTCATCGCCAACGCGGCGAGCTTCGCGCTGCCGATCTCCAACCCGGCCAACCTGGTCATCTTCGACGGCCGCATGCCGCATCTGACGGCCTGGCTTGCGCAGTTTGCCTTGCCGACGATCGTCGCGGTGGTTGCGACCTATCTGATGCTGCGGCTGACCCAGGCTGGCGCGCTGCGGCGTCAGAAGATCGCGCGCGAGGTCGCCCGGCGGCCGCTCGGCCGCGGCGGCCGCCACACGGCCTACGGCATCGCGGCGACCGCCATCGCGCTGGTGATATCGTCGGCACTCGACGTGCCGCTCGGGCTGCCGACGTTCGTTTGCGGCGGCGCGACCGCAGCAATCGTCCTCGCCGCGAACCGGCAGGCGCCGTGGGCGCTGCTGCGCCACATCTCATGGGGCGTGCTGCCGCTGGTCGCCGGCCTGTTCGTGCTGGTCGAAGGGTTGGCGCGCACCGGGTTGATCGCGGCGCTGACGCGCGTGCTCGCCGCGGGCGTTGCCCACTCGGCGTCGGTTGCGGCCTGGGCGACGGGTCTCGTGGTCGCGATTGCCTGCAACCTGATGAACAACCTGCCGGTCGGCCTGATCGCCGGCTCGGTGGTTGCGTTCGAGCACGTGCCGGCGACGGTCACGGGCGCAGCGCTGATCGGCGTCGATCTCGGGCCGAACCTTTCGGTGACCGGCTCGCTCGCCACCATCCTGTGGCTCGTCGCGGTGCGCCGCGAGGGCTACGAGATCGGCGCCGGCCGCTTTCTGCTGGTCGGCCTCGTCGTGATGCCGCCGGCGCTGATCCTCGCGCTCGGCACGCTGCTCGCGCTCGGGGCGCGATAGCGCGGTGCCGTCGTATCGTCGCCGGCCGCCTGGCGATTCGTCGAATTTCCCGGGAAGGACCGGCAAGATGCCGCAGTGCTGGTCGACAAACAGATGAAGTAGAGACATCATCGCGCTGCAATCCCGCGGCGGGTCACGCAATCGGCCAGTTCTGCGCGCGCAACCGTCCGGTGCGCAATCCCCTAACGAGGCGCACAATCCGAATGGCGCAGATCGTCGTTGATGGCGTACGCCACATGTACCGGCCGCCGCGCGGCAAGCCGGTGCTGGCGCTCGAGGATGTGTCGCTCGAGGTGCGCGAGCGCGAGTTCCTGGCACTGCTCGGGCCCTCCGGCTGCGGCAAGTCGACTTTGCTCTATCTTATGGGCGGATTCCTGCCGGTCGAAGGCGGGAGCATCGCGGTCGACGGCCGGCCGGTGACGGCGCCGGGACCCGACCGCGGCATCGTGTTCCAGCATTTCGCGCTGTTTCCCTGGAAGACGGTGCGCGGCAATATCCTCTATGGCCTCGAACGCCAGGGCATGCCGCGCGAGGTGCGCCAGCAGCGCGCCCAGCATTTCATCGATCTCGTCGGCCTCACCGGCTTCGAGGACAGCTTTCCCTCGCACCTCTCGGGCGGCATGAAGCAGCGCACCGCGATCGCACGCACGCTCGCGTTCGATCCGAAGATCCTGCTGATGGACGAACCGTTCGGCGCGCTCGATGCGCAGACGCGCCACCTGATGCAGACCGAGCTGCTCGGCATCTGGCAGCGCACGCCCAAGACGGTGATCTTCGTCACCCATGACGTGCAGGAGGCGGTCTATCTCGCCGACCGCGTCGCCGTGATGTCGGCGCGACCGGGGCGGATCAAGACGATCGTCGATATCAAGCTCGACAAGTCCGACCCCAATGTGTTCAAGGCGAAGGCGTTCGTCGACAAGGTCGACGAAGTCTGGGGCCTGGTGAAAGAAGAGGCGATCAAGGCGCAGGGGGTGCGGGCGTCATGACGGCGGGCGTCACGCAAACGCTCGTGCGCTACTCGCCTCTCCTCATCCTGGCGGTCGGCTGGGAGCTCGCGGCGCGGATCTTTTCGAACGATGCCTTGCCGCCGCTGAGTACGGTCGCGCGCGCCTGGATCGACCTGATCCGCGACGGCGACCTCGTCACCAACGGCGGCGCGTCGCTCTATCGTGGCGCCGCCGGCCTCGCGCTCGCGGTCGCGATCGGCGCCGTGCTCGGCATCCTGATGGCGCGCTGGCGTGTCGTGGACATCGTCTTCGGTCCGGTCATCGAGATCTTCTATCCGGTGCCGAAGACGGCGCTCATTCCGGTCACCGTGATCTGGCTCGGCCTCGGCGACGGCTCGAAGATCCTGCTGATCTTCCTCGGCTGCATGATCCCGGTGACCATCGGCGCCTTCAACGGCGCGCGCTCGGCCGAGCAGGCGCTGGTGTGGTCGGCACGCAGCATGGGGGCGGATCGTGTGCGTACGCTGTGGGACGTGGTGGTGCCGAGCGCACTGCCCGAGCTGCTCAACGGCATTCGCACCGCCCTGGCGCTCGCCTTCATCCTCCTGGTGTCGTCCGAGCTGATCACGGCGCAGAACGGTTTTGGCTACCTGATCGGCTCGCTCGGCGATAACGGCAATTACGACGCCATGTACGCGGTGGTGCTCACCGTGGCGCTGCTCGGCTTCGCGGCCGATCGGCTCTACCAGATGCTCATGCGGCGGATGCTGATATGGCGGCAGTAGACCACACGCCGACTTCGCCGCCGCCCGCCGCGCGCGCCTTGCGCGGGGCGCTGCGGGGCGGCGCACGCCTCGGATCGATCGTCGCGCTGCTCGTCGCCTGGGAGTTCCTCGCGCGCAGCGGCCTGCTCACCCCCTATCAGCTGCCGCCGCTCAGCGCCGTGCTGGCGCGCATCTGGAGCGACGCGCTCACCGGCGATCTCGCGCTCAATACGGCGGTGACGATCGGCCGCGCCATGCTCGGCTTCGCCATCGCGGCGGTGGGCGGCGTCGCGCTCGGCGTCGCGATATCGCGGCTGGCGATCGCGCGCTGGTTCTTCGATCCGATCGTCTCCATCGGCTTTCCCATGCCGAAGATCGCTTTCCTGCCGGTGATCATCCTGTGGCTCGGCGTGTACAACGTATCGAAGCTTACCATGATCGTGTTCGACGCGATCTTTCCGGTGATCGCCGCGACCGTGATCGCCATCCAGGGGGTCGAGCGCGAGCTGATCTGGTCGGCGCGCAACATGGGTGCGAACGAGCGCGAGCTCTTGTGGCAGGTCGTGCTGCCGGCCGCGCTGCCGCAGATCATGACCGGCCTGCAGGTGGCGCTGCCGCTCGCGCTCATCGTCGCGGTGCTGACCGAGATGCTGATGGGCGGCTATGGTATCGGCGCCGCCATGATGACGGCGTCGCGCTTTGCCAATTCGGTCGGCGTTTTTGCCGGTATCGTCGAGATCGCGGCGGTCGGCTACGCGCTCGTCAAGGCGATGGCGCTGGTCCGCCGGCGCCTGCTGATCTGGCACCAGGAAGCGGCCGAGCCGACCTGAGGGCAAGGCGCCATGGCGGCGCCGCTTGAAAAAGATCGTTGGACCTCCGACAATCTTTCACCAAGCCACTCGTTACCGGATGAACCGGGAGGGAAACGATGAAATTGCGCAAGCTTGCGTTGGCCGCGGTCGCCTTCGGCGTGATCGGCGCCGGGACGGCCTCGGCCGAACCGGTGAAGATCCGCATGTCATGGGTGGCGCCGCTCGCCAACTGGGGATCGATCATCATGGAGAAGAAGGACCTGGCCAAGCACATGGGCCAGTCCTACGTGCTCCAGACGATCCGCTATCCGGGCACACCGCAGATGATCGCGGCGATCGCCAACAATGAGCTGGAGGTCGCGAGCCTCGCGTATTCGTCGCTGACGATCGCGATCGAGAACGCCGGGCTCGACGATCTGCGCGTGATCGCCGACGAGTTCCAGGACGGCCAGCTCGGCACCTTCAGCCAGGAGTTCTATGTCCGCAAGGACGCGGGGATCAACAAGGTCGAGGACCTCAAGGGCAAGGTGATCGGCACCAACGGCGCCGGCAGCGCCGTCGACGTCGCGGTGCGCGCCATGCTCAAGAAGCACGGGCTCGAGGACAAGCGCGACTACACTATGCTGGAAGGCCCGCTGCCGGCGATGCCGCAGATGCTCTTGGAGAAGAAGGTCGATCTCATCCCGGCGGTGCTGCCGTTCGCGCTCAATCCGAAGCTGCGCGACGGCGGCAAGGTCCTGTTCTACCAGCGCGATGCGCTCGGCATCACGCAGATGATCTCGTACGCGGCGCGCAAGCCGTTCATCGACGCGCATCGCGCCGCC
>DASXCK010000182.1:0-2637 GCA_036491235.1 Xanthobacteraceae bacterium | reverse complement strand
CAGAACCTTGCCGTCGGCGAGCACCATCTGCACATCGCCTGCCAGCGTCGGCATCCACGCGAGGTTGACGCCTTTTAGGTCCTCTGCGGTGAGCACTGCGAGGACGCCGGGCACGGCCTTCGCCTTCGACGTGTCGATTTTCAGAATGCGAGCGTGGGCGTGGCTGGAGCGATGGAAATCGCCGTGCAGCATGCCGGGCAATTTGATGTCGTCGACATAATTGCCGCGCCCTTGCGTGAAGCGGACGTCCTCGACGCGCTTGCGCTTGCAGCCCATGCCTTGTAGTTTTTCGGCGCGTTCGAGGGATGACGGAGTGGCAGGAGCGTTCATTCCGCGGCTTCCTTGTATTCGACGCCATTGATTTTCGCGGCGGCGTATTGGATGGCCTTGACGATGTTCTGATAGCCCGTGCAGCGGCAGAGATTGCCCGAGATGCCGATCCGGATTTCGGCGTCGGTGGGGGCCGGGTTCTCCTGCAACAGCCGATGGGCGCGCACGATCATGCCCGGCGTGCAATAGCCGCACTGGAGTCCGTGCATCTCGCGGAAGGCTTCCTGCAACACGTGCAGCTTACCGTCGGCGGCCGCCATGCCTTCGATCGTGAGCACCTCGGCGCCCTCTGCCTGCACTGCGAAAACAGTGCAGGACTTCACCGACTTGCCGTCGAGATCGACGGTGCAGGCCCCGCAATGCGTGGTGTCGCAACCGATGTGCGGACCGGTGATGCCGAGGTTTTCGCGCAAATAATGGATCAGCAGCACGCGCGATTCGACTTCCGCCGAGACGGCCTTGCCGTTGACCTTCATGCTGACGTTGGATTTCGACATTTCGGCTCTCTCAGGATTTCGCGCGCGCGAAGGCGCGGCTCAGGGCGCGGGCGGTCATGACTCCCGCCATCTTGGTGCGATACTGCGCCGAGCCGCGGCCGTCGGCGGCGGGGGACGTGATCGCCTCCGCGGCGGCGGACGCCTTGGCGAGGCTCGCCCTGTCAGCGACGGTTTGGATCACGGCCTCGGCGGCGGCCTTCGCGAACAGCGCGGTGTCCGCGACATTGGTCAGGCCGATCGCGCAGGTCGCGATCTTGCCGCCGGAGACAGTGAGGATCACCGCCGCCGCGGCGGTCGCGTAGTCGCCGACCTTGCGCTTCAGCTTTTCATAAGCCCAGCCGTGCCCCGCGGGCGGGCCCTTGATGCGAATCGCGGTCAGGATTTCGCCCGGCGACGCCGCGGTCGTGTAGGCGCCCTGGTAATAATCGCGCGCGGCAACCCCGCGCTCGCCGTCGGGGCCGCGCAACACGTAGCTCGCGTCCAGGGCCATCATCACGCCGGGCATGTCGTTGCCAGGGTCGCCGTTGGCGACATTGCCGCCGATCGTGCCCATGTAGCGCACTTGCGGGTCGGCGATCTGCATCGCCGCTTCCTTCAGGATCGGGGCTCGCGCCGCCAGCAACTCGCTTTCTATGATCTCGTGCTGCGTCGCCATCGCGCCGATGACGATTTGGTCGCCCTCGGCGCGCACGCCTTTCAGTTCGGCGATAGCGGCGAGATCGACGAGATGGCTGGGCATGGCGAGCCGCAGCTTCATCATCGGAATCAAGCTGTGGCCCCCGGCGATGACGCGGGCGTCCGAGTCGAGCCGGCTCAACAGACCGATCGCCTCGCTCAGGTCCGCGGGCCGGTGATAGTCAAAGGCGCCTGTTATCAAGTGCGTCCTCCCGTGAGCGTCCGCGATCGCGGATTCGCGCTCCCGACAAGATCGCGCCGTGTGCGGCGCACAATCAACGGCGCATAAACTGGGTGCCCGAAAATGGCGCCAACGGTGGCATGGGCGCACGAACTGCGTCAGCGGTACTGACGCAGTTCATGAATTGCGGCTGTCTTTTCAGCCCGCGATCGCCTTGATGAGCTGTTTGACCTCGCGATAGTGTGCGCGCGCAATCGGTATGCTGCACCGCACCGGGGTCCCCAGTTCCGCGATCCCGTTCTCGCCGGCGCGCTTCACGCGGGCGATTCGCCGGACAGCGACGATATGGCTGCGATGGACGCGCAGGAACAGCGCGGGGTCCAGCCGAGCCGCGACGGCGCTGATCGACAGATTGCAGAAATATTCCTGCTCGCCATCATAGATGTAGGTGTAATGCGCGTTGGCGCGGACGGCAAAAATGTCCTCGAGCGCAATATCCCGCGAGCGTCCGTCCTTCTCGATGCGGATCGCCGTCGGGTGCGCCGCGGACACGAGTGACTGGTCGGCGGAAATGACCGCGGGTTCGGGCGAACTGGAAGGGAGTGCGGCGGGCGCGGCGATCCTCTGCGGCGCCTCGAGGGCGCGAGCGCCTCGATCCGGGACCAGCGAGAGCAGGAAGGCCCCGGACACTCCGAAGGCGACGAAGGTGGTCAGCAACGCCAAGGTGTTGCGCGACAGCGCGGAATCCGCGCCGACGAAGCTGGCGACGTCGAAGCATCGCGGATCGAGCCGCATGCCCGCCATGGCGGTGTAATGCATGCCCGAGATCGCCAGACCGAGCGCCAGTGCGCCCATCGAAATGCCGGCCTTGGTCGGTCGGCTATCCAGCACCCAGAGTGCGAAGCCGCTCGCCCCGACGGACACGATCACCGAGGCGACGACATAGGGGGTCTC
>DASXCK010000181.1:0-16145 GCA_036491235.1 Xanthobacteraceae bacterium | reverse complement strand
TTTGTAGATCAACGGCGCGATGATGAGCGAGCTCGTCGAGCCCATCAGCAGCGTATAGCCGTCGGGGTCGGCGCCGATGATCGAGCGCGCCCCGATGGTGCCGCCGGCACCGCCGGTGCGGTTCTCGACCACGACCGGCTGCCCGAGCGCCGCCGCCATCTGGTCCGACACGAGGCGCGCCATGATGTCCGGCGGCCCGCCTGGCGGCGACGACACGATGAGCTTGATCGGCCGGTCGGGGAATGCCTGCGCGCTCGCGAGAAAAAACGGCGCCAGGATGAGTGACAGCGCAAGCAGTAGCCCAAGCACGGGCCCACGTGACAGCCCGAGTAGCGCGCTCATGGTCGCCCGTTTCATGCCGCCGCACAGGATGGGTCGGACGCAGCGAAACCCATCGCGATCGATTTGCCGCAATTGAATGACGGGCTTCGCTGCGCTCAGCCCATCCTGCGGAGCGCCGAAATTAATTCATTGGTGATGAAATTTGACAAGCCCCGGCGACGCGTTGTGACCCGTGCATGATCCTTGAAAGGCGGGCCCCGGACGTGATCCGGTGTGAGTACCGGCCTCGACAAAGATCATGTTCGAACAAAATGGCGCGCCCGGACAGCTGGCGCCGGCTCCGATCAGAAATGGCCGCTCATGGGGATCGAATCGGCCGTGTGCGCCGTCGAGATGTTCGTCGGCTCGGCGGGCGAAGAATATCCATCGGAGCGCGACAGCGCGTCGGCCACCGATTCGTATCGGAGGGTTGCGACGACGGCGGCCCCGGCGAGCGCGAGCAGCACGACCGCGGCGATGAGCTTCTGCATGAATATTCTCCATGAGCCTGTGGCATATCCAATCCGTCTGGTGCGCAGGTCAAAGGTTCACGGCATATGGAGGAAATTCGACTTGGCGGTGCTCCGGTGCGGTCAGGACGCGCGGCGCGGACGGCCCGGTGCGCATGATCCGCCCCAAGTGACGCGCTCGGCGCCTTTTTCCGGTCCGCCAGATCGAACCCTATGTCTCTCACTCGCCGCGCTCCGCCCCAGGCCTCGGGGTCCCCGAGGATGACGTCTGGTGTCGGCGCTGGTCTCGATTGGGCGGTGGCAAGAGCTGCCCAATCAATGGTGCGGTCCGGTTCGAGCCATGGTGCAGCGATGGCGGTTGACGTCGCTTCCGATCGACGGGAGCGTCTTGCTTCTATCCATTCCGGTGATCAGTGCGCGCTCTCACGGTCGGATGCGCGTGGGGGTTTGCGGCTCGCGCGGTCCACGCTGCGTGCAAATGACGGCCAGCGGACCGAGCAGGCGAGCAGGATGACCGTCGCGCCGACGAAACTGTATGCGTCGGGGATTTCGTGAAAGAGCGCAAAGCCGATCGCGGCGGCGATCGGCAGGCGAATGAAGAGATAAGGCGCGAGCGCCGCGACGTCGGCGTGTCGCAGGGCCATCAGCACGAAGTAATTGGCGATCGGACCGATCAACAGCAGGCTCGGCAAGAGCCACCATGGTATGCTGGGGATATTCTGGCCGATGCACAGAGGCGCGCTCACGACGATCCCGACGATCGAGACATAAAGGAGGATTGTCGGCAGCGAATCGTGGCTTTCGAGCCTCTTCATCATTGCGATGGCGGCGGCATTGAGCGCCGGAGCGGTCAAACCGATCAGGTAAATCCAATTCCACGCGGCGACGGTCGGCTTCACGATCAGCAGAACGCCGAACAGGCCGAGCAGCAACGGCAGCGAATGGCGCAGTCGGAACGACTCGCCGAGCAGCGCGCCGAACAGAACCATGAAAAAAGATTGCAGGTAGAGCATCGCGGTCGCGAGTGACAGCGGCAGCGCGACAAAGGTGAGCATGAACATGAGTTGATAAGCGACGCCGATCCCGCTGCGGAACAGCTGAAGACCGAGCGCGTTCGTCCGGAAAACACTCAGCCCTTGGCGGTTCGCCAGCACTATGACGATGACCACCAGCAAGCCGCCGCAATTGCGGATGAGCGTCAGTTGGGCAATCGATGCTTTGCCTCCGGCCAGGTGGATCAGGGCTTGATCCACCGCGGAGAGAACAAGCGCCGCACAGTAGAGGAGGATGCCCACCTCAAGCGGCGCGCCCGGCACTTCTTTGCCGGCGAGCGTCTGCTCCCATGTCCGGGGTAGCGTCCCGTGCCCGCTCGGTTCTCGTACATAATTCGAGGCAACCCGGTACGGCCCATGGCGCGGCGTCAGGCAAAACCATTCCCATGTGGAGCCTCCCCTGGCGGTCGAGCGACGAGACGCTGTTTCTCAAGCGACGCGGGGACAATCGCACGCAGCAATTTAAGTGCCACGACGGACGAAATCCGGCTCTAGCGCGAGTCGACGGCCGCGCCGATGCCTCATTCCCGAGGAGCACATCGCGCGATGTGCGAGTGCTCCTCGGCTTCCCCGCGCACTAGGGAGTGCGCCGGACCTCTTTGTCGAGCCGACGGGTGACGACCGAACCGGTTTGCAGGTGTGTCACCCATGCTTCCGCATCGCCCCAGAGCGACCGATTGCTCGGTGCTCCGGAAGGCGGCGGCACGGGCGTGAAGATAAGCAGCGTCACGCTGCTGCTCACAGTCACGCCGCTGCTGTTGACGTTTGCAAGATTCATCATCTGAACGGTCTTGTCGGTGGAGATGATGATCCACCATGAATTGATCGGAATGGGATGCGGTCGTCCGGCCAGCGACAGCTCCAATGTCTTCATGACGGCTTCGGCCCACTTCACCGGCATGTCCTGGCCGGGAAAAAGTGCGGCCGGATTGTCGTTGAACCAATGATCCCTCAGGTGCTCGAGAACGGCTCTCCTGACGTCCGCGCTCGTATTCAGCGGCGCCGCCAGATACGTGTCGACCGCGTTTTCGAGCCCCTGGTAGGTAGGCCCGAGCGCCTTGATTGCATTGAGGAGGGCGGTGAGGCGCTCGCGGGCGTGCTCACCCACGGACAGACAATCGAGCCAATGAAGAACCGGTCCCTTTGCGCAGGGGGCCCCCTGAATGACAATGCAACCCATGGTGCAACTCCTTTCCCCAGTTTGCGGTTGAAAGTCTCGCCGAGGCGGCGCGCATCGACAGTCGTCAGTGGTGCTTCGTCAGAGTTGCAATTGCCTCTTTTGCGCGCCGTACGTTCTCGGAATCGGATTCGTCGGGTAACTCCTTTAGGCAGCGTTCGAGAATCGAGATCGCCTCCTGCGATCGTTCCAGGCGCCGCAATAGATTGGCCAGGCTCAAGCTCGTCTTGAGCATCAGAGAACGGGCATTCTGGCGGACCGCGATCGCGAGGCTGGAGCGATAGGCGGCCTCCGACGCGGCTGGGTCGGGGTGCGACTGTAATAGGCAGATGTCGCCGCGCAGCCGTTCGAATTCGGCGCTCCACGTTGGCAGTTTGTTGCTGGCCGAACGTGCGAGCGCTTCGTTCGCCTCGGGGAGACGATGCGCGCGCATGTAGAGTTCCGCCAGCTGCGACTGGAATCGGGGAAGCGAGAGCGAGGTGCCGGTCTGCTCCAAGGAAGCGATGCCCTCGATCATTTTTTCAATGCCTTCGGACAGGCGCCCCTCGGCACCAATAGCCCAGCCTAGATGACAACGGCTCAACGCCTCGTAGTAAGTATATTGGTTGCGCTTTGAAATATCCAAGATTTTCTCGGCCAGCTCTCGTTCCCTGGCGATATCGTCGCAGAATTCATATACGCGCACCGCGAATATCAATGCGTTCACATGGCCGTAGATATGGGCAGGTTCGCGGGCGCGCGCCTCGGCGATTGAAAGGCTGTGCTCAATGGCCGCCTTTGCACGGTCAAGGTGTCCGAGAAAACATAGGGTTTGGGCGAGATAGGAAAGGCAGAACAGGCCTGGATTCTGTCCGTGCGTGAAGAAGTGGGGCTCGTCCGTTTCGGGGCGGCTGAGATCGAGCCCTTTCTCGAAAAGCTCCCTGGCTTGTTCGAACTCGCCGCGCACGAATGCCACCATACCGTTGGCCAGATAGGCGTCCACCAGCGGTCGAGCGGGGTGACGCGCGGCGTGTTCGAACAGTCCTGCGGCGATCTCGTGCGCCGCGGCGAAATCTGACCTCACGATGACGTATTGAAACAGCCCCCACTCGACATTGAATCGCTTCTCGTCGCTTCCCGTCACCTCGCACAAATCGCGTGCCCGCACGAGCCGTTCTTGGAACTCCGGGCTCGGGTAGCCGCGGATCCAGCGCAGCGCCATCACTTGGGTCAGCACGAGATCGAGCTCGACGGGGGCGAGGTCGGTGCCGCGCAGGTTGCGAAGATCGTTGAAGGCGGAGTCGAGCATGCCCAACGCTTCTTCGTGCGCAGACCGCGCGACGGCCTCGGTCGCGCCGCGTCGCCAGAATGTGATCGCTTGCCGAGGCGCTCCGCCGAGCGAATAGTGCTGTGCAACGAGATCGTCCGTAGCTGTAATCGGTTCGTTCGACGGCTGCTCGAGCTCCGTTGCGATTTTCAGATGGATCTGCTTGCGGCGCCGATTGAGCAGCGAATGATACGATATGTCGCGAATGAGTGCGTGCCGGAAGTGATACAGGCCGCTCGCCGAGTCGCTTGATGCGACAATTCCGGAGTCCACCAGGGCTTGCAGATGAGGTCTCACCTCGTCTATCGAGCTCTTCGCTATCCTCACCAACAAGCTCAGCGAAAATTCCTGGCCGATGACCGAGGCATATTGTGCGATCTCCCTTGCGCGCCCCAGCTGGTCGAGTCGAGCCATGAGTGCATCGCTTATTGTGTGCGGAACGGTGAAAGATCGTGTTCGGTTTGGTTGTTGGTCAGTCGCCAGTCGTATTTGAAGAAAGCTCTTGGTCAGTTCCTCGGCGTACAAGGGAAGTCCGGAAGACTTTTCCAGGATGGCGCTCAACTCGTCGGCGGATATCGAGCTTCCTTTCGCGGCCGCCGAGATCAGGTCGCTGGTGGCCGATCTGGACAGCTCGCCGATGACGCAGGGCGTCACATACGTTCGCTGTTGCGGGCCGGCGGCGTTGAGGCGCGTCTCCGCGATGACCGTGTCGGCGTTGGTGCCGGCCTCGCTCCGCACCGTGATGATGATGAGCGCGCGGACGCCTTCCGCCCAATCGATCAGGCGGCGCAGCAGCAACCGCGACGTCGGGTCGATCCACTGAAAGTCCTCGAACAGGATGGTCAGCGGCCGTTCGGACAAACGCGACGCGCACCAGTCGACCAGGGCCGCGATGGTAAGCTCGCGCTTCTCCTGCGCATTTCGGGCGGCCGGCCCCTCGCGCTCGTTCGGCTTGACGTCGAGGAGCTCGCCCAGCAGCGCGAGCGTGCGGCGACGTTCCGGCACGCGCTCGTCGATGAACCGGTCGAGCTTGTCGAGCTTGACGTGGTCCGGGTCCGAACGATCGATCTCCGCGAGCGTCGCCAGCTGGCGTATGACCGGGTAGAGCGCGCTGTTCGCATGATAGGGCGCGCACTGGAAGATCAGCGGACGGGCATCGGTGGCCTCGCTCGCCGGACCCAGCCGCGCCATGCGCGCACAGGCTTCGGCGACGACGCGCGATTTCCCGACCCCGGCCTCGCCGGTGACGATCAGCACCTGCCCGCGACCCTCCGCGGCGCGCTTCCAGCACGTCAGCATGGTCGCGAGCTCTTTGAGGCGATTGACGAACGGCGTCTGCGCGGCACTGCGCGCCTCGAGCCGCGTGACGCCCCGATCGGCCAGGACCTCGTAGGCCGAGACTGGCGCCACAAAACCCTTCACGGTCTGCGTGCCGAGATCGCGATACTCGAACGCCTCCGCGGCGATCTCCCGCGTCAGCGCGGAGACGACGACCGTGTTCGGACGCGCGAGCCCGTGCAGACGCGACGCGAGATTGGCGGCCTCGCCGGCGACGGCGTCGCGTTCGGTCACGCCGCCGGTCGTCACGTCGCCGACGACCACGAGGCCGGTCGCGATCCCGACCCGCGCCTGCAGCTCGAAGCCGTCGATATCGGTGAGGTCGTCGTTGAGCCTGGTCACCATGTCGATGAGGTCGCGGCCGGCGCGCACGGCGCGCTCGGCGTCGTCCTCATGAGCGGCCGGGTAGCCGAAGAACGCCAGAATGCCGTCGCCCACATAGCGCGCGACGTGCCCCTCGTAGCGGCGGATCGATTGCGTGCAGACGCGCTGGTAGGCCGCGATGACGTCACGCAGGTCTTCCGGGTCGAGCCGGTTGGACAGGCCGACCGAGTCGACGAGATCGCAGAACATCAGGGTGAGCTGCCGGCGTTCGGCGTCGGCCGCGGGGCGGGGGGCGAGCGCGGCCTCGGTCGCGCCGAGGCGGCGGATCTCGTGCAGCAGCGCCTCCCGCGCGGGCGGGGAGAGCCCGAGCTCTTCGAGCTCGCCCTCGGTCAGCCGCATCAGGCCGGCAAGATCGACGTTCCGGTCCTCGAAGAGACCGGCGTATTGCTTCAACCCGACGCGTTCGAGCAAACGGCCGACTTCGCTCATCGGTTGACGCACTGCCCCTGGACCCCGTCCCCCCGGCGCCCACCTGCTTTTTGCTCGCGCTGTCGATGGTATCCGGAGAGCCTCCGCAACGATAGCATGTTTGCGCCCATGCGGACACCACGCCGCAGCCGGCAGCGGCGCTGCAATCTTTGGAGGTATGGTCGAAGGTGGTTGCATGGTGAGCTCGAAGCGTATCGTACGTTGTTACCGCGTCCGGCCGGTCGGCGGAGTGCGATTTCGCACTCCCCGTTTGGCTCCCGAATCCGACGTTCAAGGGGGTGCGGGAGGCGCCGGAGCTGTTGCCGCTTTTTCGCACCCGATCTTCGTCCGCTCACTTGCAGGCACGTCACGTGGATCTCAGGTGCGCGGCATGCGTGACTCCATGATCTGGCATCATCGTCGCTTCAGGGACTCCACTGAGTCTGACGTCATGGCTCGTTTGCTGCGTCCAATCCGCAGTGCGCAATGATGCCTGCCGAGAGATCGTACGTTCGTCGCGTTCGCCGCATGCGCAAGTTCGTGGAGTGCGCTTTCGCACCGCAAAAAATTAGCGCTCCCTTTACGTTGCCGGCCAACCGAGATGGCTTCATGCCGACGACGGATGGGGTCGAGCTCTCGGTCGATCAACGGAGACTTGCCATGAAGACGATCATCGCATTCCTTGCCGCGACTGCCGTGGTGGCCGGCGCCTCCAGCGCGGTGGCCCGGGATTTCCAGGCGAGCGACGAGTCCTCGGACTACGCGCTCAGCCATTCGGCGGGCTCGGGTTTCGGCGGCGCCTACGACTCGGTCGGCGGCGGCGCGCACAACAGCACCATCAGCGCCCCGAACCGGACCGACTTCCAGGCCGGCGGCAATCTTTGATGGTCTGAGCGATCCCAAGGCTCGACGCGAATGGCCGGCCGCAAGGCCGGCCATTTCTTTTGGTGTTTGTCGCTGGCTTCTTGGCGTTTCACGCGTCCTCGGCCGCCTCGTCCACCAGGCGGCGCAGGCGGTCGACGTCGGTGAGCGCGATCGCGCCGCGGCGGCGCTCGATCAGCCCGTCGGTCTCCAACGCATTGAGCTGGCGCACGACCGCCTCGCGGCGGGTCGCAACGCGCGCCGCGATCTCGGCATGGATGGGCGGCGGCGAGACGATGGCGCGCCCCGGCCGGTTGGGCTCGGGCCGCGACAGGCGCAAGAGCTCCGCCATGATGCGGTGGCGCACGTCGAGGGTCGCGAATTCGTGCACGCGGTTGGTCAGCGAGCGGATCTGGTTGGCGAGCAGCGCGAGGAGCTGGTTGCACACCTCCGGGTGCTCGTTGACGGTCGCGATGAACACCGACGCCGGCATGCGCGCGAGCGTGACGTCGAGCACCGCGACGATTCCCGACGAGCGCGGCTGGCGGTCGATCGCGGCGAGCTCGCCGAAAAACTCGCCGGCCTTGATCTCGCGAAACAGCACCTCGCGCCCGCCCGATTGGATGATCACCCGCACCGCGCCCGCGACGACGAAGAACACGTCGTTGCTGGCATCCTGGTAGTCGAGTAGCCACTGCCCGCGGGTCGCCCGTCGCCACATGCATTGCGTGTCGAGTTGCGTGATCGTCGCGGCCGCAAGCGTCCGGAAGAGCGGAATGCCCTTGAGCGTCTCGGCGCGCACCTGACTGCCCGGCATCCGGCGATCCCTTGATTGAGGGCGCCATCATACCACGCCGCGCGGGCATCTATTCCGACAAGTTTAATCATTTCACGCGTGCGGGCGCCTGAATCTCCGTCGCGCGAGCATCGCAGGCGAGCCGCGCCGCCACATATGGTCGTTTTCATTCTGATCCGCGCGCCGAGGTTGTTGCGCGACGTTGCCGACGGTCGGCTGGGGTTCGCGAAGTGCGTTTTCGCACCGCATACCCGCATGGCGTCACCTAGCGTCACGTCATGAGATCGCCGCGTGAACGCGGACCGACATCCGGATGGGAGACAAAGTCATGACTACCGCCGCCGTCGTATCGCTCGCCACTGTTGCGTTACCGATCGAGGCCGTGGTGCTTCCGTTTCGCGCGCGCGTCGCGACCCGCGACGCCGGCGTGCCGGTCGGTCGGGCCGAGCCGTACGCTCCGCATGCCGTCGAGCGCCGTGCGGCCGGTACCGTCGAGGACATCGATTACGCCCTGGTGCGCGCGGTTGCGCGCGGCAGCAAGTCCGCAATGCGGACGCTGTTCATCCGGCATCAGATCCGCGTGTATCGCGTCATCAAACGGATCGTGCGCGATCACGCCGAGGCCGAGGACCTCACCAGCGAAGTCTTCCTCGCGGTCTGGCGGCGCGCCGACCTTTTTCAGGGACGCTCGCGGGTGTCGACGTGGCTGTGCGGCATCGCGCGCCACAAGGCGCTCACCGCCCTGGAGACGGTGCCCCCGATTTGCCACGACGAGGAGGCCATGCTGACGGTCAGTGATCCGGCGCCCAGCCCCGAGGGCCATCTGTACGCACAGCAAAGGACCGCGGCGTTGCGCGGCGCGATCACCGCTCTGTCGCGCGAGCACCGCGAGATCATCGACCTCGTCTACTACCGTGGCAAGTCGATCAAGGAGATCGCCGACATGCTCGGCATCGGCCTCAACACCGTGAAGACGCGGATGTTCTACGCCCGCAAGCGCCTCGCCGGGCTGATCGCCGCCGCCGGGGTTTGAGGCGGATCTTGCTCGCGCCCCTCTCTCTCAGCGTAGGCGCTGACCCACCCTACGTGAACATCGCGTCGAGCAGCAGCGACTTCACGTCGGTCGCGCCGATCTGGTCGCCGGTCAGCCAATCCGCCCGGCTCGCGATGACGAGCGGTCCCTCGTCGGACCGTTCCGTCATGCGGCCGTGTGAGCCGCGCACCAGCGACGCATCGAGTGGGATCACGTCCATCAGCGAGCGGAACCCGAGCTTGCGCATGAGCAGGCGCTTGGCGATCGCGAGCTTCGGCGCCGCGAGCGCCGGATCGAGGAACAGTTCAACCGGGTCGTAGCCGGGCTTGCGATGGATCTCGACCGTGCGGGCAAAATCGGGGGCGCGGTCGTCGGTCGCCCAATAGTAATATGTGAACCATGAGCGCGCGTCCGCGATCGCGACCAGCTCCCCGGCGCGGGGATGATCGAGGCCGACCGTGTGCTTGTCGCCGGCATCATAGACGCGTTCGACGCCCGGCAGGCTTTCGAGCAGCGCGCGGACGTCCGCCACCCGTGCGGGCTCGGCTACATAGATGTGTGCGATCTGGTGGTCCGCGACGGCGAACGCCGTCGAGGCGGCGGGATCGAGCAGCTCGCCGTCCTCCTCGGTGCGCACGGCCAGAAAGCCCGCCTCGCGCAGCGCGCGGTTGATGTGGATCGGCCGGTCCACGGCCGTGACTCCATACTCCGACAGGATGATCACCTCGCGCCCTTGCGCCCGCGCGGTCTCGGCGAGGTCGCCCGCCACGTCGTCGATCTCGGCAAGGGATTTTTGCATCGCCGGATGCGCCGCGTCCGGGCCGAAGCGCTGCAGGTCGTAATCGAGATGCGGCAGGTAGGCGAGGGTGAGCGTCGGATGGCTCTCCGCCATCACGATCTTCGTCGCCTCCGCGATCCAGCGCGTCGCGGCGATCGAGGTCGCGGGTCCCCAGAACTGGAAGAGCGGGAAGGGGCCGAGCCGCTCGCCCAGCCGGTCGCGCAGCGACGCCGGCACCGTGTAGCAATCGGGCAGCTTGCGGCCGTCCGCCTTGTAGATCGGGCGCGGCGTCGCGCCGATGTCGTGGCTCGACGCCATGTTGAACCACCAGAACATGTTGGCGCAGGTGAAGGCCGGGTCGCGCTTCTTGCCCGCCTCCCAGATCTTCTCGCCGGCGACGAGGCGGTTCGACTGCCGCCACAGCATCACCTCCATCAGGTCGCGGAACAGCCAGCCGTTGGCGACGATCCCGTGATCGCGCGGCGCGAGGCCGGTCGTGAACGTGGCCTGCACGCTGCAGGTGACGGCGGGCGTCACGGTCGCGAGCGGCCGCATCGCGCCGTCGCGCGCAAGCGCCGCAAGCCTCGGCGTGCGCACAAGATGCCGTGGCGTAAGTCCGACGACGATCATCGCGAGCAGCGGTTTCACCTTGGTTCCTCTCCGGCATCGGCTTGCCAAATCGACGAACGGAGTGCACCCTTCCGATGGCGAGCCGCCGTGCGAGGGACGCGCACGTGAAGGCGAACCGGTTCGCGACATGCAGCGTAGCCGTGGCGCCGGCCCTTGCACAACACGGGCGCCGCGGGAGGAGAGTGCGATGCTCGAGAGGCCCGTGAGCCGGGAGAACGACGTTCGCCAGCAGTCCTTCAGCGTCGCCTATGACTATTCGGTCGCCTTCACGCATGATGCGTTCGATCCCGCCAATCGCTGCCTGATCGACGTGCTCGCGCGGCGCGAACCGGATAAGCGTCACCGCTGCGCGATCTTCATCGACGCGGGCGTGCTCACCGTCATGTCGGACCTGGCCGCGCGCATCACGGATTACGCGGCCGCGCACGCGCAATCGATCGAGATCGCGGGTGAGCCGGCCGTCGTCGCCGGCGGCGAAGCGTGCAAGAACGATCCCGCGACGATCCCGCGGCTGCTCGACACCCTGTCGCAGCACCGGATCGATCGCCATTCCTATGCGATCGCGATCGGTGGCGGCGCGGTCCTCGATGCGGTGGGCTATGCGGCGGCGATTTTTCATCGTGGCGTGCGGCATGTGCGCTTGCCTACCACCGTGCTGGCGCAGGGCGACAGCGGCGTCGGCGTCAAGAACGCCGTCAACGCGCTCGGCCTGAAAAACCTCGTCGGCACCTTCGCGCCGCCCTGGGCGGTGATCAACGACAGCGCCTTCATCGATATCCTGCCGCCGCGGGAAAAGCGCGCCGGCATGGCCGAGGCCGTCAAGGTCGCGCTGATCCGCGACCGCAATTTCTTCCGCTGGCTGGAAGATAACGCCGCCGCGCTCGCGCGCTTCTCGCCGCCGCATCTCGACCGACTGATCAAGGACACGGCCGACCTGCACATGCGCCAGATCCGGCTTGGCGGCGATCCGTTCGAGGCGGGCTCGGCCCGCCCGCTCGATTTCGGCCATTGGTCCGCGCACAAGCTCGAGCAGCTGACGCATCATGCGGTCGGCCATGGCGAGGCGGTGGCGATCGGCGTCGCGCTCGATGCCCGCTATTCGGTCGCGGCCGGGCTGCTTGCGGCGGGCGAAGACGAGCGCGTCGTGCGCCTGCTCGAGACGCTCGGCTTCACGCTCTGGCATGATGCGCTCAACGGCCGTGACGCGCAGGGGCGGCTCGCCATTCTGCAGGGTCTCGCCGATTTCCAGGAGCATCTCGGCGGCGAGCTGACGATCACGCTCTTGGCCGGCGTCGGCCGCGGGATCGAGGTGCACACGATCGACACGGGCGCTGTCGCGCAGTGCATCGATTGGCTCGAGCGGCGGGCGCGGCGGCCATGAAGCTCGACCGGCTCCCCGGCGACGTGCATCTCACCTACTGCACCAACATCCATGCCGGCGAGCGCTGGCCCGACATCTGCGCGAGCCTCGACGCGCATGTGCCGGCGATCAAGGCCGCGGTCGCGCCGGATCGCCCGCTCGGCATCGGGCTCCGCCTGTCCGGCGAGGCCGCCGCCGCGGCGCGCGCGCCCGACGCGATCGCGGCATTCCGCGATCAGCTCGCCCGGCTCGGCGCCTATGTGTTCACCATCAACGCCTTTCCGTTCGGCCCGTTTCACGGCGTGCGCGTCAAGGAGCACGTCTATCTGCCGGACTGGCGCAGCGACGAGCGCGTCGCCTTCACGGCCGACAGCGCCGCGGTGCTCGCCGCCGTCCTGCCCGACGGCGTCGACGGCAGCATCTCGACCGTGCCGGGCGCATTCAAGCCGAACGGCCGCGCCGAGGGCGCCGTCGCGGCCATGACGGCGCGCCTGCTGGCGGCGGTCGCCAACCTCGTCGACGTCGAGCGCACCACCGGCAAGCGCATCGCGCTCGCGCTCGAGCCCGACCCGTGCTGCTTTCTGGAGACGGTCGGGGAGAGCGTCGCGTTCTTTGAAGGCGCCCTCTTTGTGCCCGACGCGATACAAAAATTCGCCGCCTTGGCGCGCGTCGGCGCAGGCGAGGCCGAGATGCTGCTCCGGCGTCATCTCGGCATCTGCTACGACGTCTGCCACGGCTCCGTCGAATATGAGGACCCGGTTGCGGCCCTCGATCGGCTGATCGGCGCCGGCATCGCGGTGCCCAAAATCCAGCTTTCGGCCGCGATGCGCGTGCCCGCGATGACCCGCGACCTCGTCGCCGCCGTGATGCGCTACGACGACGGCGTCTACCTGCATCAAACCATCGTGCGCCGCGAGGACGGCCTCACGCGTTACGTCGACCTCCCCGAGGCGGTCGCGGCGCTCAACGGCGGCGCGGCGCCCGAGTGGCGCATCCACTGCCACGTGCCGGTCTTTCTCGCCGATCTCGGCGACCTTCAGTCGACGCGCGACGATCTCGTCGCCACGCTGGCGGCGCTGCGCACGCGCCATCGTTCCTCCCATCTCGAGGTCGAGACCTACACGTGGGATGTTTTGCCCGAAGGCCTGCGCACCGGCTCGAAGGCCGCCGCCATAGCGCGCGAGATCGCGTTCTGCGCGCAGGGGCTCGCCGGATGAGTATCGCTGCCGCCCCCGGCTTGCGCCGCTCGACGCTGCTGCGGCTCGGCCGCATCTCCAACCTGCCGACCGTGTGGACCAACGTCATCGCGGGCGCCGTGATCGCGGGCGGTGCGCGCCGTGTCGGCGACATCGTCCTGATTACGCTCGCGATGAGCGCGTTCTATATCGGCGGCATGTACCTCAACGACTTCTTCGATCGCGCGATCGATGCGGGCGAACGCCCGACCCGGCCGATCGTGGCCGGCGAGATCGCCGCCGGCACCGTATCCGCCATCGGCTTCGGCCTGCTCGCCCTCGGGATCGTGCTGATCGCGCCGTTCGGCCTCGCCGCCGCGGTCTGGGGCATCGCGCTCGCCGGCGCCATCGTCCTCTATGATGTGTGGCACAAGGGCAATGCGCTCGGTCCCACCATCATGGGGCTCTGCCGTGCGCTGGTTTATGTCGCGGCCGGCGCCGCGATGACGGGCCAGGTGTCATTCGCGCTGGCGATCGGCGCCGTCGTGCTCGCGGCGCACACCGCCGGCATCACCTATGCGGCGCGGCAGGAGAATCTCGACACCGTCGGCAGCTTTTGGCCGATGGCGCTGCTCGCCGCACCGCTCGTCGCAGCGTTGCCGTGGATCGCGAGCGGATGGATCGTGCCGGTCGCCTTCGTGCTGCTGCTCGCCGCCGACGCGGCCGCGGTGTGGCTGCTGGCGCGACGCTCGATGCCCGGCGCGGTGCCGCGCGCCGTCTCGGGCCTGATCGCCGCGATCTCGCTGGTCGACGCGGTTGCGGTCGCATGGGGCGGCGGCGATTATCGGCTCGTGCTCGGCTGCGCGCTCGGCTATCCGCTGACGCGGCTCTTCCAGGCGTCGATCCCGGGGACCTGAGCATGACGAATGCGGCGCATCGTTTTCGCAATGGTCGTGGCGAGAATGCGCTGCTCGACGGCTTTTTGGCGCTCGCCGACGAATGGGTCGCGCGCGCCGGCGGAGCGGCCGGCTCGACCTGGTTCCGCGGCGCCATCGACGGCATCGTGCATGCCGCGGGCGACCGCGCGCTCGGCGTCGCGATCGGCCTCGCGCCGCGCCGCCTCGGCAAGGCCGACCTCGGCCTCGGCGACGACGACCGGGCGCGCGCGGCGGCGCTGCGGCCGGGCTTCGATCCGTCCGACTGGAGCGTCGACCAGCTCGCCCGCGTCGCCTTCATGATCGCGAGCCATGACGGCGACGATGCCGCGTTCGCGGCGCGCTTCGACGGCTTCTGCAGTAGCGCCGAGCTCAACGAGCTGATCGCGCTCTGCCGCGGGCTGCCGCTCTACCCCGGCGCCGCGCTGATCGAGCCGCGCGCCCGCGAGGCGGTGCGCTCCGGCATGAAGCCGGTGTTCGAGGCGGTCGTGCACAACAATCCCTATCCGGCCGAGGTGTTTGCCGAGGACGCCTGGAACCACATGGTCGTGAAGGCGCTGTTCATCGGCTCGTCGCTGTGGCCGATCCAGCAACTGGATTCCCGCGCCAACCCGCATCTCGCCCGCATGCTGGTCGACCTCGCGCAGGAGCGCTGGGCCGCCGGACGCCCGGTCGGCGCCGAGCTCTGGCGCTGCGTTGCGCCCCATGCGGATGCGGAGGGTATCGCGGCGCTGACGCGCGCCTGGCAAGGCGGGGAGGGCAGGGATCGCCTCGCCATCGCGCTCGCATTGCAGCATCCGGCCGGCGCGTCGGTCGACCTGCCGTTTGGTGACGAGGTGGGTCCTTTCAAGACGCAGCTGGCCGACGAAAAGATCGGCTGGCGCGATCTCGCGTGAGCAGGCCCGTGCCCGCCATCGCGCGGACGCTGATGCGCGGTGTTGGCGCGCTGCTCCTCGTCGCGTTGCTCGTGCAGTTTTTCATTGCCGGCATGGCGGCGCTGACCAATCCGGACTGGTGGGCCTATCACCAGAAGTGGGTTGCGATTTTCCAGTGGCTGGTGGTGCCGCTGCCGGTGCTCGCATGGCTCGCCGGCCCGCCGCGCCGGTACCGCGTGACGCTCGCATGCGTCCCGTTCATCCAGATCGGATTGCAATACGTGCTGGCGCATCGCGCGATCGACGGGCGATGGCCGATCGGCCTTGGTCTGCATGCCGTCGATGCGGCTGTCATGCTGATCGTGGTGGTGGCGCTCGTCGTCGATCCAGCCGGCACAGCGGGCGGCATCCCATCCCGGGATCGCGCCTGATCGCCGGGCTGGGCTGCTTGGCGCGCATGCGTGCCGCGCAACCTCTGAACGTGTCGCCTATTGCCGCTTTCCCCGAACGAGATATCATCGACCTTGGCCGACCGAAGACGATTGAGAATTTCGCGGCCGCGATACGACACAACGCGATACGACCCAAAGGGAGGAGCCTTCATGAGAAGGATGGCGCTTGCCGTCTTTTTGACGGCGGCATGCCTGGGCGTTTCCGTCGCCCATGCGCAGCAGATTCCCGCAACACCGGCCGAGGTCGCTCAGCCGGGCGGATCGATACCGGGCGCGCAGAAGCTCGCGCTCGTGAAAGTCGCCGACGGTTTCCATGATCCGGTCGGCGTCACCGCGTTCAACGACGGCTCCGGCCGCATCGCCGTGGTCGAGCGCGTCGGCCGCGTGCGGGTCGTCGCCAAAGACGGCAAGGTCCTGCCGGATCCTTTCCTCGACCTCACCAACTTCAACCCGCTCGGCTCCGACGTGCAGACCGGCTTCGTCGAGCAGGGCCTGTGGTCGATCGCGTTCCATCCGAAGTTCAAGGAGAACGGCTACGTCTTCGTCCACTACGCGTCGCTGCCGTTCAACGGCGCCTCGATGATCGTGCGCTTCACGGTCGATCCCAAGAGCCCGGATCGCATCACCAAGGAGCAGCTGATCAAGAGCAAGAAGGTGATCATGAACATCCCGCAGCCGTACTATAATCACTACGGCGGCATGATCACGTTCGGCCCCGACGGCAAGCTCTACATCGGCAAGGGCGACGGCGGCTGGGAAGGCGATCCGATCGACGCCGGCCAGCGCCTCGACGT
>DASXCK010000180.1:0-13843 GCA_036491235.1 Xanthobacteraceae bacterium | reverse complement strand
GCGGCACGCGCATTCGTTCCGCGCAAGGCCTTGCGCAGAAAGTCGAGGTCAGCGGGTAGTTCGGAGCGGTAGACTTGATGCTGTCCCGAGGTCGGGTGTTCGACGCCAAGTATATGGGCATGCAGGGCTTGTCTGCCAAGACCCCCCAGTACGGCCTGGGCTGGCCCGCCCAGCAGCGCTGCCTTGGTGCGAAAGCCCGCCCCGTAGACGCCGTCGCCGATCAGGGGGTGGCCGATGGCCGCAAGATGGACCCGGATCTGGTGGGTGCGGCCGGTCATCAGCCGGCATAGCAGCAGGCTGGCGACCGGGGTGCCGTCGGTGCCCACATAGTGCTCCAGTACCTCATAATGCGTGACCGCCTCGCGCCCGGTCGCCCGGACCGCCATGCGCTCGCGCGCCTGGGGGTGGCGGCCGAGCGGCTTGTCGATGGTGCCGCGCGGCCGGTCCGGCACGCCCCACGCGAAGGCGAGGTAGGCGCGCTCGAGCGGGCCGGTCCGCCCATGATCGGCAAACTGCGCCGCGAGCGAACGGTGGGCGCGGTCGTTCTTCGCCACCACCAGGAGCCCGGTGGTGTCCTTGTCGAGGCGATGCACGATGCCGGGGCGCTTGACGCCGCCGATCCCCGACAGGCTCGCGCCGCAATGGGCGATCAGCGCATTGACCAGCGTGCCGGTGCGGTGGCCGGCGGCCGGATGCACCACCAGGCCTTTCGGCTTGTCGATGATGATCAGGTCGTCATCCTCGTAGACGATCGTCAGCGGGATCTTCTCGCCCTGCGGCACCGCCTCCTCGGGCGGCGGCACCTCCACGGTCAGCCGGTCGCCTGCATTGACGTGATGGCCCGGATCGCGGATCGTGCGCCCGCCGATCGCGACGTGGCCGGCGAGCACGAGCGCCTTGAGCCGGGTGCGGGAGAGCGCCGTCACGTGCGCGGCGAGCACGCGGTCGAGCCGCTCGCCGGCGTCCTCCACGCCGACCTCGACGCTCTCGAGGCGGCCCTCCAACCGAGCTTGCAACCGAGCCTGTTGTTCGACCATGACCAATCCGTCCGGCGCGAAGGCGCCCCTCGATTCCGCGCAAGACGCCGCCGCGCCCGATCCGGCGCAGCTGCGGTTCATCGCCCGCATGCGCTGGATGATGGTGATCTCCGGCGCCACCACGGTGCTCGCCGTCGCGGCCATCCTCGGCGTCATCGGCTATCGCCTTTTGCATCAGCAGGGAAGCGCGTCCTCCCAGCCGACCGACATGACCGCACTGCTCCCCAAGGGAGCCAAGGTCGTGAGCACGTCGGTGTCGGGCGGCCGCATCGCCGTCATCCTCGACGTCGGCGGCAGCCTCGAGGTGCGCACCTACGACATCAACACCCTGCGGCTTACCGGGACGCTGAAGTTCGCGGCGGAGCCGTAGAACTAGGATTTCTGTCACATTGCCGAGGACCGTTCCTTGTAAATAACAACGAAATACAAGGGCGGGCCTGTGGACTGCGCCCCTGGCGTGAGACACGAAACCAGGGGCCGCGCTCCTTGCGGCAACAAAAGACCCGCCGACGATCAGCGGCGGGCGACCACGCGCAGAAATCCCAGACTAGAATTTCAGCCAACGTCCATTGAGGGCTGAAAGCAAGCAAGATCGCGAAAAGCCCGCCACTATTCCCGTCGGGAATCGCCGGACGGCTGACCCGGCCGCGGGGTGAGAGAGACAGAAACCTCACTCCTTCTTGCCTTCTTGCACCGCCCACTGATCAACGCTATTCCAAACCCCACGCTCCCTTCGTCTAGCGGTCTAGGACGCGGCCCTCTCAAGGCTGAAACACGGGTTCGATTCCCGTAGGGAGCGCCAGAAATCAATGACTTAGCGATTTTCCGCTCCGCGGGTCCGATCAACGGCGCCCGCCTGCATGGCCGGAGACATCGATGAGATCGTGGGCATTGATCATCGGCAGCCTTTTTCTCGCGCTCGCCTCACCTCATTCGGCAGACGCACAGAATTGGCCGACCCGCACCGTCACCACAGTCGTCCCGCTTCCCGCCGGAACGTCGGTCGACAGCATCGCGCGACTGGTGATGCAGCAGGTTGGTCAGCAGGTCGGGCAGAGCTTCATCGTGGAGAACCGGCCCGGCGCGGGCGGCACGCTGGGCACGAGCTACGTCGCCAAGGCCGCGCCGGATGGACACACGCTCCTCGTTTACGGCGCGGCCGCATCGGCCGCCGCGCTTTATGCGAAGTTGCCGTATGACACTCTCGCCGACATCACGCCGGTGATTCCGCTCGGACAGCAGCCGCTCGTCGTCGTCGCCCCGGCCGGCCGCTTCACCGACTTGGCGGATTTGATTGCCAAAGCAAAGGCCCGACCGGGCACGCTGAACTTCTCGACGCCGGGCGTCGGCTCGGCCGCCCACCTCGGGGCGGCGCGGCTCATGTTGAGTGCCGGCTTCGTCGCGCAGCACGTGCCCTTCAGGGGCGACTACATGGTCGAGGTCGTTGCCGGCCGGATCGACTTCAGCGTCGCGCCGATCGGGACGGTGCTCAGCCTCGTCCGCGACGGCAAGCTTGCGGCGCTCGCGGTCGGTGGCGCGAAGCGATCGTTCGCGCTGCCGCAGGTGCCGACGATGCTCGAGGCAGGCCTGAAGGAAGATGCGATCTATCCATTTTATATTCCGGTGTTTGCGCCGGCCAAGACGCCGGCGCCAATTCTCGACAAGCTCCACGCCGAGATACAGCGAGCGCTTTCGGTGCCGCTGGTGCATGACCGCGCCAGCAACCTCGGCTTCGAACCGATGCCCTTGAGCCGCACTGAAATGCAGGCGTTCTTCCGGCACGACGTCGCGGTGAATCAAGCTATCGTCGAGGCAGCGAAAATTCCGAAACAGCAGTGACGACCTCGCCTCGATGTGGTGTTCGTGCGGTCGAGGAATAACGCAGGCTGACGAGTTACTCATTGCGTTGAACGAGGCACGCGCCGCCGGCGCTTTGCAGGCGCGTACCAACGGTCAGCTTGGTGCGTCTCTCTCCGACGGCTTGTCGCCACGCTCTGGCGAAGATCAGCGCTTTGTGGCGTATCGGCCTGCGGCCTTGTGCGCGTGCTCGATGGAAGTCTGCGCCAATGGGCTCGGCGTCCGGTCCCGCCGGGATTGACCCCACGCCGAGCCGGTCCTAGCTTGGCGCCGCGGTGCAAGCCGCACCCGGGCCCGCGGGAAGGGTTGAACCCACTTGCAGCTTTCTTGAAAAGCGCTTCGAGCCTTTGTGCAGCCGGTGTTGCGGGCCGTCGGCGATTTTGCACGGAGGTCTCCTGTGAACCGATTGCCCGACCGGTCGAATCTCGACCATCTCAAGAAACAAGCAAAAGATCTGCTCCGCGCCTGGCGCAGCCGCGATCCGCATGCGATCGCGCAGTTTCGCCAGTCGCTGCCTGCCGCCGCGGGCCGCAGCGACGACCAGATCGTCGCGCTTGGGCTTCGCCTGCACGACGCGCAATCATGCGTCGCGCGCAGCTACGGCTTCGCCTCGTGGGCGGATTTGCGCGCCTATGTCGAAGCCGGTGCGGGCGCGCGCCACGATCGCGCCGCGCGCACGCTCGGCTTCCTTGCGCTGGTGTATGCCGGCGAGGTCAGCGGCGGCGAAAATCCCGCCGACGCGCGCATCGCCGTCCGCATGCTGGCCGAGAACCCCGATCTCGCGGCCGGCGATGCGTACGTCGCCTGCGCGGTCGGCGACGAGAAAGCCCTGCGGGCCGCGACCGCCGCGGACCCGACGTGGGTCAACCGTCCGGGCGGACCGTTGCGCCTGCCGCCGCTCGTCGCCGTGACACATTCGAGTCTGTTGCGGGTGCCGGCGTTCGCCGAGCGCCTGCGCGGCAGCGCGCGCCATCTGCTTGCGGCCGGCGCCGATCCCAACCAGCGGATCGGCGCGCGTTCGCCGCCGGCGTCGCTGCGCGCCCCGGACGACCAAATTCCGTTGTCGGCGCTCTACGGTGCGGCCGGGGTCAATCGCGATCCCGCGCTGACGAAGCTCATGCTCGACGCCGGCGCCGATCCGAATGACGGCGAGTCGCTTTATCACTCCCTCGAGAACGCCGCCTGCACCCGCGTGCTGCTCGAGCACGGCGCCCGCATCGCGAACAGCAACGCGCTCTACCGCGCCCTCGATCTCGACGACGTTGCGCCGCTCGACGTCCTGCTTGCCCACGGCGCCGACGCCAACGAGCCCGCACGCCATCCGCCGTTGACCGACTGGGGAACGCCGCTGCTCTGGGCGCTCAACCGGCGCCGCTCGCGCCGGCACGTCGCGGCGCTGCTCGCCGCCGGCGCCTCACCGCGCAGCGCCACACCCGCCGGCGTCCCTGCCTACAGCCTGGCGCTGCAACTCGGGCTGCGCGACGTTGCCGCGCTGCTGCGCGATCATGGCGCCGCCGCGGTGCTTTCGGAGGACGAGCAGTTCGTTGCCGCCTGCGCGGGCGGCGACGAGGCCGAGGCTCACCGCATTCGTGCGCGGCGGCGCGACCTGCCTGGCTCGCTGTCGCACGCGCACCTGCGCCGGCTGCCCGACATGGTCGCCGGCGGCGGCGACGATGGCGCGAAGCTCATGGTGGAGCTCGGCTGGCCGATCGCGGCGCGCGGCGGCGACTGGAACGCGTCCGCGCTCAACCTCGCGGTCTTCCGCGGCAATGCGCCGTTGACGCGATTTCTGCTGGAGCACGGTGCGAGCTGGAAAGAAGAGCATGGGTTTCGCGACAACGTCTGCGGCACGCTCGGGTGGGCCTCATGCAATGAGCCGGTCGCGGACGGCGACTGGGTCGGCTGCGCCCGCGCGCTGATGGCGCACGGGTTGCCGCGTGCCGTCCCCGCTGCCGATGATGCGGACTGGGTTGTCATCGACGGGCGCAGAAGGCGCTTTTCCGAAGCCGTCAGAGAAGTCTTGCTGAGCGAAGGATGTTGAAAAGACGAGTGTCCCAAAGGAACGTCGACGGCCGCTTGGGCGTTGCCACTTTGGTGCGATTGCACAGCCTTCGATTGATCTTGGCGCCGCATTTTCCTTGGGCCGGTCGGGCAGGCCGGTGACGGCTTCCGCTTCCGGCCCGGGCAGCCCGCGAACGGTAAAAACCACCGCAGGAGTCAGTCCGTATGCTTGCCGTCATTCGCGAGACGACCTACCCGCTCGACACGCCGCTCGCCGAACGGCCCGAGTTCAAGGCGTTCCAGGATGAGCACGCCGTCCAGCCCGGTTATCTCGGAACGATCGTCACCCATCTCGGCGAGGGACGGCATATCACGGTGACGCTGTGGGACACCGCCGACCACATGAATGCCGCACGTGACGCCATCGGGCCCGCGGTGAAGACGCTCATCGAGCCGATCATGACGGCGCCGACGAAGCTGTTGGGGACCGGCGAGGTGGCGTATGCCGACGTCGACATTGCTCGGCGCAAGCGCACCTCGGATGACGCCGACTGAAGAACGTAAGCGCCGCCCGTTGCGCTCGCGTCCATCGCGGCGGTACCCTTCCGGCAGCCAAAAACAACATTCGCCGCGCGGGCCGGGGGAGACGTCGCACGTGAAGATCGGAATCCTGCTCGGCGACGACATCGGGCACGAGGTCGTGCCCGAATGCGTCAAGGTGATGAAGGCCGCCGCCGCGCGTGCCGGACTCGAGATCGCGTGGCAGCCGCTTGCGATCGGCAAGCACGGCCATGAGCAGCACGGCCATACGCTGCCGCCCTCGACCGAAACGGCGCTGCGCGGGCTCGACGGCTGGATCATGGGGCCGATCGGCCACGCCGCGTATCCGCGCGGCGACGCCACCTGGGTGATGCCGCCGGTGCGCAAGAAGCTCGAGCTTTATGCCGCGCTGCGCCCGTCGCGCTCGTTTCCCGACATCAAGTCGATCCACAAGGACGTCGACATCGTCTTCGTGCGCGAGCTCTCCGAGGGCATGCTCTACTCGGAGACCGTGATCGCCGGCAACCCCGAGTTTCGCCCCAACGACGACATCACGATTGCGACCCGCGTGATCACCCGCCGCGGCTCCAATCGCGTCGCACGCGAGGCATTCGAGCTCGCCCGCACGCGGCCGCGCAAGAAAGTCACCGCCGCGCACAAGGAGCCCGTCTATCGCCTCGCCTGCGGCATGTTCGCCGAGGAATGCCGCAAGGTCGCGCGTGAGTTTCCCGACGTGGCGTTCGAGGAGGCGATGATCGACACGATCTCGATGAAGCTCGCCATGGCGCCGCAGCCGTACGACGTGGTCGTCACCACCAACCAGTTCGGCGACATTCTCTCCGACATCGGCGCCGGCATCGTCGGCGGCCTCGGTCTCGCGCCCGGCCTGTGCGTCGGCGAGCGCCAGGCCATGGCGCAGGCGACGCACGGCTCGGCGCCCGATATCGCAGGCCGCAACATCGCCAACCCCTACGCGATGATCGTCTCCGGAGGCATGCTGCTCGGCTGGCTCGGCCGCAAGCGCGGCGAGCCGAAGGCGATCAAGGCCGGCGCGCTGATCGCGGCCGCCGTCGACAAGATCATCGCCGAGGCGCGGCATCTCACCCGTGACCTCGGCGGCAGCGCCAGCACGCACGAGATGGGCGATGCGATCGCGGCGGCGGTGTGATTGTTGATGTGCGACCTCTCCACACACGCTGCCTGTTTCCCTCCTCCGTGTGCGGAGGGGTTAGGGGTGGGGGTAGCAGTTATGTGGAGAAGCCTCGTGCAATTACGCCGACCCCCCGCCCGGACCCTCCCCGCAAGGGGGGAGGGAGCGCAGGCGGGGCGCCCGCCTAACACTCGCGAGCTTTAATCGGAGACCGTCATGTACAATCTCCATTTCACGCCCGAGCAGCTCGAGATCCGCGACACGGTGCGGGAATTCGTCACCCGCGAGATCAAGCCGGTGGTGCTCAAGGCCGATCGCCTCGACGTCGCCGATCGCGGCCTGCCGGCGCATCTGATCGAGGAGGCCTCGCGCCTCGGCCTGCGCACGCTCGCGCTCTCGGAGGAGAACGGCGGCGTCGGCGCCGACGCGCTCACCAGCGCCATCGTCGCCGAGGAGCTCGCCGCCGGCGATGCCGACATCGCCGCGATTCTCGCCGAGACCTCGCGGCTCGCGCATGTCATTTTCGATCGCGCATTGCCGGAGCCCGAGCGCGACCGGCTGCTGCCGGCATTTCTCGGCGACGAGGGCGCGCAGCTTGCCTTCGGGGATCGCGAGGCCGGCACCGATGCACGGCTTGGCGTGACCTACCATCGTGTCGGCTTAATGCCGCCCGCGCTCGCCGCGTCCGCCGCCCAGGCCGGCAACGGTGACTGGGTGATCACCGCCACCAAGACCGGCGTCGCCAACGCGCCGATCGCCGGTTTGTTTGCAGTGTCGGTGAACATCGCCGGCCGCGGCGGCGACAGCGTCATCCTGGTGCCCGCCGATACGCCGGGCGTCATCGTCACACCGCACGACAAGCCCTGGCCGCACGGAACATGCGGCGACGTCACCTTCGCGGATTGCCGCGTGCCCGCCGGCAACCTGCTCGCCGCGGATGCCGCCTTGCTGCGCGCCGCCGACGGCCGCGGCGCTCCGCTCGCGCAGGCGATCAACATCGGCATCGGCCGTGCCGCCTACGAGGCCGCGGTCGAGTACGCGCACTTACGCATCCAGGGCGGTCGTCCGCTGATCGAGCACCAGGCGATCGCCACAAAGCTCGCCGACATCGCGATCCGCCTGGAGATTTCGCGCGCCGCCGTCCGGCAGGCGGCCTGGGCGGCGGATCATCCCGACGCGGTCGCCGACCGCAGCCTGTCCGATCTGCCGCTCGCGATCGTCGCGCAGGTCTTCGTCTCCGACGCGATCGTCAAGGCCACCAAGGACGCCGCCGAGATCTTCGGCGCCATGGGGGTGATGCGCGACATGCCGTTGCAAAAGTACCTGCACGATGCGCGCGTCTGCCAGCATGCGGGCGACGGCAACCGCGAGGCGCGCCTGCGCATCGCCGAGCATATCGCGGGCTATCGCCGCGCCGCCGCCGGGATGGCGGCGGAGTGAGTTTCACCCTCATCGCGAGGAGGCCGTAGGCCGACGAAGCAAGCTCGACCGACAAATGCGTGCGTGAGCGGAACGGGATTGCTTCGCTTTGCTCGCAATGACGAATAGGAGAGTTCCATGGACTTCACCCTGAGCAACGAGCAGCGCTCCTGGCAGATGGCGGCGCGCAAATTCGCCGAGGAGGAGGTGCGGCCGATCTCGCTCGAACGCGACGCGATCCCGACCGCGGCCGAGACCTGGGACTGGGACATCATCAAGAAGGGCTCGCGCCTCGGCTTCCGTACGCTGGCGGTGCCGAAGGAATGGGGCGGCCATGGCGCCGACTTCGTCTCGCAGGCCCTCGTCATGGCCGAGATCGCGCGCGCCGACAGCGCCATCTCGAAGGCGTTCAGCCAGAACTGGAAATGGAGCCACCTGATCTCGGCCTCGTGCACGCAGGCGCAGAAACAGCGCTTTTTGCCCGACTTCATCGCCGACGACACCTTCGTGCTCGGCAAAGGCATCACCGAGCCGGGGGCGGGCTCCGACAACCGCCTGCCGCCCGCCGACGATCCCAAGGCCGGCCTGCGACTGCGGGCCGAACGCCACGGCGACGAATGGATCCTCAACGGCGAGAAGGCGTTCATCGCCAATGCGCCGGTCGGCAAGCTCTTCTTCATCGACGCGCGCACCGATCCGAACGCGCCGCTGCGGCAGGGCACGACGATGTTTTTGGTGCCGCGCGACACGCCCGGCTTCCGCATCGGCAAGGTGTTCAACAAGTCCGGCTGGCGCTTCTACCAGAACGGCGAGATGATCTTCGAGAACGCGCGCGTGCCGCACGCGAACGTGGTCGGCGAAGTCAACGGCGCGGTGCGCAAATCCGGCAGCAAGGGGGGCGACACCACCGGCGGCGATATTTTTGGCGACCTCGAGCTCGCCGCCAACGCGCTCGGCATCTGCGACGACGCCTGCGAAAGTGCGATGCGCTTCGCCAGGACCGAGAGCCAAGGCGGCCAGCCGCTGTTCGCCCAGCAGGGCGTCCAGCTCGCCATCTGCAAGATGCAGGCGCTCACCGAGGCGCTGCGCTGCTTCGTCATGCGTGTCGCCTGGGAGCACGACAACAAGGTGCATTCGTTCAACGCCGGCCTTGCGATGAATTTTTCCACCGACGCCGTGCAGGAGGTGACCGAGCTCTACATGGACGTGCGCGGCGCCGACGGCTGCGTCATGGACCACCACACCGACAAGCTCGTGCGCGACGCCTTCATCTGGAGCCACCTCGCCGGCGACAATGTGCAACGCATGAAGGTGGCGAGAAGGTTGGCAAGTTGAACCCGGTGAGCGTGGCGCTGCCAGGTTTTCCACGTCATGGCCGGTCTTGTCCCGGCCACCCACGTCTTGCTTTCGGGAAGCAAGACGTGGATGCGCGGGACGAGCCCGCGCATGACGTCCTGTTTGTGGTCGAGTGCGACGGATACGCGGAGTGCTTCTCATGAAAGCAATGCTGCTGCGCGGCCCCAACACGGCCTTCGAGGCCGTGCAGCTTCCCGATCCCACCCCCGGGCCCGGCGAGGCGGTCGCGCGCGTCATCACCTGCGGCTCCGGTCTCACCATCCAGCACGTCAAGGCCGGCCGGCGAAAAACCAACTTCCCCCGCGTGCTTGGGCACGAGATCACCGCCGAGATCGTCGCGGTCGGTGCCGGCGTGACCAGCCTCGAGGTCGGCGACGGCGTTACCGCCTACTACTATCTCAACTGCGGCCATTGCCGGCACTGCCTCGCCAACCTCGAGCCGCTGTGCGCGGCCGACGGCGGCAATGTCGGCATCGAGTGCGACGGCGGCTATGCCGAGTACATCAAGCTGCCGGCGCACATCTTCGTCAAATACCCCGCGGCGCTCGACTGGCGCGCGCAGCCCGCCGAGGCCGGCGTCATCACCGATGCGCTGGCGACCCCCTACAAGGTGCTGCGCCGCGCCGGCATCTGCGGCGGCGAAACCGTCGCGGTGATCGGCGCCGGCGGCGGCGTCGGCATCCACCAGGTGATGATGGCGGCGTGGGCGAACGCGCGCGTGATCGCCGTCGAGGTCGCGGCGGACAAGTTCGATGCCTGCCGCAAGGCCGGCGCGGAAGAAGTGGTCGACGCGCGCCGCAACGACGTCGCCGAAGCACTGCGCGAACTCACCCATGGCGCCGGCATCGACGTGGTGATCGATTACGTCTGCACGAGCGCGACCCTGGAGGCCGGCGCCAGGGCGCTCGGCCGCCGCGGCCGCCTCGTCATCCTCGGCGGCGCCGCCCAGCCGTTCAACGTCGCGGGGCGCGCGATGCTGCTCGCCGAGCAATCGATCCTCGGCAGCCGCTACGTCACCCGCGCCGAGATATTGGAAACCTGCGATCTCGTCGCCCGCGGCGTCGTGCGGCCGCTCGTCACCGAGCTGCGCCCGCTGGCCGACGCCGAGCTGATCCACGACCGCGTCGAGCGCGGGTTGGTGACGGGCAGGGCTGTGTTGCAGGTGAGCTGAGCACTTCTTCACCCTGCCCCGCAGGGGGAGGGTCGACCGCCGTAGCGCGTGAGCGCGAAGGCGGTCGGGGTGGGATGGCTGAATAAGCCGAGCGTTCCACACCCCACCCCGGAACGCATCTCGCTTCGCTCGCTGCCTTCCGACCGTCCCCCTGCAGGGGAGGGTGAAGGAGGCGCGCCCTTCATCCGCTCTTCACCGCCTCCCGCAGCACCGCAAACAGCCGCTCCACGTCGGCATCCGTATTCCACACATGCGGCGTCACCCGCACCGCGGCGCCGCGCACCGACACATGCACGTTGCCGGCCGCGAGCCGCGCCGGCAGGTCGTCCGGCACGCCGCCCGGGATACGCAGCCCGAGATAATGCCCGGCGCGGCGCGCGTTCGGCACGCTGCCGATGCCGAGCTCGGCGCGCGCGCGTTCCGCGATCGCATGCGTGCGCCGTCGCAGTGTCGCGTAGATACGCGCCACGCCCCAGTCGAGCAGCAGCTCGATCGACGCGCCGGCCGCCGGCATCAGCGCGAAATTGCTGCGCTCGCCCACGTCGAAGCGCCGCGCGCCCGGCTGATACGTGGGTTGATAGTTGACGAGCCCGGCGAAATCCTCCGAGTCGCGGCGTGCCAGCCAGTTGTTCTCGATCGGCACGCCGTTCTGCCGGCGCGGCGCCACATAGAGAAAGCCGAGGCTGTACGGCCCGAGCATCCATTTGTAGCCGGCGACCGCGAGGAAATCCGGGTCGATCCGGTGAACGTCGAACGGCAGCGCGCCGACCGACTGCGTGCCGTCGACGCAAAGCGCCGCGCCGGCCCGCCGGCACGTTGCGCCGATCGCTTCGAGATCGAGCAACCCGCCGTCCGTCCAATGGCAGTGCGGGACCGCGACGAGACCGGTCGAGCCGTCGATGTGCGCGAGCACCGCCGCGGTCCAGTCGTCGTCGTCCGGCCGCGGCACCGTCACGTGCGTTGCGCCCCTTCGCGCCGCGAGCTCCATCCACGGATAGACGTTCGACGGGAACTGCTCGGCGAGCGTCACGATCGTCTGCGACTTCGTGAGTGCGATATTGTGCGCCGCCTGCGCCATGCCGTAGGACGCCGCCGGGATGATCGCGATGTCGTCCGCGCGCGCGTTGACGAGCCGCGCGAACAACCCGCGCGCCGCCTCGCTGCCGTCGAAGAAATCCCCCGGCGCGATCGACCACGGATGAGCCTTGCGCCGCAGCCCTTGCTCGCCCGCTGCAATCGACGCCTTCGGCAGCGGCGACATATAGGCGCAATTGAGGAACGCCACGTCGTCCGGGATATCGAAGAGATGGCGTTGCGGGGGGAGGGGTGTGAGAGAGGCGTCGGACATTGTAAGATCAGCTTCCTTGATTGCGTCGGCGTACAACACCGCAACGCTTCAAGCCACCCGACGGGCGCCTGCGCTCCCTCTCGCCGCAGGGGGAGGAAAGGGTGAAGGGATCTCGAAGTTCCCATCGAAACGCCGAGCGGCCCTCACCCGGCTCGCTTTCGCTCGCCACCCTCTCCCCTATGGGTCCCCTATGGAGAGAGGGAAAATGCAAACGCCCGCACAGTCACCCCGCCCACACCCACGCCTCCATCATCACGCTCGCGCCCGGCACCGGCAGCGGGCTGGGCACCTCGACGGCAGAGAACGGCAGCGGCGCGCCACCCATCCGCCGCTCCCACACCTTGTACACTGCATAGAAATCGCGGATGTCGGTGAGGAACATCAGCACCCGCACGACATTCGCGAGTGAAGTGCCCGCCGCCTCGGCGAGCCGCGCCATCCGCTCGACGATCACCTCGGCCTGCGCGTCCGCCGACGATGCGAAATACGGCTGCCGCGCATCGACCGCCGCGTTTTCCACCAGCCCGTCGCGATCCGCCGCCATCAGCGCCGGAATGAATACGAGGTCGCCCGCGCGCGCCGCCTGCGGCTGGTGGCGGAAGGCGGTCGGCACGCCCGCATCGATATTCCGCCGCACCCCGGCGCTGCCGGGCCGCGCCGCCAGCACGTTGATCTCGATCTTGCCGTCGTAGGGCGCGAGCCCGCGCTCGATGCAGGGAATGATCGAGCAGGTCGGGCCGTTCTCGCCGAAATGCCGCGTCCAGGCCTCGTTGAAAGCCGCGTAATCCTCGCGATCGGAGAGATAGACCTGCGCATGAACCACATCTTCCAGCCGTGCGCCCGCGAGCGCCAGCGAGGCCTGCATGCGCTGCTTGATGATGAAGTTGGTCTCGAGCTTGATCGGCTGGCCGCCCCATTGCGCGCCCTCTTGCATCAGCGCGGCGGCGGCGACGCCGTTGCGGCGCGGCTCGTCGCCGACGGCGAGCGACGTGATGCCCGGAATGAAGATGAACTCGCCGACCGTGAGCGCCGGCGAATAGCCCGAGGTCGGTCGGCCGGCGAGCTGCGCGTGCTGCAAATGCGCGACCTCGAAGCCCGGTGCCGGGATCGCGCCGAGCGCCTGGATGTTCATGTCGGCGCCGGGCAGCAGCAGCTTCTGCATCGCGATCGAGGTCGAGGGCGGGATGCGCCCGCGCAAAAATTCCCGGCGCACCTGCTGATAGGGCGGCACGGCCTTCACGGTCGCGTAGTACTGGTCGGTGCGCACGAGGTTCGCCCGATCGGCGCCGGCGGCGCGCAGCACGGCATCGAGATTGTCAAAGATGCGCTGCGCCTCTTTCTCGCGCTTGGGCAGGCCCGCATGCGGCGCGCGCTCGGCGAGTACGTCCGGCGCGATGCCGTTGGCGAAGTCCTGTGCCATCAGTCCGGTGGCGAACACCCAGCGCCCGGCCTTGACCCCTTGCGCGAACCTGACCTTGCCGCGCCCGAGCTCGACCGGCAGCAGCGGCTCTACGGTGGCGCTCTTGGGCATGACATCTACTCCAGATTCGTCATGCCCGGCCTTGTGCCGGGCATCCACGTCTTTTGACGGAGACATTTAGAAAGACGTGGATGGCCGGGACAAGCCCGGCCATGACGATTTCGGTACTTGGCACATGATCGGCGCCGCCGCACAATCGAGCAGCCGCACAGGAGGCCCCATGCGCCGTCGTCTTTGCCTCGCACTCGCCGCCATCGCCGCCTCGCTCGCCGCCGCGCCGGCGCGGGCCGCGGACTACCCCGACCACACCATCACGATGGTCGTCCCGTTCGCGGCCGGCGGATTGAGCGACGTGCCGGCGCGCATCATGGCCGCCATGCTGTCGGACCGCATCCATCAGTCGATCGTGGTGGAGAACAAGCCGGGCGGCTCCGGCACGGTGGGCGGCACTTTTGCGGTGCGCGCCGAGCCCGACGGCTACACG